>JBKJKJ010000489.1:0-23375 GCA_046597455.1 Burkholderiales bacterium
GCGCGTGGTGGCACCGTTTGCGGGCGTGATCACGCGGCGCAACGTCGACGTCGGCGACCTGATCGACGCGGGCGGTGGTGCGGCGCGGGCGATGTTCCTTCTGTCGCAGACCGATCCGCTGCGCGTCTACGTCAACGTGCCGCAGGCCTACGCACAGCGCATCAAGACCGGGCAGGAAGTGACGGTGTCGCAGACCGAGCTCGCGCAAACCTTCAAAGGGGTGGTCGCCCGCACCGCCGGATCCATCGACACGGCCAGCCGCACGATGCAGATCGAAGTCACGCTTCCCAACCGCGAAGGCGCGCTCATGCCCGGCGCCTACGTGCAGGTTTTGCTGCCCCTGCAGGCGAGCCAGGGCCTGACGATACCCACGAACGCGTTGATGATCCGCGGGGACGGCACGCGCGTCGTCGTGGTCGATGCCACCGGACACGTGAACCTGCGCCCGGTCAGGATCGGCCGCAACTATGGTCCGAACGTCGAGGTGCTCGAAGGTCTCACCGGCAAGGATCAGATCGTACTCAATCCGGCCGACTCGCTCGCCGATGGCGATGCGGTATCCGTCGCCCCCGCAGCGAAGCCCGGGAAACCCGCCAAAGCAGCCGCGCCCGAGGGCGAAAAGTGAGGGCACGCAAGACGCTCGCCGTTCTTGCCGCGACGGCCGGACTGTCACTTTTCAACGCGTGCGCCCTGTTGCCCGGATATAGCAGGCCGGTGCTCGATATGCCTGTCGCGTGGAAAGTGGAATCGCCCTGGCGGGAGAGCACGCCGCGCGATGGTGCAGCGAAAGGCGCGTGGTGGCAGCGCTTCGGCGACCCGCAGCTCGACGCGCTCGTCCAGCAATCGCTGACCGGCAGCCCGACACTGGCGCTGGCGAATGCGCGGCTCGCGCAGGCGCGCGCGCTGCTGGCTTCGGCTTCGGCCGGTCTGTTCCCACAGGTCAACCTGAACACGCGCGCACAGCGCGCCGCGCTCTCGGCGAATCGCCCGCGAAGCAATCCGCGGCAATCGCAGCTCTCGACGAGCGAGAACGATTTCATCGGCGCGCTCAACGTGAGTTACGAAGCCGATTTCGCAGGGCGCGTGCGAAACACCATCGAAGGCGCACGCGCCTCCGCACAGCAGTCGGCGGCCGACTTGGAGAATGTCCGGCTGCTGCTGACTGCCGACGTGGCGACGGCCTACTTCAACCTGCGCGCGCTGGACATCGAGCTCGACGTGCTTTCGCGCTCGATCGATCTGCAACGACGTGTTCACGGGCTCGCCACCACGCGGCACGATCTCGGCGCCACCTCGGGCCTAGACGTCGCCCAGCAGCAGGCGCTCCTCGATAGCACGCTCGCGCAGGTCGACGTGCTGCGCAGGCAGCGCGCCCAGTTCGAGCATGCGCTCGCGACACTGACGGGCACACCGGCGCCGGTGTTTTCGGTCGCCCCCAACGTGAAGCGCGCGCCGCCGCCTGCGGTGCCGATCGGCGTGCCCTCCGATATTCTGGAACGGCGCCCCGACGTCGCTGCAGCCGAGCGGGCGATGGCCGCGGCCAACGCCCAGATCGGAGTCGCCAACGCCGCGTTCTATCCGAGCATCACCCTGGGCGGAGCCTACGGCGTGGAAAGCCGCACCTTGCAGAACCTGTTCGACGCACCCAGCCTCATCTGGTCCATCGGCACCTCGCTCGTGCAGCCGCTGTTCGACGCCGGACGGCTGCGCGCCAACATGGACAGCGCCCGCGCGGGGTACGAGGCGACGGTGGCCCTCTATCGCCGGGTCGTGCTGACCGCAATGCAGGAAGTCGAGGACGGCATCATCGGCATGGCAGCACTCGAGCGCGCGCATGCACAAGCGATGGCGGCGACGGTGAGCGCGAATCGCGTGCTCGATCTCGCAACCACACGCTACGAAGGCGGCGTGGCGACTTACCTCGACGTCGTCACCGCCCAGCAAAGCCTGCTCAACAGCGAGCGTCTCACGGCACAGTTGCTGGGCCAGCGGCTGCTGATCGCGGTGTTCCTGGTGAAGGCGCTCGGCGGCGACTGGGAAAGCAGCGCAGGCGCGCCGGGCTAGACCAGGCCGCTCATGCCGGCCGCCGCCCCGCCGATGAGAAGCACGATCGGGTTGAGCCGCGTGCGCAGGAGCAGCAGCACCGTCAAACCCGTGAGCAGGTAGCCTCGCCAGTCATCGTTGACCGCAGGCAGCAGGATCCACCCGCTCGCGAAAATGAGTCCCATCGTGATCGGCGTCAGGCCGCGGCGCACCGCGATCCCGAAAGCAGCCTTAGGATGCCGCGCGTGCAGGTGCGCGACGAAAAGCGTAAGCGTGCACGACGGCACCAGCATCGCCAAGGTGGTTGCGATGGCGCCCCGCCAGCCGGCGATGTGCCAGCCGTAAAGCGGGATGTACATGACGTTGGGCCCGGGCGAGATCTGCGCGAGCGCAAAGATTTCCGCGAACTGGCTGCTCGTCATCCATCCGTTGAGCTCGACGACGTAGCGATGCATCTCGGGCAGCACCGACGGCGCGCCGCCGACCGCCAGAAAAGAGAGCATCAGGAAATACAGGAACAGCGCACCGAGCTGGGCGAAATCCATCAGAGCCTGCCTCGCCAGGTTGCCCCGATGGCCAACGGCGCGAGCACACCGACGACCGCGAGAAAAGGCCAGCGCGTCACACCGACGCCGGCGAACGTCAGCGCCACGAACACCCATGGGCGCCAGCGCCGCTGCAATACCGCACTCATTTTGGCCGCCATGGCGATCAGCAGGCCGACCGCCACAGCCGACATGCCCGTCAACGCATTCTGCACGAGCGGCAGCGAGCCGTAGCGCTGGTGCATTGCGCCGAGCGCCGCAATGACGAGACACGGCGCCGCCATGAACCCGACAAGCGAAGCCATCGCGCCGCGCCACCCCGCGAAGCGATAGCCGACCAGCACCGCCATGTTGGTGCCGTTCGCGCCGGGGAGAAGCTGCGCGAGCGACAGCATCTCGACGAACTCCTGTTCGGTGAGCCAGCGGCGGCGCTCGACGAGCGCGCGCCGCGACCAGAAGAGCGCACCGCCGAAGCTCGAGAGCGTGATTTGCGTGAATGCGACGAACAGGGCGCCCGCGCCGATGCGCGGCGCCGGTGACTCGGGTGTGTTCATGGAGGACTTGGGTTCAGATTGCGTATTGCCGAATCGTCCGCGACTGCCACATCTGTCGTGGAAGCCTGGGCGAGCTAGAGGATGAAGCGTCGGCAACCCGCCGCGGCTGCGACTGAGACTGAGACTGAGGCCGAGACTGGGCAGGAGACGTGTCTATGACTCCAGCACGTAAGGCACGCCGCAGCGTTCGCAGATCGCCCGGATCTGTTCGGCGAGTTTCTGCGGGATGGGTATGCCATCGCGCAGGCGCCGCTCGCGCGACGCCGCTTCCGGATCGCCGTGAACCAGGACAGGCTCCTCGGGGTCGACCGCGGGCGTGCCGTGCAACACGTCCGGATGGACGTGATTTGCTCGCGCACGCGTTCGGCTGCGACATTCATGATGTTCGGTGACTCCTCGTGGATTTCTGCTCGATTTCGCGCCCGGGATCTTACGTGCCGGGGCTGCGTCTGAGCCTTCGATAATTGCGAAAATCGGCTCGCGCTGTCAATGACGGCGGTGCGGTCATTGAAAAGGCCAGGCTCGGCGCCTGGCCCTTTCTTCTTCTTTCTTCTCTGCGGGCTTCTTGAAGAGCGGATTAAAGCGACCCGATGAAGCGCCAGGTCGTCTCAATGCTCATCGGGACGAACCCTATTGTGATCACCGCTGCAAGCTAAGCCGCTTGTGCGTGCAGACGAAGGCCAAGCGCTTTGGCAACTTTAAGAACGGTAGCGAAGCTCGGGTTGCCGGTCTCGCTCAGTGCTTTGTACAGGCTTTCCCGACTCAGCCCGGTGTCGCGCGCCACCTGTGACATGCCTTTCGCACGAGCGATGTCACCAAGCGCACGGGCAATGCCTGCCGCATCATCGGGCGCTTCAGCGAGCCAGGCATCGAGGTAGGCAGCCATTTCGTCGGGTGTGCGCAACTGCTCGGCTATGTCGTAGGCAAGGGTCTTGGTCTTTGCCTTGGATTTGGACGTGGTTTTGCGCATGACGGGTCGTCTCATAAATTGCGAGCAAGGGCAACGGCGGCTCTGATGTCCTGCTGCTGCGTTGATTTGTCACCACCGGCGAGCAAAATAATGACTTCGCCTCCTCGTTCTATGTAATAGACGCGATACCCAGGCCCGGAGTCGATCTTCAGTTCGGAGATGCCGCCAGCGAGGCTTCGATGCTGCCCAGGGTTTCCGTGCGCCAGGCGGTCGACACGGCCTGAATGCGCGCCCGGCCCGCTCGGTCCTTCAGAGCGTTGATCCAGTCTCGATAGACCTCGGTCGTCCGAACGAGCATGGGCGAGTGTATCCTATGCGCTACATGTGGCAAGGGCTTGAAGGGGCAAACACCACAGGCCTCGACTACGTTTTCCCGGATAAAAACGCTGCGCGCCGACGCGGGTTATCCTAAGCTCCCGCACGATGCGGAGCTGAGCCCGGACCCGAAACCGGGCCTGATCGAAGCGTACAAGGTCTAACACCATGCCTTTCAACGAGCAGGCGTCCGGCGTCTACACGATCGCGGCAACTCCGTTCCACCCCGATGGCCGTGTCGATACGGCTTCGATCGACCGGGTGACGGACTTTTATCTCGAGTGCGGCGTCAGCGGCATCACGGCGCTGGGTGTCATGGGTGAGGCAACCAAGCTCGATGGCGCCGAATCGGTCTCCCTCGTAAAACAGATGGTGAAGCGGGCAGGCCAGGTGCCTGTCATCGTCGGCGTCACCTCACCGGGGTTCGCGCCGATGCGTGCGCTGGCGCGCGAGTCGATGGAAGCCGGCGCCGCAGGCGTGATGATCGCCCCGCCGCCGACACTGCGCACGGACGATCAGATCGTCACGTATTACCGGCAGGCGCGCGAAGCCATCGGTGACGACGTGCCGTTCGCGCTTCAGGACTACCCGCTCGCTTTCAGCGTCGTGATGACGCCGCAGGTCCTGGCCAGAATCGTCACGGAGAATCCGTCGTGCGTCATGCTCAAGATCGAAGACTGGCCGAGCCTCGAAAAAATCACGGCCGTGCGCAAGCTCGAGACAGACGGCGCCATGCGACGCGTGTCGATACTCACCGGGAATGGCGCCATCTTCGTGGATTTCGAGCTCGAGCGCGGCTCGGATGGCGCCATGACGGGATACGCATTCCCCGACATGCTCGTCGATCTCGTAACGCTTTCGCAGGCAGGCAAGCGGGACGAGGCGCACGATCTGTTCTATTCGCACCTTCCGCTGATCCGTTACGAGCAGCAGCCCGGCGTCGGGCTGGCGGTTCGAAAATACATCCTCATGACGCGCGGGGTGATCACCTCCGACACCCAGCGCAAACCCGGTTCGGCATTGTCGCCGACCGCACGCGCGGAGGTGGATTATCTGCTGTCGCGAGTCGCGCGATTCGACCCGCGCGCTCGCGTATAGCAGCGCTCGAACTTCCAACCGGGGGAGCGATTCGCCGATGAAACCAAGCCGCGTATTGTCCATGCTCGTGCTCGCTGCAGCCTTGCCTGCCGCGCACGCGCAAACGGGAAAATGGCCCGACAAACCGGTTCGCGTCGTCGTGCCCTTCGCACCCGGAGGCAGCACCGACATCATCGGCCGCGTGCTCGCGGCAAAATTATCCCAGGAGCTCGGGCAGCAGTTCATCATCGACAATCGCGCCGGCGCCGGCGGCTCGATCGGCACCGACATCGTGGTGCGCGCCAATCCCGACGGCTATACGCTCATCATCGTCGCAACGAGCTACGCCACGAATGCCGCGCTCTACAAGCTGTCGTACGACCCGGTCAGGGACATCGCGCCGGTCGGCGTGCTGCACAAAGGACCTTTCGCGGTAGCCGTCAACCCGTCGGTCAGCGCGTCCGGCGTGAAGGAATTCATCGAGCTTGCGCGCGCGAAACCCCGCGGAATCACGTATGGCTCCTCGGGCATCGGCGGCGCCACGCATCTGGCGACCGAGCTTTTTCAGCAGATGACGAAGACCACGATGGTGCACGTTCCCTACAAGGGCGATGCGCCCGCCATCGTCGACCTGCTCGGCGGCCAGATACAGATTATCTTCTCCTCGGTGCCGGCGCTGATGCCGCACCTGAAAGCGAACCGGCTGCGCGCGCTCGCCGTCACCACGCTCGAGCGTTACGGGGAGCTTCCCGACCTGCCTACGGTCGCCGAGACCGTTCCCGGCTACGAGCACACGTCGTGGAACGGCATGTGGGCACCCGCGCGAACACCGAGAGCCGTCATCGTGAAGCTCAATGAGACGCTCGGGCGCATTCTGAAGCAGCCGGACGTCCAGGATCGGCTCCGCGCCGACGGCCGCGAGCCGGCGCATTCCACGCCGGACGAATTCCAGCGCGTGATCGCGAAGGAAATCGAGAAATGGAAGATGGTGGTGAAGGTCGGCAACATCAAAGTGCAGTGATGAGGCGGCGCAGTCACGCGTCACGCGCTCATGGCTTACGCTCGAGTCATCACTCGACGGTTTGCCTGTTTTGATGATCTGCTGCCGTACTTCGGCTATTCTTAGGCGCACGTAAGGGGAGCGTCGATGTCCTGCCGCAGCAAGGTGCACTACGCGTGGGTCATCGCCGCGGTCACGTTCGTGGCGCTGCTCGTCGCCGGCGCCACCCGCTCCAGCCCTGCCCTGCTCATCGTCCCGCTCGAGACCGAATTCCAGTGGTCGCGCGCGACGATCTCCTTCGCCGTCGGCGTCAACATCCTGCTCTACGGCCTCATCGGGCCCTTCGCAGCCGCGATGATGGAGACGTTCGGCGTGCGCCGGATGATGCTCGGTGCGCTCGGCGCGATCGCCGCGGGGGTCGCGTTGACGCCGCTCATGCAGCATTCATGGCACCTCGTCGTGTTGTGGGGTTTCGTCGTCGGTTCCGGAACCGGCGTCATCGCCAACGTCCTTGCCGCCACGGTCGCAGCGCGCTGGTTCACCGCACGCCGCGGCCTCGTGATGGGCTTGCTCACCTCGTCGGCGGCGGCGGGTCAGCTACTCTTCCTGCCGCTCCTCGCCGCCGTCATCGGCGCATTCGGCTGGCGCGCGATGTCGCTCATCCTCGCGGGAATCGTGCTCGCGCTGCTCTTTCCCGTTGCGAAGCTGATGCGCGAGCGCCCGCAGGACGTGGGTCTTGCGGCGTATGGGGAAGCTGCGGGCACGAGCGCCCCGCCACCCGCAAGACCCGGCAATCCGGTGCGTGTTGCGTTCGCCGCGCTCGGCACCGGCTTACGCTCGCGGGACTTCTGGCTGCTTGCCGGAAGCTTCTTCGTTTGCGGTGCGTCGACGAACGGCCTCATCGGCACGCATCTCGTCGCGGCATGCCTGGACAAAGGCATGACGGAAGTCGCGGCCGCGAGCATGCTCGCGATGATGGCGATTTTCAATTTCGTCGGCGCGACCGGCTCGGGCTGGCTGAGCGACCGCATGGACAATCGCGTTCTGCTGGCGGTCTACTACAGTCTGCGCGGGCTTTCGCTGCTCTACCTGCCGTACGCTTTCGATTCGTTCTACACGCTCGGCCTGTTCGTGGTTTTTTACGGCCTCGACTGGATCGCGACCGTGCCCCCCACCGTGCGTCTCACCGCAAACGCATTCGGCAAAGACAATACCGGCATCATGTTCGGCTGGATCTCGGCTTCGCACCAGCTCGGCGGCGCCGCCGCGGCATACCTCGCCGGCGTCATACGGGTGGATATGGGCAACTACACCCAGGCGTTCATCATCTCGGGCGCGCTCTGTTTCGTCGCTGCGGTGCTGGTGATGATGATCGGCCGCACGCCGTCCAAAACCGCGATGATCGGGCACCCGGCAGGCGCGGGAGCCGGTTAAATAGCAGCCTGGACCCGTTTCAGGACGCCGGGCTCATGAAGAGGGAAGCTTATGGATACGAAGAGACGCACCTTGCTGACACGAGGCGCGGCAGCGGCGGCAGTGGCCGCTGCACCCCGCGCGTTCGCGCAACCCACCGGCAAAGGGGAAACCGCCATGGCGTTCTACGAGAAAGGCAATGTTCGCATCCAGTTCGAAGACACCGGGTCAGGCTTTCCGCTGCTGCTCATTCCCGGCGGCGGGCTGAACTCGACGATCGCCTGGAACGCCAAGAGCGCACCGTTCAATCCAGTCGCGGAATTCAGCAAGGACTACCGTTGCATCACGGCTGACTTGCGCAATGCGCCGAGCGGCCAGTCCGTCGGCCCGCTCGAAGTCGACCGGCCATGGGACGCGTACGCCGATGACCAGCTCGGCGTGATGGATCATCTGGGCATCAAACGATTCATGGTTCTGGGCTTTTGCATCGCCGGCCCCTTCATCTGGAACCTGATGAAGCGCGCGCCCGATCGAGTCGTCGCGGCAGTCCTCTCGCAACCCAGCGGCTTTCGCAAGGAGCTGCCGAATCTGTCCTATGAGACCAACATGAAAGGGTGGGGGCCCGATCTGGTGAAGCTCAGGCCCAACATAACGATGGAGATGGTCGAGCGCTTCCTGACCCGGATGTATCGAACCAACCCCGACTTCGTCTGGACGGTGACGCGCGACTTCGTGCGCGCCTGCCAGACGCCGCTACTCGTCATGCCCGACGACTCACCGCCTCACCCCTACGTCGTGGCCATGGAATCCGCGATGCTCGCGCCGAGGTCCGAAGTGAGCCTCTTTCCGTGGAAGGAGCCGAAGGACAGGATCCCGCTGGCCGTGCGCCAGGTGCACTCCTTCCTGCGGGCGCATCGACCGCCGAAGGCTTGAGCTCAATTGGGCTTCACGCCCGATTCCTTGACCGCCTGACGCCATTTGCTGATTTCCCGCACGATAAAGTCGCGGGCCTCCTTGCCGGTGTGGAATGCCGGGTCGAAGCCGTTGTCGATCAGGCGCGTTCTGAGCTCCTGCGAAGCCAGCGTTGTGGTGAGCGCCGCGGTGAGCTTCTGAGTCACAGACGCTGGAATCCCGGCGGGTGCCGCAATGAAGCGGAAGGCCTCGGGATTGACTTCGGGCAGCCCGGCCGCGGCGAACGTCGGCACCTTCGGCAGCACCGACGACGGCGTCTTGCCGGTAACGGCGAGCGGAATCAGGGTTCCGGCCTGTATCTGCGGAACGACCGATCCGGCCACCGCGAAAGTCAGGTCGGCGTGCCCGCCGAGCATATCCTGTATGGCTGCGCCCGCACCTTTGTACGGCACGTGCAGAAGTTTGATTTTCGCGGCTGCGTTCAGCATTTCGATGGTGAGATGGCTGGATGACCCGACCCCCGCGGATGCGGCCTTGATCTTGCCCGGATTGCTTTTCGCCGCGGCGATGAGCTCCTGCAGCGTGCGCACCTTGAGGCCCGACTGCGCGACCAGCACCGTGGGTGACGTGGCGATGATCGCCACGAACGTAAAGTCGCGCTCGGCGTCGTAGGGAAGCTTTTCTGCGAAACCCGGGTTGATCGCGAACGCCGTATCCATCATCGCGATCGTGTAACCGTCGGCCGGCGATTTGGAGAGGAGTTGCGTGCCCACGATGCTGCCGCCGCCCCCGCGGTTGTCGATCACGATCTGCTGTCCGAGAATCTCGCCCATGCGCGGGGTGATGAGCCGCGCCAGCAGGTCGGTGCCGCCGCCTGCGACAAATGGCACGATGATGCGAATCGGCCGCACGGGATAAGCGGCTTCTGCCGCCCACGCGACGTGCGTCGGCAGGAGGACCGCGGGCAGCGCGGCGCAGGCGAGTACGATTCGAATGCAGTTGCGTATGCGGTTCACGATATCTCTCCCCTTGGAAACGGTTTCTTCTGAACGGCGCTTAAAACACCTCATCGCGAGCCGCGAGCAACCGCGGCGTGGCGACCCCGTGGCCGACACGGACGCTCCGGGATTGCTTCGCAGCGGCCCTGCTCGCAATGACACCCAAAAGCGTTGAAGCTTCGCCGCAGCGCCGCTCGCGACGACACCCCGTAGCGCTCACGCACGCGGCGGGCAGTACTTCGCAAGCACCTCACGGTCGATCTCGATACCGAGGCCCGGCCCTTGCGGCACGGAGACGATGCCGCCGCTGTGGCGTATGGGCTCGCGCGCGAGCTCGGTGCGCAGCGCATTTTCGCTCATGTCGTACTCCAGCAGCGCGGGAAACGGCTCGTGCGCACGCGGCGAGTCGGGCATCGCCGCGAGCAGATGCAATGTGGCGGCGAGCCGGATGGCGGTGCCGAACATGTGCGGGATCACCCGGACGTGGTTCGCGCTCGCCATGGCCGCGATTTTCCGATACTCGGTGAAACCGCCGCACACGCACACATCGGGCTGGATGATGTCCAGCGCACGCTCCTGGATCATGCGCCGGAACGCCCAGCGCCCCCGAAACTGTTCCGCGCCCGAGATGCGCATCTTCAGCGCGCGGCGAATCTCGATGTAGCCCTCGACGTCGTCTGCGCTGATCGGCTCTTCGAACCACAGGAGATTGTTCTTCCCGATCTCCTGGCCGACGGCGATGGCCGTGCCGCGGTCATAACCGCAATTGGCGTCGACAGCGAACAGGATATCGTCGCCGATCGCACGGCGTACCGCTGCGACGTTCCTGATGTCGTAGTCGGGTCCGAAACCGACTTTCATTTTCATGGCCGTGAAGCCTTCGTCGACGTACCCGCGCGCCTCCTCCACCAAGGCCGCGGTCGGGTCAGCGCGTTCGCGGCGAAAAAGCCCGGTGGCGTACGCCTGCACGCGCGTGCGAAACGCGCCGCCCAGCAACTGGTGGATGGGTTGCTTCAGCGCTTTGCCCATGACGTCCCACAGCGCGATGTCCACGGCGCTGATCGCGGCGGCATCGGTGCCTTGCTTGTGCA
Organism: Burkholderiales bacterium; assembly: GCA_046597455.1. Classification (GTDB taxonomy): domain Bacteria; phylum Pseudomonadota; class Gammaproteobacteria; order Burkholderiales; family SG8-41; genus JAQGMV01. The sequence goes on from JBKJKJ010000489.1 coordinate 10,919, forward strand.
GCCCTTCCCAGATGACTTCGTAGTCAAAAGGATTGCGGCCGATCACCTGCGCGTCGAGCGCACGGCGCGCCGGCACGGTTGCCCCTTCTCCCCATCCGGTGACGCCGGCATCGGTTATGACTTCTACCAGACCGAACGCGCGCTCTCGTGTGGTGCGCACAGCATTGGAGAACGGATCCTTGACCGGATACACCGGCGAGTAGGTCCTGACGTCGACGATTTTCATTTCGCTGTCCCGAGGTTGGGGTTTACGTGCAGGAAGAGCGGGCGCCCAGCGTGCGGATAATGGCTTGATTGAGGGATCGATGTAAACCCGTGGTCGGCGCCCGACCCAACGCGCTGCCCTCGCGCCGACGCTGCCGGACGGTCTAGAATGCCATTTGGAAGCGAACCCAAAGGAGCTCAGGCCATGCCCGTACAAGCGATGAGGGACGCAGCAGCGAAGCAAACGGGGACGGTCGAGGTCGTTCCGATGGCGATACACATCGGCGCCGAGATCAGGGGCGTCGATCTGTCGCGTCCGCTTGCGCCGGAGCAGGTGAGTGCGATCCGCAGCGCGCTGCTGCGCTGGAAGGTGGTCTTCTTTCACGATCAGCCGCTCGATCATCGCCAGCACATTGCAGCCGCGCGCCAGTTCGGCCAGACGACTGCCGGACACGTCGTCTACGGGAGCGACGGCGAATACCCGCAGATTTATTCCGTGGCCAAGAACCGCAAGGCGAACCGGTACCAGGGCGAGATCCTGTTCCGGCCGTGGTCGGGCTGGCACACCGACATCACGGCGGCGATCAATCCGCCTGCCGCATCGATCCTGCGCGGCGATATCGTGCCGCCCTATGGCGGCGACACCCTGTTCACCAATCTGGTCGCGGCCTACAACGCGCTGTCGCCGGTGATGCGCACAATCCTGGATGGATTGCGAGGGGTGCATCGATTCGCGCCGCCGCCCGGCATCGATGAGACGCCGGAGTATCGCGAGCTGATGCGCAAGCGCACCCTGGTGAGCGAGCACCCGATCGTGAGAGTGCATCCGGAGACCGGCGAGCGCGCGCTGTTCGTCAGCCCGTCGTTCCTGAAGTCGATCGTCGGCATGTCACCGCGCGAGAGCCAAGTGCTGCTCGAATTCCTTTGGGAGCATATCGTGCGGCCCGAGTTCACCGTACGCTTTCGCTGGGCGCCAGGCAGCGTGGCGTTCTGGGATAACCGCGCCACGTCGCACCTCGCCCCCCGGGATATCTTCGATTCGGACTTCGACCGCCAGTTCTATCGCGTCACGCTGGTGGGCGATGTGCCCGTCGGAGTGGACGGCACGCCGTCGAAGCGGGTCGAAGGCGACCCGATCGTCGCGGTGTAGCGCTTCCCTCGCCGGCATCACCTTCGCCGCTGACCGCGGCCGGCGTGCCCCTGTATGCCTTGTTCGAAAGGTCTTCGATCGAGGCGAAAAACCCGAAGTCATGGAGACGATGCATGAGCGGTGTTTACGAAGGCCTCACCGTGGTCGAGCTTGCCGACCGCCGTAATCAGTGGGCGGGCAAGCTCCTGGCGGATGGCGGCGCCCGCGTGATTCAGATCGAGCCCACCGGGGGCAGTCCCGGCCGATGGTGCGGCCCTTTCGTCGACGACACGCCCGACCCCGACCGCTGCCTGGACTACTGGTGGTACAACACCGGCAAAGAGAGCGTGGCGCTCGAGCTCGCGCGCAAGCCCGCCCAGGATCTTTTGAAAAAGCTTCTGGCGAGCGCCGATATCTTCCTGGAGAGCACCCCGCCCGGCACCCTACCGAAGCTGGGCCTGGCCTACGGCTCCGTCGCGGCCAACAAGGCGCTCATCTACGCCTCGCTTACCGACTTCGGTCAGGACGGGCCGTGGCGCGATTACCAGATGAACGACGCCGCCCATCTCGCCCTCGGCGGCCAGATGTCCAGCACGGGCTACTCGGATCCTGCCGTCACCCCGATCGGCGGACAGGGCCACCAGGCGTGGCACATGGGCTGCGCGTTCGTCCTGCACGGCATCACCGTTGCGCTCTTCGACCGGATGAGCTCCGAGCAGGGACAGTACATCGACGTTTCGATCCACGACGCCTGCTCGATCGGCACCGAGGCCGCGGTGCCGCAGTGGATGTACTACGGCGAGACCGTGTACCGCCAGACCGGCATGCACGCCAATGCCCGGCGGCAGCAGCCGCTGCAGCTACCGACTGCCGATGGCAAGTACATGATCGCCGTCATGCAGAACTTCGGTCCGCGGGTCTGGGACAAGCTGATCAAGTGGATGGACGAGAAAGGTGTAACAGGGGAGCTGCACGATCCGAAGTACCAGGACGAGGCGTTCCGCATGGCCGAGTACCGCCAGGGCACCGTGATCCGCGATGCCGTGGGCCGCTTGATCGCCGCCAGCAACGGCGAAGAGTGTTTCCACCGCGCGCAGTCGCACGGCATCTCGTGGGGCCTCGTCCACGCCGCCGAAGAGAACTACGACATCCCGCACTATCATCAACGTGACTTCTGGCGCGACATCGAGCATCCGGAGATCGGCCGCGCCATTCCCTATCCGCGCGGACCCGTCGCGTGCGATGCGATTGGAATCGAGCCCAGGCGCCGTGCGCCGCATCTCGGCGAGCATACCCGGCGCGTCCTCGAGCAGGATCTCGGCATGAAAGACCGGGAGATCGCCGCGCTGACCGCTTCAGGAGTCATACGATGAGTCAGCGATCCCCCGTGCGTTCGGGCGTCCTCAGCGGGATCCGTGTCCTCGACTTCACCTGGAAGACCGTGGGCCCGTGGGCGCCGCGTCTTCTCACACATTACGGCGCCGAAGTCATCCACGTAGAACGCGCCGGCGGCTACGACGACCATCGCTACAACGCCACGCCGAGCATCGTCAACGACGCGCCTCAGGCAGCGCAGCTGCCCGGCACGAAAAAAATCTACTCGGACCCGCAATTCAACACCGTCGGCGAAGAGCCGCCGGCCGCCGCCCAGAGTCCGGGCGCGAAGAAGCTTTATCCCGCGCCGTATTTCAACACGCTGCACAACGGGAAGCTCGCGATCAGCCTGAACACGAAGCATCCGGAGGGTCTCAAGATCGTCGAGCGGCTCATCGGTGCCTGCGATGCGCTGGTCGAGAACTTCAGCGCGGAAGTGCTGCCGAGCTGGGGGCTGACGTGGGAGCGGATCCACGAGATCAACCCGCGGCTCGTGTACATGAGCGCGTCGGGCTTCGGGCACACGGGCGATTGGAAGGGCTATCGCAGCTTCGGGCCGACCGCGCAGGCGCAATCCGGCATATCGCTCGCGTCAGGGCTTCCTGGCAAGCCGCCCGCGGGCTGGGGTTTCTCCTATCTCGACGTCATGGGCGGCTGGATGGGCGGCCTCGCCCTGATCCAGGGCCTGCTCCAGGCGAAGAAGACCGGCAAGGGTTTCTACATCGACTATTCGGTCACCGAAGGTGCGATGTCCATGATGGGCACCTACATGCTCGATTACCAGGTGAATGGCCGACGCACGCGCCGCCCGGACTTCCCGCCCGGCAACCGCTCTATTTTTCCCGCGGTCGCGCCGCACAACACCTACCGCTGCGCCGGCAAGGACCGCAACGGACAGCATTGGTGGGTCTTCATCGCGTGCGAGACGCAGACTCAGTTCGAGTCGCTCTGCCAACTCATGGGTCAGCCGGGTCTCGCCGTCGATCCCGAATTCGCGACCAACGAGGCGCGCGTGGCGCATCAGGACAAGCTCGATGGCATCATCGGGCGCTGGACGCGGGCGCGCCGACGCTACGACATCATGCGCCAGTGCCAGGCCGCCGGCATCATCTCGGCTGCGATCCAGAGTGCCGAGGACCGGGTCGAGTACGATCCCCAGCTTCAGCACCGCGAGATGCACCCGATCATCAATCATCCCGAGCTCGGTGATGTGCCTTACGAAGGGTATCCGGTGAAGATGTCACGCACGCCGGCTTTCGTGCACGGGCGCGCGCCGACCCTGGCCGAGCACAACAACTACGTCTACGGCGAGCTCCTCGGCATGAGCGAGGCGGAGATCGAGTCGCTGCGCAAACGCGAAATCATCTAGAGGCTGATTCATAAGTTCGCTTCCAAATCCGTTCGTCCTGAGCGTAGGCAACGTGCCGAAGTCGAAGGATGAACAATCACGACACGAGAGAGGGTGAGTTATGGCATTGAGCTTCGACCGGGAGCGGCTGGGCTCCCTTAAAGACAGCGTGGCCATCGTCGGTGTGGGCGAGACCGACTATGCCGCCGATTACCGCGGCGCGGGTGGCAAGGCCGTCGGCAAGGGCGATGCCCGTGTGGACCATTACACCCTCGCCTCGCGTGCACTCAAGCGCGCGCTTTACGATTCCGGCCTGAAGAAAGACGACATCGACGGGCTTTGCACCGGGCCCACCTTGTCGGGCGAAAGGGCCAGCGAGCTCTGGGGCCTGAATCCCCGGTGGAGCGGCAGCGGGGACGCCGCCCAGTGCATCATCGAGGCGACCATGGCCATCAACTGCGGCCTGTGCACGACGGTGGCCCTGGTCTATGGCAACGCGCAGCGCTCAATGAACACCGCTTACGGCGGGTCCCGCGTGACGGGCGGCGGCATCACATCCTATTTTTACTTCGCGCCGTGGGGTCTGACTTCGCAAGGCGCGCTGTACGCCCTCTTCTTCCAGCGCCACAAGCTCCTCTACGGCACCACCGAGGAGCAGCTCGGCGCCATCGCCGTGGCCTTCCGCAAGCACGCGTGCCTCAATCCCAACGCTGTCATGCAGAAGCCTCTGACCATCGAGGACTACATGAACGCGGCCTACGTGGCCGAGCCGCTGCGCCTCTTCGACTACTGCCTCATCAACGACGGCGGCGTCGCCATCATCCTGCGCCGTGCTGACATGGCGAAGGATCTGAAGCAAAAGCCCGTCATGGTGAGCGGCATCGGCTGGTCCGAGGAGAACGTCGACGCGACACAATTGCGGCCGCGTCTGAAGGATTTCTACCATACCGCGCACCGCGACGTGGCCGCCCAGGTCTATCCGATGGCGGGGGTGACGCCCAAGGACGTCGACGTGTATGCGACCTACGACAGCTTCAGCGTGCACCTGCTCGCCTCGCTCGAGGGCTTCGGCTTCTGCAAGGAAGGTGAAGGCGGCGCCTGGATACAGAACGGGCGCATCGAGATCGGCGGCGAGCTCCCGTGCAACACCAGCGGCGGCATGCTCTCCGAGAGCTACATGCAAAGCTGGAACCACCAGCCCGAGCTCGTGCGCCAGTTGCGCGGCGGCCTCGGCGCACGCCAGGTCGAGGGTGCCGAGGTCGCGCAGTACGTTCACGACGTCGCCGGCAAGTGCAAGAGCATCATCTATACGAAAGGGAGCTGAGCCATGGCCACGGCGCGTCCGATCCGCTCGATGGATCCGTATGCAGAGCAGTTCTGGACCTACACGCAGAAGAAGGAGCTCAGGCTCCAGAAGTGCTCGGACTGCGGCAAGTTCCGCTTCCCGCCCGGACCCACGTGCGACAAGTGCCTGTCCGACGAGGCGGAGTGGGCCGCCGTCTCCGGACAGGGAAAGGTCCTCTCGTGGACGACCTTCCGCCGCAAATACTTCGAGGAATACCCGGCACCCCACACGGTGATCGTGCTCGAGCTCGACGAGGGGCCGCTCTTCGTCTCCTACCCGGTCGACATCGATGTAGGCGACCTGCGCGAGAGCATGGTGCTCTCGCTGCGCTGGACCGACGGGCAGGACAAGTTCGGCGAATACAACCTGCCGGTCTTCGGCCCGCCGTCGGCGTAGCGGAGCCTCGATTCAGCCCGATGATCACTCAATCGCGGGCACGAAAAGCTGCTCGATCGATGGCTTGTCGCGGACGAGTCCTTGCGCCTGACACAACTGGACGACGGTTTCCAGCATCGTCCGATCGTTCGGCTTGCCAGCCAGGCTGCTGATCCCCGGATTCCAGTTTGGGCTGAGCGGCGATGACCCTCTATCCGAAGTTCAGCTTTAACCCTGGCTCCGGCCATTGCATCACGCCGAGTCGCCCCGTGCCGGACAGCGTAATGTAAGCAGTGCGCATATCCCGTCCGCCGAAGCAGATATTGGTGGGATGGCCGTCAGGCATTTTTACGGCGCGCACGACTTCACCTGTCGGCGAAAACTCAGTGATGTACCCGGTAATCAACGTCGCCACGACGATGTTGCCATTCTCCAGGACCTTGAGGCTGTCGAACTTCGCATTGCCGCCGAGCCCGGCGATAACGCGGCCGCTGTGCGGCGCGTATTCGGGCTTGGGCTTGACCTTGCCCGGGCCTTCGACCTCAAAAGCCCACAACCGCGCGCCGTCGGTCTCGGCGACATAAAGCGTTCTGCCATCGGGCGACAGGCCGCAGCCATTGGGACTCAGGATGGGATAGGCCACTTCGATGACCTTCGAGCCGTCAGGCAGTGCGTAATAAACACCGCCGTAGAGCTTGTGACGCGGCATACGCTTGCCAAGGTCAGTAAAGTAGAACCCGCCCGCCTTGTCGAATACGAGATCGTTCGGCGCGGATAGCAGGTGGCCGTTTACTTCCTTGTAAAGCAGCGTTGCCACACCGGTCCTGGGATCGATGCGCTGGATGGAACCGAATTGGTAATCCGGATGCGGACCCATGCCCAGGGGATGGCCTTCGACATAACGGTTGCCGCCGTTGTTGCACAAATAGAAAAACCCATCCGGTCCTGTCGCGAGCCCGTTCGGCCCGCCACCGCAGTCGGAGAACAGGCTGACTTTGCCATCGGGCGCCACGCGCGAGCAGCGTTGATTACGTAGCTCCACCAAAACCACAGAGCCATCGGCGCAGACCACGGGCCCTTCCGGGAACCCCAGGCCCGTCGCCAGGATATTCACGTCATGCATGATATGTGGTCCCTTTTTTGATTCCTGCGAGTGACGATTGATGCAGGCGTGCCGCTAAAGCGCGCCCTATGCGCCTACGATCCCCATCCAGTAGTGAGTCTTGCCCGCTGCGTCGACGTCGTATTTGCGCACGAAATCGAGCTTGCCGTCCGCGCCGACGCGGAACACCGATAACGCGGCGGGTATCACCTCGACGTCTGCCCCTACGCACACCTTCATCGCCTTGATGCTCGCACTGACCATGAGGCGGCCGCTCGGATCGAAGGCGAAGGTGCGCACGTGGAACGAGTGCGTGTCGGCATGCTGGATCGGCGTGGGCTCACCGGTCGTCGAATCGATCGCGAAGACCGTGATGGTGTTCTCGCCGCCGCCGAAAACCTTCTGGCCGTTGAAATCGACCGTGTGGTCCGCGCGGTTCGCGATGTAAACGAAACGGCCGCTCGGATGCACGTGTATCGTGCTCGGCTGCTGCCGCGGCTTCGCGTTCGCGCGGTCGGCGAGCGTGTCGCAGGTGTAGGCCGCTTCAGGCTCCAGCGCATCGCCAGGCATGCGGAACATGTGGAGCTGGCTGCGCTTCTCGTCCGAGACGTACATCCACGGCTTCTGCGGATGGAAATCGACGTGGCGGGGGCCGAAGCCGTAGCCGCCGTTGGGGGCGACGACCGCGGGATTCGAAAGCACGCCGTCTTCGAAGCTGAAGGACCGCAGCGCGCCCGGATCCTCGGGCTTGTCGCGCTCCGCCTTGTTACCGCGGTCGACGACCACGACGGTGCGGCCCGAGGGCGCCACGTTCACCTGGTGCGGATACGGCCCGAAATTCAGGCCGGCGGGCTGCTCCACCTCCGAACCGAGCGTGCCGTCGCGGTCGATGCGATGGATCGTGAGGCCGCTCTTCGGGAGGTTATGCGCGTTGATCACGAAGTTGCCCGAAGGATCGACGCATACGTTGACCGCCCGATGCGGCAGCGGCTTGGGCTGTCGGTGAGGCGAGAGGCTGCCCGTCGCCGCGTCGATGCGGTAGGCGCTGACGTGGTTTACGTCTGCCTTCAGGCCCGGGCCGCGATTGCTGGTGGTCAGATAGAGGTGCTTGCGCGAGGGATGCGCCCATCCCTCCTGGACATAAGACGGCACGCGTATCGAGCTGCGTCGGGTCAGCGTAGCGGCCTCGACGTCGACGTCGTAGTGCGTGACCTCGTCGTCTATCGCGCTGTAAAGCATCACTCCTGAAGTCATGTTCGAAGCCCCTTCATTTCAAATAGCCGATGTTGGCGGCGACGGTGCCTGCGGCGCCGCTCCGGTTTTCCACCACGATGGTGGTGCCGAGCGCCTGAGCCATCTTCGCCGAAATCACCCGCCCCGTCAGGTCAGCGTTGCCGCCGGCGGTGAACCCCACCAGGAGCCGGATCGGTTTGTTGGGATAGGTCTGAGACCAAGCGGCTGTTGCGAGCCCGCAGAGCAGGATCGCGAAGAGTGCGCGGGAGAACCGGATGCTCAAGTGACCTCCTGTTCGATCAGGTGCCTTTGATCCCGAGCTTGCGAATGATCGGACTCCATTTTTTTCTTTCCGCCTGGACGTAGGCCGCCAGCTGCTGCGGGGTGCCGCCGGCCAACTCGAAACCGAGAGCAGTCATCTGCTTCCTGTATGCCGGATCGTCGAGCACTGCCTGGATATCGCGGTTGAGCGTCGAGATCACCGGGGCCGGCGTACCCGATCGCACGTAAATACCATACGAGATGCCGACGCGGAAATTCGGCACGCCGCTCTCTTCGAACGTCGGCAGGTCAGGCAGCGCTGCCAGACGTTTCTGGCTCGCGATACCAAGCGCCTTGACCCGCCCTCCCCTGACCTGACCTTCCACGAGTGCGGCATTCTGAAAGATGAACTGGATCTCGTTGCCCATGATGGCCGCAATCACCTGGTTCGCACCCTTGAACGGCACATGCACGAGATCGATCCCCGCCACCGACTTCAGCAACTCGCCGGCAAGGTGCATGGACGTGCCGATCCCGCCCGACCCGAAGTGCAGCGTACCCGGCTGCTTCCTTGCGAGCGCGATGAACGAAGGCACATCGGTTGCGGGGAGCGTCGCGCTCACCATCAACACGAGCGGTACCTCGCCTAACAGAATCACCGGCGCGAGATCCTTGTCAGGATTGAACGGCAGCTTCTCGTAGAGGGTCGGATTGTTCGCGATGATCGCAACCGATGCGAAGAGCACCGTATAGCCGGTGGGCTCGCTCGAAACGGTCGCTGCAACCGCCAGATTTCCGCCGGCGCCCCCACTGTTCTGGATGACCACCGGCTGCTTCCACGCTGCACCGAGCTGCTCTGCAAGGCGTCTTGCCGTGATGTCGGCCCCGCCGCCCGCGACAAACGGCACGATCATGCGCACCGGCCTTGTGGGGAAGTGCTGCGCCGATACGTTGACCGCGCAGGTGATCAGGGCGGCCGACAGCAATGCTGCCGGGAACGAGCGCATCAAGCAGAAGACCGTCCCGAATCGTACGCAGGCGGATGTCTTGATGGCTATAGCTTCCTATTTCCGCATGACGAGCGTTGATAATACACTTGGAGAATCCGAGGAGTACTCATGCGCCAGTTCAACGAGGACATTTTGACCGCCGCGGTCGTCGCCTCCTGGCGCTTGCCGTCGCACTTTCGCCCCACCTCGGTCAAGAACTTGCGACTTGGACTATACGGGCTCTGCAATCTGCCCGAAAGGAGACAGAGGTGGTGACGATGCCGAATCTATGTTGGACTGACGATGGCAAGCGCAGCGCGACAATGTGCGAGCGCGACTTCACCATCGAGCGGCGCGGAAACGCGATTCCTGGCGTCGTCTGGCAGCCGCTGAAAGCCACCGGTGAGCAGCCGCTCGTGCTCATGGGCCATGGCGGCAGCGGCCACAAGCGCAGCGCCAAGATGTTGCGCATGGCAGAGATCTTCACCACGCGCTACGGCTGGTCGGCAGCGGCCATCGACGGGCCGGTGCACGGCGCCCGCGGTCCGGTCACCGACCCTGCGGATTCGGCTTATCGCGAGATGTGGAAGCGCCCGACTGTGGTGCAGGACATGATCGACGACTGGACGGCAGTCCTCGATACGCTGACGCTGCTGGACGGAATCGACAAGGCGCGGATCGGCTATTGGGGCGTGTCCATGGGCACGATGTTCGGTCTGCCTTATGTCGCGAGCGATGCGCGCATACGCGCCGCGGTCCTCGGTAAAGCCGGCATGCGCGGGAGCAGCGTGCAGCGCAGCGGCATCGACCAGCACTTCAAGGTTTATGCCGCGCGCGTCACGTTGCCGGTGTTATTCACCGTTCAGTGGGACGACGAGCGCTTCGACCGCGATGGCCAGATCGAGCTTTACGAAAGCCTGGCCTCGACCGACAAGCGCTTGCACGCCTACCCCGGACGCCACTCCGACGATGGCCCCGACGGACTCGAATCGAGCGCGGCTTTCCTGGATCGCTATCTTGAAAAGCGTTAGGCTTTTCTATGGCGCCGCTTGAAACATTCGAGGTCGTGCAGATCGGCCCGGGCTTAGGCGCCGCGGTCTGCACTCGCCTGCTCGCGGACTTTGGCGCGCACGTGAGCTGTATCGATCAGGACTCGAGCTCACCGCTCGCCGCCTGGCTCAATCACGCCAAGTCCGTTGCGAACACGGTTGACGCCCAGCGCGCTGCACTCGGCACCGCTCGCCTTATCGTGCGCGAGGGATCGCCGACGCTGCTTGCCTCCGGCCCTTACACTCTGACGGCGCTGCGTCACTCGAATCCGGACGCTGTCGTGGTGACGATCTCGCCTTACGGCGAATCCGGACCGCAAGCCAACGATCCAGCGACCGATCTCACGTTGTTCTACGCGAGCGGCATCTCTCGACTGCTCACCGGACAGGTGAACGATCTGTCGGAACCGCCACTGCGGCCGGTCGGCGAGCAATCGGCTTTCATCGGCGGCCTCGCCGCCGCGTGTGCCGGTATGCATGCGGTATTGCTCAACCGGCCCGGCGCGTGCGTTGACGTCTCCTTGCAGGAAGCGTTGGCGACGCTGGCCATGACCGAGCTCTCTCGTGCGGGTCAGAGCGGCAAGAGTTGGGAGCGCAAGCGCCTCACTGACGGGAACGGCGCAACCGTCACGATTCTGCCCGCGAACGATGGCTACACCGCGATCTCCCCGCGCGAGGACAAGCAGTGGGCAGCGTGGCTTGCGGCCATGGGATCGCCGGCCTGGGGCAGCGATCCGCGCTTCGCCACCAAACCCGACCGCGTCGCAAACTGGGACGCGCTGCATGCGCTGATGTCGGCGTGGAGCCGTCAGCACGGCAAGCAGTGGATCGCCGATCAGGCACAGGCCGCGCACGTGCCGAGTTTTCCGCTGCGCGAGCTCGCAGAACACCTGGATACGCCGCAGGTGCGCCATCGCGCCTTTTTCCGCTCGCTCGATGTCGCGGGGCGAACCGTCCGCGCCCCCGGCCTGCCGTTCGGGCTGCCCCTGCAAGCGACGTGTGTGGGGGAAAGGAGGTTACGGAGGGAAACCGTGGAAGGTTTCCCTCTGTTCGTGGGCGGCCAGGCCCGAGCCGAAGGCGAGCGCCGCCCTCTCCCGCTCAGCGGCGTGCGGGTGCTCGATTTCAGCTGGGTGATCGCCGGCCCGACGACGACGCGCTATCTCGCCGCGATGGGCGCCGAAGTCATCAAGGTGGAAGCGCCCGGCAAGGGCGACCCGGGGCGGTCGAGCGGCCTGCATACGGTGCTCGGCCAGGGTAAACAGGGCATCGTGCTCGACCTGAAGAAGCCCGAGGCCGTCGAAATCGCGCGGCTCCTCGCCGCAAAGTCGGACGTCCTCATCGAGAATTTCGCGACGGGCGTCATGGATCGGCTGGGCCTCGGCGCCGAGGCGCTGAAAGCGCTCAATCCGAATCTCGTCTACATCTCCGCATCGGGCATGGGACGCACCGGACCGGATGCGCATGCGGTCGCTTATGGAACGCTGCTCCAGTCTTATGCCGGGTTCGCCGGCCTCAATCGCCATCCTCACGTTGCGCCGCGCATCGGTTTTGCGTGGCTCGATCCAATGTGCGCGTTGATGCTCGCATTCGTGACCGCAGCAGCGCTCTGGCACCGGCGCCAGACGGGCGAGGTCGCGCGCGTCGACTTTTCGATGATCGAAGCGATGCTCTGGACCATGGCCGAGCCGTTGCTCGCAACACAGCTCGGCGCGCCGCCGCAGCCGGTCGGCAATGACTCGCTACGCTATGCGCCGCATGGCGCGTGGCCATGTGCGGGGAACGATGAATGGATCGCCATCGCGGTGCGCTCGGATGCGGAGTGGCGCGCGCTGTGCGCCATCGTGCCGGGCCTCACCCAGCGGTCGGCGCTTGATTTCGATGGACGCCTGGCGGCGAAATCTGCAATCGACTCGGTGCTTTCGGGCTGGACGAAAGAACAGTCGGCACACGCTGCGGCCGCTCAGTTACTCGAGTCCGGCGTTCCGGCCGCAGCGCTCGCGCGTTTCAGCGATCTGGTGAAGAGCCCGCATCTCGCCGCGCGCGGATTC
>JBKJKJ010000538.1:0-8844 GCA_046597455.1 Burkholderiales bacterium
GCCTTACCCCGCTCAGCACGAACGGGGGGTGGAGGGCGAACTGACTGGTGGCAGGGGGGCTGGAAGCGATAAGCGCCGCTTAGCGCTTTCCAACGGTGTCATTGCGAGGCGCGGTGGGCCGAAGCAATCCCGTTACGAACGTTGGCCCGAACTTAAAACGGCCAGGCCGTATGCCGTTCATCCTTCGACTTCACTGCCGTTACGCTCAGGACGAACGGGAGGAGGGAAACGCGGTTCCTCCCATTCCGCTATAAAGCCTGAGACGCTTCGCCTACACGAGCCCTTTGTATCGAATCCGGTGCGGCTTGTCCGCGTCGTCGCCCAGACGACGCCTGCGGTCGGCCATGTACTCGCCGTAGTTGCCTTCGAACCACACCACCTCGCTCTCACCTTCGAACGACAGGATGTGCGTGGCGACGCGGTCGAGAAACCAGCGATCGTGGGAGATGACCACCGCGCAGCCCGGGAAGTTGAGCAGCGCTTCTTCGAGCGCGCGCAGGGTCTCGACATCGAGGTCGTTCGTCGGCTCGTCGAGCAGCAATACGTTGCCGCCGCTGCGCAAAACCTTCGCCAGATGCAGTCGGTTGCGCTCGCCGCCCGAAAGCTGTCCGACGAGTTTCTGCTGGTCGGTGCCTTTGAAGTTGAAACGTCCGGCGTAGCCGCGGCTGGAAGTCGTGTAATCGCCGACCGTGATGATGTCGAGCCCGTCGGAGATTTCCTCCCACGCGGTTTTGGTGTCGTCGAGCTTGTCGCGGCTCTGGTCGACGTAGGCGATCTTCACGCTCTCGCCGATGCGCAGTGTGCCGCCATCGGGTTTTTCCTGTCCGACCAGCATGCGGAAGAGCGTCGTCTTGCCGGCGCCGTTCGGCCCGAGCACGCCCACGATGCCGCCGCGCGGAAGACGAAAACTCATGCCCTCGAAAAGCAGCTTGTCGCCGAAAGACTTCTTGAGCCCCTCGGCCTCGACCACGAGGTCGCCCAGGTGCGGGCCCGGCGGTATGTAAATCTCGTTGGTTTCGTTACGCTTCTGGAATTCCTGCGATTCGAGCTCCTCGAACCGTGCGAGCCTCGCCTTGCTCTTCGCCTGACGCGCTTTCGGATTGGACCGCACCCACGCGAGCTCGACTTTCATCGCTTTTGCGCGCGCCGACTCCTGCTTCTCTTCTATCTCGAGGCGCTGCTCTTTCTGCTCGAGCCAGGTCGAGTAATTGCCTTCGTACGGAATGCCGTAGCCGCGGTCGAGCTCGAGTATCCAGCCCGCCACGTTGTCGAGGAAGTAGCGATCGTGGGTAACTGCGACGACCGTGCCGGGATAGCGCTCGAGAAACTGCTCGAGCCACTGCACCGAGAACGCGTCCAGGTGGTTCGTCGGTTCATCGAGGAGCAGCATGTCGGGCTCGGAAAGAAGCAGCCTGCACAACGCAACGCGCCGGCGCTCGCCGCCCGAGAGATTGGTCACGTCCGCATCCCACGGCGGCAGGCGCAGCGCATCGGCCGCGACTTCCAGCTTGCGCTCGATTTCCCACCCGCCCGCACCGTCGATCTTGCCCTGCAGCTCGCCCTGCTCCTCGAGCAGCGCGTTCATCTCCTCGTCTTCGAGCGGCTCGGCGAAACGATCGCTGATCTCGTTGAAACGCTTGAGGAGCGACATGGTCGCACCCACACCTTCCTCGACGTTCCCGCGAACGTCTTTCGCCGGATCGAGATGCGGCTCCTGCGGCAGAAATCCGACCCGCATGTTGGGCATCGGCACGGCTTCGCCCTCGAAATCCTTGTCCTCGCCCGCCATGATGCGAAGCAGGCTCGATTTGCCTGAGCCGTTCAGGCCCAGCACACCGATCTTCGCGCCGGGGAAAAAGGAGAGCGAAATGTCCTTGAGGATGAGACGCTTCGGGGGCACGATTTTGCCCACCTTGCGCATGGTGTAGACGTACTGAGCCATGGAATGGAATGCCTGCAGAGTTGAGTCGAACGGGAAGGCGCCCATGATAACGGATTGCGGGAGCCGACGCCCGCGCGTGCGCCCATGAGCATCGCAATGTTTCGATTTCACAGCGAATTGGGCTACTTTCTAACCAAAACACACCGCGAAACGGTCATTTCCCGCGATTGCGCGCGCGCCGCGACGCTCAAGCACGCGGTCGACGCCCTCGGGGTGCCGCATTCCGAAGTCGGCCGAATCACCTGCGGTAACATAGCCTTCACATAAGAGGCCGAGTACAAGGCCCCTGCCGCGTGACGCTCAGCACCGCACACCGGAGGATTTCATGAATATCGCTACAAGCGCACTGGCCTGCGCCCTGGCATTGACGGCAGCGCCGGGCGCGGCACAGCTGACGACGATCACGATCGCCTCGGTCGAGCCTTTCGCACCCGGCACCGAGTTTGGCAGCGCCGGCGCGTACGAGCGTGTCAAAGGCACGTTCAAAGGCGCGCTCGATCCCCGCGATCCGCGCAACAGCATCATCGCGAACCTCGACAAGGCGCCCCTCGGTGCGTCAGGCAAAGTCGAGTACGAAGTGGACTTCTTCATGCTGCGCCCGGTTGATCCCGCCCGGCGCAACGGCAAGATCATCTACGACGTGACGAACCGCGGGCGCATGAACTTCCAGTCCCGGTTCACCGAAGCCAGGACGCGAACCAACGATCCACGCAGCGCGGAGGACGTCGGAGACGGCCTGTTCTTCAGGCAGGGCTACACGTTCGTCTGGAGTGGATGGGATCCCGACGCACCCCGAAGCGGCAACGGACTGGCCATGAAACCTGTGATCGCGACGAACAACGGGGCGCCGATCACCCGCGCAATCCGAGATGAATTCATCAGCGGCACGCGCTCGCGTGACGAAGGCGACGGCGGCAGCCGCACCCAGGGTGAAGTCTTCCGGCTTTCATACGAGGCGGCGACCCTCGACACCACCGCGGCGAAGCTCACCGTTCGCAGGACCGAAAGCAGCGCGCGGCGCGAAATTCCGCCTACTGGCTGGGCTTTCGTCGAGGCCCGGTCGATCCGGCTGCTGCCCCAAGGCACCCGACCCGAGCAGGGCTCGATATACGAGCTGCACTACCAGGCGAAAAACCCGCGTGTGCTCGGCATCGGCATGGCGGCGACACGCGATCTCGTTTCTTTCCTGCGTTTCGCCGATCGCGATTCGCAAGGCACGGCGAATCCGGCGGGCTCGAAAATCACGCGCGCGCTCGCTTTCGGTTCGTCGCAAAGCGGGCGTTTTCTTCGCGATTTCGTGAGGGACGGTTTCAACCAGGACACCAGCGCGCGCAAGGTCTTCGACGCGGTGATGGCGCACACCGCGGGCTCCGGCGGCGTCTTCCTCAACGAAGCGTTCGCGCAGCCGAACCGCACCAGCACACAACTCGAAGACCACACTTTTCCGGAGAGTACGTTTCCGTTTTCAACTGCCCGCATGACCGATCCGGTCACCGGCAAAACAGCGGGTCTGTTCCGCGACGACGGTTTCGACCCGCTGTGGATGGAAACCAACACCTCCACGGAATACTGGCAGAAAGGCGCGTCGCTGCTGGTCACCGATCCGCTCGGCACGCGCGACGTCGAGTTGCCGCCGAACGCGCGCTCGTACCTGTTCTCGGGAACGCAGCATGGCGCGACCTCGTGGATGACGTGCACCCGAGGCTCGTGCTCGAACCCGCGCAATCCGCACAGCCCGGTGCCACTTCAGCGCGCGCTTTTCGTCGCGCTCGATGAGTGGGTGGACGGCAAAGCGCCGCCGGATTCACGTACGCCGCACCTCGCGAACGGCACGCTGACGACGCCGGAGAAGCTCGGTTTCCCGGCCATCCCCGGGGTTCAGGCGGCGAAGCGCATGCACGCCATCGGCGTCATTCGCGACTGGACGAAACCCGACATCGACATGGCGAAGCCGTATCGCGCGCTCGTGCCGCAGGTCGACGCCGACGGCAACGAGACTTCAGGCTTGCGCTCCCCCGATATCGCCGTGCCGCTCGCGACCTACACCGGCTGGAACCTCTATCGCGCGCCTTTCCCCGAAGGCGAGCTGTGCGACCGCGACGGGACGTACTCGCCTTTTGCGCGCACGCGCGCCGAGCGTGAAGCGAAAGGCGACCCGCGCCTGTCGCTCGAAGAGCGCTACGGCAGCCACGCCGCATACATCAAGCGTTATGAAGAAGCCGTCGAGCGCCTCGTGAAAGAACGCCTGCTGCTGCCCGAGGACGCGAAGCGCTACGTCGCGAAAGCGCGCAGCACCGAAGTCGCCCAGTTGTTTTCGCCGGCACAGATTGGACAGGCTACCCGATGAAACTCAAACAGTTATCGGTAGATGACCGAAGGATGGGAGGTAACGGAGGGAAACCTTCGGTTTCACTCTGTTCGTTTAATTGGGGAGTGCCAGCTGGAGGCACATCGTGAAGCTGGGTTACTTCACGATGCCTATCCATCCAGCTGAGCGGCAATACACTCAGACGCTGAAAGAAGATCGCGAAGCCATACTGCTCGCGGACCGGCTAGGCTATATCGAAGCGTTCATCGGCGAGCACATCACCGACGTCTGTGAAACGATTCCGTCGTGCCTTTCGTTCATCGCCAGCGTCGCGCACGACACGAAGCAGATCCGGCTGGGCAGCGGCACGCTCAATCTGCCGAACAGCCATCCCGCGCAGGTCGCGGCGCATGTCTCGATGATCGACCACATGCTCGAAGGCCGCTTCATACTCGGCATCGGGCCCGGTGGACTGCGCTCCGACTGGGAGGCTTTCGGCAATCTCGACGCAGACCGCAATGCGATGTTCGTCGAGTGCATCGACCACATCCTCGCGCTCTGGGCGGGGGATGCGCCGTACGACCTGGAAGGCCGTTTCTGGAACGTGAGCACGCGCCGCACCCTGCTGCGCGAAGCGGGCCAGGGCCTGATCCTCAAGCCTTTTCAGCAACCCCATCCGCCGATCGTCGTCACCGTCGTGGTGCCGAACTCGAAGGGGCTCGCCGCTGCGGCGGCGCGAGGCTGGATGCCGATCTCGGCCAACTTCATACATCCGAACTGGGTGGGCTCGCACTGGCCGATGTATCTGGAAGGGTGCGAGCGCGGCGGGCACACCCCACGCGGCGCAGACTGGCGCGTGGCGCGCAGCATCTTCGTTGCCGACGACGAAGAGACCGCACGCCGCTATGCACTCGACCCCAACGGCGCTTACGGCTTCTACTTCTGGAACCTGATGACCAAGCGCCGCGCGCGGGGCCAGCTCGAGACGTTCAAGCACGATCCTTCGATCAGCGACGCCGAATGCACGCTGGAATACGTGATGGAGCACCTGGTCGTCTACGGCACGCCCGAGCGCGTCGCGGAAAAGATCGTGAACTTAAGGCGCACCGTGGGCCCGTTCGGAACGCTGCTGTACTGCGGCCACGACTGGGCGGACCCCGCGCTCGCGCGCCGCTCGCTGGAGCTGATGGCCACCGAAGTCATGCCGCGCGTGAACCGCGCGCTCGGCGAGTGAATCCGGTGTTCGGCGTCGCGCCCTGCGTCAGGCGGTAACGGCGCGCTGGGCCCTGTGCTCGACGAAATAAGCCGCGGCCTGCGTGGCGGCCATTACCGACGCCGCCCACAAGGCGGCCACACCGTATATCGCAAGCGTGTCCGAGGCGACGCCTACAGAAAAGATGGCGGTGAGGGCCGCATTCAGCCATCCGGCGACGCGGAAGTTGTCGGCTTTACGCCGGGCTTTGACGCACTCCAGATAAGACATATCGACATCTCCGCTACGTGACCTGAGCATCGTAGTGGCAAGACGGAAACGTCAAAAGGCATTCGTACACACTCTTGCGCGAGGCGAGCCGATCGCGTCGCCTCGCCCGCGTATGGAACAGCGCGAGGAACCGCCGATTACTTCCTGAAATCCTTCACACTTTTCGCGATCTGCCCCTCACCGGTGCGCAATTCCCGCGTAACTGCCTTGGTGGCGCCGAAAGTCGGTATGTACGCCGAATGCTTGCCCGCGCCGCCGACGATCGCGATGATGATGTCTTCGGCGCGCTGCACGACGGGGATGAGCGTGTCGAGGGGGGAATCGCCGTAGCGGTCCTTGAGCGTCATGCGAAAGCGCCGCTCGATGTTCTCTTTTGAGAAGCGGTTCATCGGCAGCTTCGCGTGCGCCTGAAGAAAAATCTTCGCGTCGGCTTTGCTGAAGCCGCCGTCCGCGACGGTCCTCGCATGCTCGGGGCCCATGACCACGACCGGCTGCGCTTCGTAGAACACGTCGTTGTTACCCGCGGTCGACATCGTGCTCGCGATCGTGGTCAGGATGCCTTCGGCGCTGAGGCTCTCGTGGTCGTTCACGTTGTGCGGACATTCCGCGCCGATGACCGTTACGGTCGACGCGTCGGCATCGAATCCGCGCTCGACGTGCAGCGGCTCCCAGGGGTTGCCCTCCTCGTTCTCAGCGACTAGATAGCTGAACTTCGACGGCGCGCCGAACGTCGACATGTCGCCCGAGCCCGGAAGCGCCCCCCCGATGTTGAGGAGCGCGAGGCGTATCGCGCGTCCGATCGTGGCGTTGCTTTGCGTGCCCGGCCCGAAAGCGTTGTGTCCGCTGTTGATCCCGAGCTCGCGCGCAACCGGGCCGTTCACGATGACCAGCGGCGCGCACAGGTGCGTCGTCGCCTGAATGCCGTAAAGGTTGAAAGGCTCTTCGCACATCGCTTCGATCGCGAGCATATACAGTGGGAAGTACTCGGGGCGGCAACCCGCCATGACCGCGTTCGCCGCCAGCCTGAGCGGCGTGGCTTCGCCGTAACGCGGGGCGATCTTGGCGATCGATTCATTCAGCGGCCGATCGCAGTAAGCGAGCATCCGCTCCACGCGCTCGGCAGTGGGCGGCACGATCGGCAGGCCATCGCCCCAGCCGCGCTCCATGTAGAGCGCGTTGATCGCGTCGAAGTCCTCATCGGCTTCGATCGCGACACCGGGTGCTTTCAGCAGATCGCCCAAATCGCTCATCGAACGTGCTCCTGTATCAGCCGCTCTCGGCCGGAATCATCCTGATATAGCACAATTGTTTTAACTATGCCGCCCGATTTTACCCTCTTAATTACCCGCTTCAGGCTGATGCGGTGAGATTATGGCGCGGGCAGCATCGCCGACTATAGCAAGTCATTGACCGGGCGGATGGGTAGCCGAAGGCTGCCACGGCTGAAAGTCGAAGGGCCTGGCACCGCCGCGCCGCAAGGTGGAACTAATCCGCCAGGGTGTGATTTGTTCGCTCATTATCATCTACTTGTATGTCGCAGCCGAGCGATATTGCTGCCGTCATAATGGTGGGTCAAGCGGTTGTGAATTTTCAGGATGGCGCATTCGCGCGATACGGAGTAGCGTGGTTTCCTCCCAACCAGCACAGGAAGCACAGGAGCGCACTATGATGCGAGCTGTCGCTTTGGTTATTTTGCTACCGCTAGTGCTAGGCGGCTGCGCAACCACCTATTCCAACGGCGTGCGGGCGTATGACCGTGGCGACACCATGGGCGCGTATCAATATTTTCTTGCCTGCGCCCAGCG
The DNA here is from genome assembly GCA_046597455.1 of Burkholderiales bacterium. Taxonomy (GTDB): domain Bacteria; phylum Pseudomonadota; class Gammaproteobacteria; order Burkholderiales; family SG8-41; genus JAQGMV01. Next base: position 7,539 of record JBKJKJ010000538.1, read on the forward strand.
TGGCGAGTCCGGGTGTATGAACAACATCGGCGTGCTTTACGCTAACGGCAAGATAGCGGACTCCCAATCACGCACGAAGGCGATTTACTGGTATTCCCTCGCCGCACGATACGGGAATCGGTCGGCGCAGATGAATCTCTCGAACATGGGGCAGCCTGTGCCGCCCGCCGATCTTGCGCCGCGACCCATGAGCGATGCGGAGTTTGATGCCTACGGCAAGATTGGAGAAGGCCTCGGAGACGCAATACGCAACAGACGTTAGCGCACAGCGGCAGCGCCAATGCCGCCACACAAGGAGCATTCCCGTGAAACTAATTCTCGTAGCCGCAACCGTAGCGCTGGCATCATCAGCGTTCGCAGCAGACCGCCCCAACAGCGATCCGTACAACCAGCGTGTTGATCCGCAATACCCCTATCGCGGTTCGTCCGGCATGGAGTACAAGTACGACCTCAGCAAACCCACTGATCAATTACGCTACGGCGTGGACCCTGGCGCACAGCTACGCGACAGCATCAGCGTTGACCCCCGGCGCGAGATTGATCGCGGCATTGGGCAACAAGGCGGCGGCGCACGGCGGTAAGCCGGCCATGCATCAAGCAAAGCAAGACTGCGGATATCAGGTAGCTACCGGAAAACATTCACCGAGCGCCAATTCGTCGGCACGAGGCATGTTTATCACATCCCCCCATTCCCCGATCGGCGGGCTGCCACACCTCACAATACTGTAATGCTACAGGCGCCGCGACCGCTTGATTAAAATTTGATTGTTTTCAAAAGTGAGCGACGATCTGGCAGATCAGCACGGCACGCGTCTGTTGAAGAATGTTGAAGTGAAGGCCGCCGTTGAGGCGCGCGCGAAATATATCGTCGAGAAAGTGGGATTGTCGGTCGAGCGCACCTTGCGGGAGGTGGCGCGAATCGCACACACGTCGTCCCGAGGCGTGAGCGTCACAGCGCCCTGATAGTTGCTCACATGGACCTCGGGGTGCGAGTAGCCTTTCGCCCGGTGATACAGAGACTCAGCAATCGTCGCGTCCGCGATTTCCTTGCCCTCGGACATGGACTGTAGAAATTCTGGTTGCTCGGACTTCCATGCGTACCCAAAACATCGCCGCTGGCCGCGTCGCCAAATCCCCGCGATTGATTGATTTTGATTGTTTATTCAGCCGAATGTTTGCATCTATGTGCATACAGGCCACGAATACCCTGCGTCATCAGGACCGCTGCGGGATGATCCGGCTCAAGCGTGGCCGCCGCGGGTCTGAATAGGCTATGCGCGCTACCTCCATCAGCGTGCGCTCGATC
>JBKJKJ010000116.1:0-2845 GCA_046597455.1 Burkholderiales bacterium
TTTGCGAATGCCGACGACGCGCGCGGGGTGGCGTGGCAGCTCGAAACGTTCGAGCGTGTGGCCGGGACGGCGTCGCTGCCTCGCAGCCTCGCGAACTCGGCGGCGATCCTGCGTTACCCGGAGAGTCACGCCGACAGTGTGCGTCCGGGCATCATGCTCTATGGCTGCTCGCCATTCGCGGAGAGCACGGGGGCGGATCTGGGTCTGAGGCCCGCGATGACGCTTGCGAGTGAAGTCATCGCGGTGCGCGAGCTCGCGCCAGGCGATACGGTCGGTTACGGCGCCCTTTACACGGCGAAGACGCGTATGCGTATCGGCGTGGTCGCGTGCGGCTACGCCGACGGCTATCCGCGGCACGCGCCGACGGGCACGCCCGTGCGCGTGGGTGCTAGACTGACCCGCACTGTGGGCCGCGTTTCGATGGACATGCTGTGCGTGGATCTCACCGATGTTCCTGAAGCGGCTGTCCGCACCCGGGTGGTGCTCTGGGGCGCAGAGAACCCAGTGGAAAATGTGGCGGCCGCTGCGGGCACTGTGGGCTACGAATTGTTGTGCGCAGTGGCACCCCGCGTGCGCATCATCGAAAAGCCGTAGGGCTGGACGTTGCCGGCGGTGCGCGCGCCGGCGCGAGAGTGTACTGAAGGGAACGGTGTAGAAGTTCATGGCAAAAGCGAAAACGGTTTACGCATGTACCGAGTGCGGCGGTCAGGCCCTAAAGTGGCAGGGCCAATGCCCGCATTGCCAGGCATGGAATACGCTCGAAGAGAGCGTAGCCGAGGCCTCACCGTCGGGTAATCGATTTGCGCTCATTGCCGAGGGCAGCAAGCTGCAGCGGCTGTCGGAAGTCGAGGCGCGCGAGGAAGAGCGCATCTCGACCGGTATCGCGGAGTTCGACCGCGTCCTGGGTGGCGGGCTGGTTGCGGGCGGCGTGGTCCTGATCGGCGGCGACCCGGGCATCGGCAAGTCCACGCTGCTGCTGCAGGCGCTTGCCGATATGGGCGCGCGCCACAAAGTGCTTTACGTCACGGGCGAGGAATCCCCGCAGCAGGTGGCGCTGCGCGCGCGCAGGCTCGGGGCCGACGCCCGCCGGCTGCATGTGCTGGCCGAAATCAATCTCGAAAAAATCCAGGCGACGATCCACGCCGAAAAGCCGGACGTGGCGGTGATCGATTCGATTCAGACGCTCTATTCAGGCCAGCTCCAATCCGCGCCGGGCTCGGTGGCGCAGGTGCGCGAGTGCGCAGCGCAACTCACCCGGGTCGCCAAGGCGAGCACGACGTCGATCATTTTCGTGGGCCATGTCACCAAGGAAGGCACACTCGCCGGGCCCCGCGTTCTCGAGCACATGGTCGATACCGTGCTTTATTTCGAAGGCGACACGCACTCGAGCTTCAGGTTGATACGCGCGTTCAAGAACCGCTTCGGCGCCGTCAACGAACTCGGCGTTTTCGCGATGACCGACAAAGGTCTTAAAGGCGTCTCGAATCCCTCGGCTCTGTTTCTCTCGCAGCACGGCACCGAGGTGGCGGGCTCGTGTGTCATGGTGACCCAGGAAGGCACCCGGCCGATGCTCGTCGAAATCCAGGCGCTGGTGGACGAAGCGCACGCGCCCAATCCGCGACGATTGAGCGTCGGGCTGGAGCAGAACCGGCTCGCGCTGTTGCTGGCCGTGCTGCATCGGCACGCGGGCATTGCGTGTTTCGACCAAGACGTGTTCGTCAACGCGGTGGGGGGCGTGCGGATCAGTGAGCCTGCCGCCGATCTCGCCGTGCTGATGGCGATCGTGTCCTCGCTCAAGAACAAGCCGCTGCCGCCGAAGCTGGTGGTGTTCGGCGAAGTCGGGCTCGCCGGGGAAGTGCGTCCGGTTCAGCGCGGACAGGAGCGGCTGCGCGAAGCGGCGAAGCTGGGTTTCACCCATGCGCTCATCCCCAAAGCCAACCGGCCGCGGCAGGCCGTCCCCGGCATGGAAATCATGGCCGTCGAACGGGTCGAGGAAGCGTTCGCGCGGGTGCGTTGAGTCGGCTGAGCTCGAGGCCTGCGGTAATCGTTGGAAAAGCGGGTATGATCCCTTCGGCTGGCGCCGGGAAGAAAAAAGAATACGTCCTGCCAGCAGGCGGAAAAGCGCAACGAGCGGCGCTGTCAGATCTGCCTGAACAAGTTCCGCGTCATCCTGGAGGGAGAGGTCCGTCAACCACAGCGGTGCGGACCGGATCATGGAAAACGATTACGTGCTCGAAACCCGGGAGCTCACCAAAGAGTTCAAGGGATTTGTTGCCGTGAAGGACGTCGCATTGAAGGTGCGGCGCGGCACGATACATGCGCTGATCGGCCCCAACGGTGCCGGCAAGACCACGTGCTTTAACCTGCTCACGAAATTCCTGGACCCGACCCGCGGACAGATACTCTACAAGTCGCGTGACATCACGCGCGCGAAACCCGCGGACCTCGCGCGTCAGGGACTCGTGCGGTCATTTCAGATTTCGGCGGTCTTCCCCCACCTGACGGTGCTCGAAAACGTGCGCGTCGCGCTCCAGCGCAAGCGGGGCGGGTCGTACGATTTCTGGCGTTCCGCACGCGTGCTCGAGGCCTTCGACGATCGCGCGGCCGAGCTCATCGAGGCGGTCGGTCTGACTCCATTCCAGGATACGGTGGCGGTCGAGTTGCCGTATGGACGCAAACGCGCGCTCGAAATCGCCACGACGCTCGCGCTCGATCCCGAAGTGATGCTGCTCGACGAGCCGACCGCGGGAATGACGCACGAGGACGTAGACCGCATCGCAGGCCTGATCCGGCACGCCGCCGTCAACCGCACCGTGCTGATGGTCGAGCACAACCTCTCGGTGGT
>JBKJKJ010000143.1:0-6899 GCA_046597455.1 Burkholderiales bacterium
GTCCATCCATTTCTCCGCATCGGCCCGGCCACGCGGAGTGTCGGGACATAGATTGCCGAGACTGTGTTTCATGCACAGATAGCGCACCACCGCGCCCGATTCCCAAAGCGTCCAGCCATCTTCCTCCTCGAGCGTCGGCAGGCGCCCGTTCGGGTTCTTGCGGCGGTATTCCGGGTCGTCATTGCCGCCGAACTCGCCGCCCCAGTCGATGCGCTCGTGCGCAATCCCGAGCTCGCCTATGCACCACATCGCCTTGATGACGTTCGAGCCGTCCGCGCGTCCCCAGATTTTCAGCATGTCGTCTCCTACCTTGGTTGTTGGCTTCGTGAGCAGTGTAACGGTTCGGATCGCGGCTTCACTTGCGCGATCTAACCTAAGGTTCCCTAATTCCTCAGATCAAAGTCGAACTTTTATCATGATTCAAAATTCACCGGCCGCACCGGGCTGCGCTTGCGTGCTTTCGGAAATTCAACGCCTCGATGTTTTCGGCCGACTTCCGCTAATACCGTCCCCATGCCGCGCTGCGGCCGTACCGCATTCTGCAAGATCATGCGCATTTCGGCTTCCATACTGCGCCCACCCTGTTCAGCGCGTTTCTTGAGAGCGCGCAGGGTTTCATCCGGTAAATTTCTGATGGTCACGGCCGCCATGGCTATCACTCCCGTACCTTGCTGGTTTTTCGATATCGTTCCTTTAAATAATGATAGCAATTGCACATTCATCCGGCCCTCTCAAATGCGCGGCCTACAACAGCGGATACAGGCGGATGCGCGCATGCGCATGATGGGCGCGCACGCATGACTTGGGGGCGCCTGCCAAGCGGCGCCAACATCGACTCCCAGCGGTCGGCGCGCGCGGCGCGAGCGGGCCGCGGACCGCGAAGGACGTGATGCTCGCGCGCAGATGGAGCCGTTCTGGCTCGAGTGCATGGCCTCGGAAGCCGGCGGCGATGCCTGCGCTCGCGCGCGTATGCGCTTTCGCGGGCGAGCACGGCATCCGCCTTGCGAGCGCCGAGCGCCCGGTCGCGACGAGCGGCTTCAGGCCGTACGTGGACCACAAGTTCCTGAAGGTGGTGATGCCCCATGTCAAGTACGCCGGCGGCTACACCGAGATCGCGAGCATCGGCCGGCTCACGGCGACAGGGGGCATCGAATCTCATCGAGCAAGCTCCCCGTCGCCGCTCTGCAGCTCGCGAGCCTGCACGTCTCTGCGGTCGCCGAAACTTCCTCATCTTCGAGCACCAGCTCGCGGAGAACGACCCCTAAATGGACGGCGCGAGCTCGCGCCGCGATGATCCGTGACCCGAAGCTCGGCTGAGGTGTGAGCACGGCTTTCGCGAGCTTATTTCTTTCTGCCGTCCAGCGGCATCGGCCCGGCGTGTTCCTGGAGGAACTCGACGAGAGGCGCAACTTCCTCCGACAGATCGAGGTCGTCGAACACGAAATGCTCGGTCCCTGACTCCGTCTCGATGTCGAGCTCGTACTGGATGAGGTCGCGGGCCGCATCGTGACCCGCGTCTTTGCGCGAGGCCGCAGCGCGCGCAGACCCGCCTGCGGCCAGCCCGCTCTGATTCAACAGACGCTCTAGCTTCGCGCGCGCCTTGGCGCCCAGGCTTTCGGGAGCGATATCAGAGCCGCGCACGAGGCCTGCGAAGCCGCCTGTCTGGCGAAACCGGATCTTTCGTAACGTCATCGAGAAACCTCGCGGTGAAGAGCGGGGGGCGCGCGCTCAGAATCCCACGTCTTTCCACGCTTTGGAAACCGCTTTCTCCACCGTCCCGCCGACGCCGTACAGCGCACCGGCGTTCTGAACCGTCATTGCAACCATATCGGCGAAGTTGCTGGTCTGGTGAAGCGCCCGAAGAGTGTTGTACCAGATCGTTCCGGGTTTTTCCCAGGCATTTCCGCCGAGTGCGCGCGCGAACAGGTAGAACGCATGGTTCGGAATTCCTGAATTAATGTGGACGCCGCCCGAATCTGAGGAACCGAGATACTTGTCCGCGAGGCGCTTAGGCTGGGGATCGGTGCCGAGCAGCGGATCGTTCTGATACGCAGGCCCCGCCTTGAACGTGCGCAGCGACTTCGCCTGCGTGCCGGGGCCCATGATGTCGGGGCCTATGAGCCAGTCGGCCTTGTCCGCCTTCTGCTTTTTCTTCCACTGCTTCACGAGCGAGCCGAAGACGTCGGCGAAGTGCTCGTTCAGCGCACCGGGCTCGTCGCGGTACTCGAGGCCCGCGGTGTAAGTGACCACGCCGTGCGTCAGCTCGTGCCCGACGACGTCGAGCGACTTTGTGAAGCGGATGAACACGCTTCCGTCGCCGTCGCCGTAAGCCATCTGCTGACCGTTCCAGAACGCGTTGTTGTAGCGGCTTCCGACATGCACGCTCGACACCAGCGTCATTCCGGCATCGTCCAGCGAATTGCGGTTGAACAGCTTCTTGTAGAAATCGTAGGTGGTGCCTGCATGGTCGTACGCTTCGTTCACCGCGGCGTCCTTCGACTTCGCCCCGCCCTCGCTGCGTACGAGCTTGCCGGGCAGGTAAGTGGAACCCATGGACTTGTTGTCGTAGACCACGCGGTTCTTGCGCGGATTCGCGGCCCCGATGGTCGCAGCCCCGGCAAACTGCGATATCGCGCTGCGCGTTGCGCGCAAGGTGGCCGATCGGGCGATCGCTTCAATGGCGATCTTCCGAACTGCGGGATCATCGGACTCCGCCATGTGGTCGAGAACGTAGGGCGGCAGGATGCAGTGAACGGGGTTGGGGCAGCTGTACATCACAATTCTCCTTTGGAGGGGAAATCAAGGCCAGCGCTAAGTCGGCGCGCCATATCTGAGCGGCAGCAGCGTGGCGATGCCTCGCTCGGGAACGGTGACGGCAAGCAGCGGCAACTGTATCGTTGCCTTGCGCAGCCGCGTCAGGGTCAGAACGAACAGCCGGTCGAACACCGTGGGCTCGATCACCGGCACCGACGGAGCGCCGAAGCGACTGATGATGTCCGGAACGGTATTCGAGTGGCCGACGACGAGAACGGTTTTTCCCAGATGATGTGCGCGTATGTCCTGAACGGTGGCCGCGGGGTCGCCTCCGTTCGGCACTTTGACGGTCAGTCCCAGGTGCGTCGCCAGCGGCTGGGCCGTCTCCCGGGTTCTCGCAAACTCCGATGCGTAGACAGCGGCGATAGCGGCCGCTCCGACCACGCGTATCAGCTCGTTCGCGCGAGTCAATCCGGCTGCGTTGAGGTGCGGGTCCGCGCCGGGCGGGACGTCAGCGTGACGCACGAGGAACACCGTCGTAGTCCCGAGAGTGAGCGAGGCCGCCGGAAGTGTTGCAGGAACGCTGGTCGTCGCCATATTGAGAAAAAGAATAGCATTCCCCGTTCGGGCGCGGCATCGGTCATAAGTCCTACGGGATCGATGAAGCCGCGTGCGCCCCGGCGCGATCTTCGCCGAGCTCTGTCGGCGCGTCGTCCACCGAAATTGCCGATGTCACCGCTGAATCCGAGGCATAGGCATAGAAACCCGGCGAGCTCACGCCGCGACTACCCGCGGCCAGGCGTGGGCGATGGCGGGGCCGATCATCCTCGCGAATATTTACTGATGGCCGTCTGGGCCATGCCGGCCGAGGCCATACTCGGCGAAGCCGTCGGGCGGCGCGACCGCTCCACGACGTGAGGACTATCAATTCGCATGTCGCATGGCGATGATCAAGGCGCGGCTCACGCCATAGGCACGCGCGACGGCACTGACCCTTTGGCGCGCGCGCCGCGGCAATCGCCAGCGAGCGCGCGAACTCGCGCAGATAGAGCGCATCCTGCACGGCATAGAACTCGAAGGACTTCCGCGGCAACGAGCCAGCGGTCAGACCGGCGATGAATGGGTGGCGCATTATCGCGGCATAGATCGGCTCGATCGAATGCCAGAGCTAGTCGGTGAACGTCATCCGCCCCCCTCAAATTCAGTCATCGCGAGCATCGGCCCTCTCAAACGCGGTCATCGCGAGGCATCAGCGAGCGATGCCGTGGCGATCCCGTGGCGCACGGACAATAAACCGGGTCAGAGAAAGATTTCATCGGTTGCCAGAATCTTAACGCCTTGCGTAAGCTCTCGTCGTGAAAACCACGCCAGCAAATACACTCTGTCTTTACTGCGGCGCCGCGCTCGATGCGCTGGCGCGCCGTCGTGGCGTGGACATCTGCGGTGCCGCCCGATGCCGGCACCACGCGGCTCGGACACACACTGCCAGGCTCGTGAAAGCGCTCGGCATCGCGGCGCCGGCCGCCGCGCGCGACCAATTGCCTCACATGGAGGAAAGCCCGGCCGCGGTGGTGTGGCTGCAACACCGCGAGCCGCAGATGGTCGCGGTGACCGATGACGACCGTGAACATCATCGCACCTACCTCGATAAGGTGGTCGCCGAAGGCATGGTCATCGATCAGTCGCGCCTGGCCCCGCCCACCGCCGACGACAGGCACCCGCACGGCGCGCGCCTGTGCGGCCAATGCCGCGGCCGCTGCTGCGAACATGGCGCCGGCTGGCGCGCGTTCCTCGACCTGACTGTGCTGCAGCGCTGGCAACTGGAGCAGCCCTCACGCAGCCTTGCCGATGCGATCGAGGCCTACCTCTCGATGTTGCCGGCCGAGCATGTGCAGGGCGCCTGCCTGTATCAGACCGCAACGGGCTGCGCGATGCCCCGCGAACGCCGCGCTGACATCTGTAACGGCTTTGCCTGCGAGGCGCTGCAGCAGGTACAGCGCTTGGCTGGAATCGATCCCACGCGTGCGGTGGTGGCCATCACGTTCCACAGGGACCGCGTCGAGCGTGCGGCCGTCATCGACGCTGGTGCGACGCATACGCTGGCGCTCGAAACTCCGCAGCGCCCATGTGAAATGTCTGGAGGGTGAGCCGTCCGCTGCGCACGCTTTCGACTGGTTAGCGCCCGTCGCAGCGCCCGCCGTTGCGTTCGCGGCCGCGCCTTCGTTCGACTTCATCCGCCCCTCTCAAATGCAGTCATCGCGAGGCATCGGCAAGCGATGCCGTGGCGATCCCGTGGCGCACGGACTGCCAGAAATGATCCAGGACCACTACTTCGCCGCGCCCGGGACGGATCGCATGCTTTAACGCGCCATGCACATAGTCGGCGGCGGCTTCGCAGGCTGCGTCCAGCGCCTTGCCGAGGCACAGATTCGCCGCGATCGCCGACGCGAGCGTGCAGCCGGTACCATGCCCCTCGACATCGATTCGCTGGTGTGTGAACTGAAGTCTCTTGCCCGCGTCGCAATAACGATCGACCATTGCGCCGGCGCTCGGCAAGTGTCCGCCCTTGAGCAGCAAGGCTTGCGTGCCCAACGCGAGCAATGCGTCCAGTGCGGCCTCGGCAGCCGCATCGTCGTTTATCCGCCTGCCGAGCAGCAACTCGGCCTCCGGTATGTTGGGCGTGAGGATCGTCGCCAGCGGAAACAAGCGTGTACGCAGCGCATCGAGCGCATCCGGTTCGAGCAGGCGCGCGCCGCTGGTCGCCACCATGACAGGGTCGAGCACGATAAAGGCGGGCCGGTGACGCTCGAGCGCATCGGCGACCGCATCGATCACCTGCTTGTTGGCGAGCATGCCGAGCTTGACCGCGCCGATGCGAAAATCATCGAAGCAGGCATCGATCTGCGCGCGCAGGAAAGCCACCGGCGGCACGTGCACTGCCGTCACGCCGCGCGTGTGCTGGGCGGTTAGCGCGGCAATCGCGGATACGCCGTGCAACCCATGCGCAGCAAAGGTCTTGAGATCGGCCTGAATGCCGGCGCCACCGCCCGAATCGGAACCGGCGATAGTCAGAACGCTGAGCGCGCGATCGTCGGGAAGAGACATGAATCAACCTGCGGCACGGTATGGGAGATCATAACGCGAAGCGCAACGGGTGCTGAGTTCGTGAGGCACCCATGCAGGTCAACGGCAGAAACCACTGTCCGTCCCCTATTATTCGGCGTCCGGCACCTCGGTGCGAACCGGACGGTACAAGACGTCCGACGTCCTACTGGATCGCCTTGATGTTCGCCGTTTGCACGACCTGGATCCACTTTGTCACGTCACGTACCACCACATCGCGGAAAAGCTCAGGCGGCCCGTCGGCGGCCTCTATGCCTTCGGCGACGAAGCGCTGCTTCACATCGGCCGACTGCGCCGCCTTGCGAACTTCGGTGTTCCACTGGTTCACGACGCGGCTTGGCAATCCCCTGGGGCCCCAGATCCCGTACCACAGCGTTGCTTCATAGCCGGGGAGTGTCTCCGCGATCGTGGGCGCGTCCGGCACCGCGCGGTTACGCGTGGCGCTAGTGACGGCAAGGCCGCGCAGACGGCCGCTCTTCACGTGCGGCAGCATGACGCCGAGGGTGCCCATGATGAGCTGGACGTTGCCGGCGAGCAGATCGGTGAGCGCGGGACCCGTGCCCTTGTAGGGGACGTGCGTCATCCGGGTGCCCGCCATGATGTTGAAGAGCTCGGTCGCGAGATGTGTGTTCCCGCCGGTGCCGCTGGACGCGTAATTGAGATAGCCCGGCTTGGCTTTCGCGAGCGCGATCAGCTCCTTCACCGACTGCGCCGGTACGGAAGGATGCAGCGTGAGCAGGATGCCCGCGTCGCCGAGCAGCGCGATCGGCGTGATGTCGCGGATCGGATCATACGGGAGCTTGAACATCGCGGCATTGGTCGAGTAGCTCGTCGACACCATGCACAAGGTGTAACCGTCCGGCGCCGCACGCACGGTGATCTCCGCGCCGATCGTCCCGCCGCCACCGGCACGGTTGTCGACCACCACGGTCTGTCCCACCGCCTCGCTGAACTTCTGGCCTATGACGCGCGCCAGCGCGTCGGTTCCGCCTCCCGGCGCGAACGGGACGATGAGGCGCACC
>JBKJKJ010000267.1:0-9211 GCA_046597455.1 Burkholderiales bacterium
GGTGCACGCCGAAGGCGTGGAGACCCAGGCGCAGCTCGATTTCCTGACCGACCTCGGCTGCGACCGCGCGCAGGGGTTTCTGTATTCCCCGGCCGTGCCGGCGCGGGACCTGATCGCGCTGATCTGCCAGCTCCAGGACGAAGCGCGCAGCCGCGTGCCTTTGCTCGCCGGCGTCTGAAGCCGGCGTGCCGGCGGCCGCGGACGCCGGTACCGATAGCGCTCCCGCCCGGGTTTCGCCCCTGGCAACCCCCCGTCCGTAGTGCCCAGAGTACTCCTGCGTGCCGCGCCCCTGGCTGGGTCCGGCCGCGGTCCCGTGTAGGACAAACTCCTACAGTACGACGGGCCGAATTCTCACGACATTCACAGCCGGGCTCCCATTCAGGATTTTGTTCCCGTGCTTCAGAATCCATCTCATCGTAACCGTGAATTTTTCCATAGGACTGAACATGAAAACCGAGCAGCTGATGAACGAGATCCGGGAAGCCAACCTCTCCTACCTCATGCTCGCGCAAAGCATGGTCAAACAGGACCGCGATACGGCAATGTTTCGCCTGGGCGTGAGCGAGGACGTCGCGAACATTCTCGAGAAGCTGTCTCCCGCCCAAATCGTGCGCATGGCCGCCAGCAACATGCTGCTGTTCCGCTTCCGCTTCGACGACAGCCTCATCGTCGACATGCTCAGCGATTACGGAAGCGGCAAGCTGATGGCCGGCTCGCACGCTGCAGTCCTGATGGCCGCACAACCGGCCGCCGGCCTGGTTGGCTAACCAAAAAGAATCGGAGAATCGTCATGGCCGCACGCAGCAGAAGCGTCGTATCGGATGCAGAACATGTCCAACTCGCTGCCGAGCTCGCGCGGCTGGGCGCGCGGCTGCAGGTCCTGGAGACCGAAACCAAGCTGTCGCGCGAGCGCCTGCTACGGCTGTACAAAGAGGTGCGCGGGGTGTCGCCGCCGAAAGGCATGCTGCCTTTTTCCACCGACTGGTTCATGAGCTGGATGCCGAACATACACGCATCCATTTTCATCAACATCCATCGCTATCTCGTCGCGCACACGCAGTCGAGAGGCATCCGGGCCGTGATGGCCGCCTACAAGCTCTACGTCGAGCACGTGCAGCTGAACGACCTCGAGCAGGCGCTCTCGTTCACCCGCGCCTGGAGCCTCGCGCGCTTCTTCGAAGCGAAGCTGCTCGATACCGCGCCGTGCCACAGCTGCGGCGGCCGCTATGTGGTGCACGCGATGGACCTGAACAAGCATTACGAGTGCGGGCTCTGCAACGTGCCCTCGCGCGCCGGTAAGACCAAGAAGCGTGCGATTCCCGATCAGCTCAAAGCCGCGGTTCGTCCTGCCGCCCAGGCTGCGCAGGCGTCGACTTTCCTGCTTCAGTCGACCATGACAACCAAAACCACCCGTTCGCACGCCACGCTCGCCGATTGAACGATCGCCTCCGGCTCGCGACCACCGCGAGCGCGGCGAGCCGAAGGAAAGGAGGTAACGGAGGGAAACCCTGGGTTTCCCTCCGTTGCGTACACCGCCGCCTCCCGGCGGGAGGGAAACCATCGGTTTCCCTCTGTTCGTACATTCGCTCGCCCCGCGGAGCGGGGAAACGATGGGTTTCCCTTTGTTTCGTACACCGCCGCCCCCCGGAGGGACGACACCCATGGATTTCCCTTCTTAGTCCGCCAGCGCCTCTGAGGCTGCTAAACCTGCAGGGCTGGCAGCCGTTATAGATGCACGGCGCCGCGCGCCGTGGGCGACGGCGACGACCAGTCGCGCCGAACGAAGCGAATTCGGAGGTTGTAACAGTGCTGGTCATCGTAGGGTATCTCATTGTTATCGGTTCCGTTTTCGGGGGTTTCGCGCTGGCAGGCGGGCATCTGGCCGCGCTCATCCAGCCCATCGAGTTCCTCATGATCGGCGGCGCCGCGGCGGGCGCGTTCTTCGTCGGCAACGGCATGAAAGCCATCAAGGCGACGTTCAAGGCCCTGCCCACCGTCCTGAAAGGCTCCTCGTACACCAAAGAGATGTACATGGAACTCATGGCGCTGCTCTACGACATCCTTGCCAAAATTCGCAAGGAAGGTCTGATGACCATCGAAAACGATGTCGAAGAACCCGGGAAGAGCCCGCTCTTCGCGAAGTATCCGAGCGTCCTTGCGAATCATCACGTGCTCGAATTCATCACCGACTACCTGCGGCTGATGGTCGGCGGCAACCTGAACACCTTCGAAATCGAAAACCTGATGGACAACGAGATCGAGACTCACCACCACGAAGGTGAGGTCCCGGTCCACGTCATCGCCAAGCTGGGCGACGCAATGCCCGCGTTCGGCATCGTTGCCGCAGTCATGGGTGTGGTGCACACGATGGGCTCGGTCGGGCTTCCGCCGGCTGAGCTCGGCATGCTGATCGCCAACGCACTGGTCGGCACGTTCCTGGGGATTCTTCTGGCTTACGGATTCGTGGCCCCGCTGGCCAGCTTGCTCGAGCAAAAGCTCACCGAAGCCACCAAGATGCTCGAATGCATCAAGGTGACCATCCTCGCCAGCCTTAACGGCTATTCCCCCGCGCTGGCGGTGGAATTCGGACGCAAAGTGCTGTTCACGAGCGAACGCCCGTCATTCGCCGAGCTCGAGAACCACGTGAAGCGCAAACCGGCAGTCGCGAAGTAATCGCTCCACGACCACGGACAGACTCAGCAGATCATATGGCGGATGCCGCACAACGGCCGATCATAATCCGGCGCAAGAAGAAGAAGGGCGGCGGCGCCGGGCACGGCGGCGCGTGGAAGATCGCGTACGCCGATTTCGTGACGGCGATGATGGCGTTTTTTCTGCTCATGTGGCTCCTCGGTTCAACTGCCAAAGGCGACCTGTCGGGTATCTCCGACTACTTCCGCACGCCGCTCAAAGTCGCGATGCAGGGGGGCAGCGGTGCCGGCGACAGCTCGCACATCATCAAAGGCGGCGGCAAGGACCTGACGCGCTCCGAGGGGCAGTTGCGCCGGGGCGACATTCCGTCCCCGCGGGGCGCGATCAACGTCAAGGCGGCCCAGGCCGAGTATGCAAAGCTCGAAGAGATGAAGTTGAAGGAGCTCAAGCACCGCATGGAGACGGCGATCGAGCGCAGCCCGGGCCTCAATCAGTTTCGCAAGCAACTTCTCCTGGACATCACGAGCGAAGGATTGCGCGTGCAGATCATCGACGAGAAGAACCGCCCCATGTTCGCCGTCGGCCGCGCCGAGCTGCAGCCGTACGCGCGCGACATCCTGAACGAGATCGGCCGCACGCTCAATGACGTGCCGAACCGGGTGAGCCTCGCGGGCCATACCGACGCGACGCCTTACGCTTCGGGCGAGAAGGGTTACAGCAACTGGGAGCTTTCCGCGGACCGCGCGAACTCATCGCGCCGGGCACTCGTCGCCGGGGGCATGGAGGAAAAAAGGCTCGTGCGCGTCGTCGGCATGGCCGCCGCCGTGCCGCTCAACCGGGAGGATCCTCACAACGCCATGAACCGGCGCATCAGCCTGATCGTCATGAACCGGACTACTTCCGAGGCGCTGGAAAAAGGCAGCGGCCCGGTGGACGTGACTTCGGTCGAAGACGTCAAGCCGGACCTGCTCAAGAATCCGGGCTGAAGCGCAATGCATCCCCGTCAAGCTCCGCTGGCACGCCTGGCCGCGATTTATCTCATCTGCGTGCCGCTCGCCTGGGCGCTCACGCCGCAAGGCTGGCCGTGGGAGGTCGTGGTCGCGGGCTGCGCCGTCGGATTGGGCGCGATGATGGGTCTGGCCCCGTGGTGGCTCGCCATCAACGCGGTATTCATGCCCGCACTTTCGTGGGGAATCACGCTCGACGTGTCGCCGATGTGGCCGCTTGTGGGGCTCGCCGCCCTGCTGCTCGTCTACGGGCGCATCTGGCACAGCCGCGTTCCGCTGTTTTTCTCCAGTGCGCGCGCGCAGCAGGCCCTCGTGAAGCTCATCCCCCCGGGGCCGCACGCCGTGCTCGACGTGGGATGCGGCGACGGGCGGGTACTCGCGCGTCTGGCGAGCCTGCGGCCCGACTGCAGGCTCGAGGGCGTCGAGCAGGCGCTCGTGCCGTGGCTCCTGGCGCGGATGCGCGCCTGGGCGGGCAAGCAAACCTACACGGTCCGCCGCGCGGACCTGTGGCGCGTCGATCTCGCCGCTTACGACATCGTCTACGCCTATCTTTCGCCGGCGGTCATGCCCGACTTCTGGCGCAAGGCGCAAAGTGAAATGCGCCCCGGATCGACGCTGGTCAGCGCGTTTGCCATTCCAGGTGCAGCTTCGGCGGTCGAGATCGACGTCGGCGACACCATGCGCACGCGTTTGCACGTATTGCGTATCGGTTCCGGACGCAGAACCCGCGCGGCGCGGGGTGCTGCACTCGGCCGCGAGCTCCATGCGGCAAAGGCTGAAGCCGGCCGCGAGATTCACGCGGCAAAGGACGGAACCGGCCGCAGGACCCACGCGGCGCACAGCACCCGGCGCAGCTGCAGCGGCCGCGGCAGCCCCCGGAAGTGGAGGGCGGCATGATGACTCAAATGCGCAGTCCCGCCCAATGGGTCGAACAATTCGGCCGCACCGACTTGCCGGTCCTCGAGCGCACGGTGATCGAGCTGGAGCGCATACGCGCCGACGCTGACCGCGTTTCGACCCACACCGTCTCCGAAGTCGTGATGCACGACCCGTTCATGACTTTCAAGTTGCTGCGCTATATCCAGCAGCGGCGTCGCCGGAGCCAGCGCGTCGACGTCACGACCATCGCGCACTCGCTCATGATGCTCGGGATGAATCCGTTTCTGTCGCATTTCTGCAGCCAGGACACCCTGCAGTCGCGCCTCGCGGGCAACCCGCAGGCGCTGCACGGTGCGCTTACGGTCATGAGCCGGGCTTACCATGCCGCGCTCTACGCGCACGACTGGGCCGTGCTTAGGCATGACATCGAAATCGATGAAGTGACGACTGCGGCACTGCTGCACGACCTGGCCGAGCTCCTGATCTGGTGCTATGCGCCGGGCCTGGCGAACCGCATGCAGGACCAGCAGCGCCTGTTCCACACCCGCAGCGAAACCGTGCAGCGCGAAGTCCTCGGTTTCCCGATGATCGCGCTGCAGCTCGAGATCGCGCACCGCTGGCAACTCCCGGACCTGCTCTGCGACCTCATGGACGAGCGCAACGCGATGACGCCGAGGGCGCTTAACGTGAGTCTTGCCGTCGCCCTCGCACGCCACAGCGCGAACGGTTGGGACGACGCCGCGCTGCCCGACGATTACGCCGCCATCGGCCGCCTGATCGGCTTGAGCCCCGAAGCCGCCCGCGACCGGGTGGTGCGCACCGCACTGAAAGCCGCAGCGGATTGGGAGTGGTACGGCGTTGCGCCCGCCGCCGCCGCGCTCGTCGCGATCCCTGCGCTTACCCCCTCGCTCGCGGAGCCCGACCAGGCCTCGCTCGGGCAGTAAACGAACAGGGCCCCTACGGGCCTCCCGGGCGGTAAACAAACAGAGGGAAACCCAAGGTTTCCCTCCCTCCGGGAGGAGGGCAGTAAACGAACAGGGGGCACCGAAGGTTTCCCCCGTTACCCCCTTCCTACGGCTCTCGCGGTGCGAGGTTATCGGTAGATCACCGAAGGATGGGAGGTTACGGAGGGAAACCTTCGGTTTCCCCTGTTCGTGATAAATGGGCCGAATCAATCGGCCGCGCCGAAACGCTGAAAGGGCTGCGCCGCAGCCCTTTAGTTTCGGGAAAAGCGGCCGATTAGCGGCCGTATTCAAGCCACTGAACATCCAGGCCGGCACAGATAATCGTTGCCATTGGAACTGGATGAGCCATGGCAGCAGAAGATTCAGGACTCGAACGCACTGAACCCGCTTCACAGAAGCGACTCGACGACGCGCGTGCGGAAGGCAACATCGCGCGCTCGAAGGAGCTGTCTGCGTTTGCGGTGACGATCTCGGCGCTCGGCATGATCTGGTTTTTCGGTGACTCGCTGATGAGCGGGCTCAAGCGCCTCGTGGTGCAGGGCCTCACACTGGATTCCGTAATCATTCACGAGCCGGCGGCGATGAGCGCGCGACTCTACGCCTGCGCCTCCGACGCGCTGATGATCGTCGGCCCCATCCTGGGGGTGACGGTGTTCGCCGCGCTTGCCGCTCCCATGACCATGGGCGGCTGGTCTTTCGCGCCGGCTGCGCTGGCCCCCAAGTTCAACCGCATCAGTCCCATCAAGGGGCTGGGCCGCATGATTTCCGCGAGCAGCCTTGCCGAGCTCTGCAAGGCGATTCTGAAAGCTGCATCGATCGGCACCGTCGGTTTCATCGTGCTCTGGCACGCCAGGGACTCGATGCTGGAGCTGGCCGGGCAGCCCGTGGACGTGGCCATGGGCGAGCTCGCCCGGCTCGTCATGGTGAGCACGTTCTCGATTGCCGCCGTCCTGAGCCTGATCGTCGCGGTGGATGTGCCCTATCAGCTCTGGCACCACGCCAAAGAACTACGCATGACCAAGGAAGACGTGAAGCGCGAAGCCAAGGAATCCGAAGGCGACCCGCATGTGAAAGCGGCGATCCGCGCCCAGCAGCGCGAGGCGGCCAAGAAGCGGATGATGGCCGACGTTCCGAAAGCCGACGTCATCGTCACCAACCCGACGCATTACGCGGTCGCGCTCAAGTACGACGAGACGATGCGTGCACCCAGCGTCGTGGCGAAAGGCGCCGATCTGCTCGCCGCGCGTATCCGCGGCATCGCGGAGACGAGCAACGTGCCGATTCTCGAAGCGCCGCCGCTCGCGCGCGCACTTTTTCACCATACCGAAATCGGCCAGCAGATTCCCGAAACGCTCTACACCGCGGTGGCGGAAGTGCTGGCGTACGTGTTTCAGTTGAAGAGCTACGGCACAGCCGGACTGAAGCCGCTGGGTGAAGTCGAAGTGCCGCCCGAGCTCGATCCGTTGACGGCGGAGGCGAAATGAACGCACTCGCCTTGCGCATCTCGGGCGGCGCCATGCTGCGCAGCCTTGCGGGGCCGCTGCTGGTCATCATGATCCTCGCGATGATGATCCTGCCGCTGCCGCCGCTGCTGCTTGATCTGTTCTTCACATTCAACATCGCGTTCGCCGTGATGGTGCTGCTCACGGCGATGTACACCGTCAAGCCGCTCGAATTTGCGGTGTTTCCGACGGTGCTGCTCGTCACCACCCTGCTGCGTCTGTCACTGAACGTCGCGTCGACCCGCGTCGTGCTGATCGAAGGCCACACCGGCGCGGGCGCGGCCGGCAAGGTGATCGAGTCGTTCGGTCACTTCGTGGTCGGCGACAACTATACGGTCGGTATCGTCGTCTTCATCATCATGGTCGTGATCAACTTCGTCGTGATCACCAAAGGCGCGGGGCGTATCGCCGAAGTCGGCGCGCGCTTCACCCTGGACGCGATGCCCGGCAAGCAGATGGCGATCGACGCCGACCTGAACGCAGGCCTCATCGGCGAGGACGAGGCGCGCCGGCGTCGACTGGAGGTTTCGCAGGAAGCCGATTTCTACGGCTCGATGGACGGTGCGAGCAAGTTCGTTCGCGGCGACGCCGTTGCCGGCATCATGATCCTGGTCATCAACCTGATCGGCGGTCTGCTGGTCGGCATGATTCAGCACAGCATGCCGTTCGCCGATGCGGCCAAGACTTACGCGCTGCTCGCCATCGGCGACGGCCTGGTCGCGCAGATTCCCGCGCTCATCATTTCCACTGCCGCGGGTCTCGTCGTCAGCCGCGTCGGCAGCGAACAGAACATGAGTCAGCAGCTCGCGAGCCAGCTCTTCAAGCGCCCTGAGGCTTTCGCGATCACGGGCGCCATCATCGGCATCATGGGGCTCGTTCCCGGCATGCCGCATTTCGCGTTCCTGCTGCTTGCGGCCGGACTCGGCGCCATCGCCTATTATTCGCGCAAGAAGCTGCAGCAGGACGCGGCGGCTCCCGCAGTCACGATGCCGGAAATCGCGCCGAAGGAAAGCGCCGAGGTGAGCTGGACCGACGTGATGCCGGTCGACATCCTCGGGCTCGAAGTCGGCTATCGGCTCGTGCCGCTGGTCGATCGCGGCCAGGACGGCGAGCTCCTGAAGCGGATCAAAGCCATCCGCAAGAAGTTCGCACAGGACATCGGATTTCTGCCCCCGGCGATACACATCCGGGACAATCTGGAGCTGCGGCCCGCGGGATACCGCATCCTGCTCAAAGGCGTGGAGATCGCGCAGCACGAGGCGCACGCCGGCATGTTTCTCGCCATCAACCCCGGTCGCGTCGTGACCGAAGTGCCGGGCATTGCGACGACCGATCCGGCTTTCGGGCTTCCGGCGGTATGGGTGGAAGCCGATGCGCGCGAAGCAGCGCAGTCCGCGGGCTACACGGTCGTCGACTCGAGCACGGTCATCGCGACGCACCTTTCGCACCTCCTCAATTCCCACGCCTCCGAGCTGCTGGGGCGTCACGAACTGCAGCAGCTGCTCGATCATCTCGCCAAGGAGATGCCGAAGCTGACCGAAGATCTCGTCCCCAAGCTGCTGTCCCTCGCGTCGCTGCAGAAAGTGCTGCAGAGCCTGCTCGAAGAGGGCGTGCACATCCGTGACATGCGCACGATCGTCGACGCGCTGGGCTCCTCGGCAACCCGTACTCAGGACCCGGGGCAGCTCGCGGCTGACGTGCGCATCGCGCTGGGCCGCGCCATCGCCCAGCAGATGTTCCCGGGCAATGCCGACCTGCAGGTCATGGTGCTCGATCCGTCGCTGGAACAGACACTGCTGCAGGCCGCGCAGATGGAAACCTCGGTGATCGAGCCGCGCCTTGCAGAGCAACTCGTCGCCGGAACACGTGTGGCGGCGGAAAAGCAGGAACAGTTCGGATTGCCGGCGTTGCTGCTGGTGCCGGCGCAGCTTCGCGTGCTGCTCTCGCGTTTTCTGCGGCGCGCCATACCGCAGCTCAAAGTCATGTCACACGCTGAAATACCTGATACGCGTGCCATCAAAGTCGTTTCGATAGTGGGGAACCAATAATGCGAACGCACAAATTCGTCGGCGCAACCTCGCGCGAAGTCCTGCACAAAGTGAAGCAGGCCCTGGGCGAAGACGCGCTCATCCTTTCGAACCGGGCGCTCGACGGGGCGATGGAAATCGTCGCGCTCTGCGCGTCCGATGTGCCGGGCACCCTGGGC
>JBKJKJ010000361.1:0-5025 GCA_046597455.1 Burkholderiales bacterium
CCCTCATAGACCCCGGGTGCGCGCGCATCGAGCCTGAAGACGTGATCCTGGCCCGCACGCGTCACGCTTACCGGCGCGAGTCAGGACGCTGCGCTGATTCTGCGCCTGGTGCATCCGACGCGTGCGGGCCAGGATCACGTCTTCAGGCTCGATGCGCGCGCACCCGGGGTCTATGAGGGGGCGCTGAGCGGCGTGCAGCGCGGCAGGTGGGGCGTATTGCTCGAGGACCAAGCGGGCACCTGGCGCCTGAGCGGAGAGTGGCGCGCGAATGCCGATCCGGTACTCTATCTCCAACCTGCGGAGGCGGGCAGGTGAGACACGCGATGTGGATACTGTGGCCGTCTTTTGTGGTGGCCGCAGCGGCCGAGGCCCTTTTCTTTACGCTTTTCGACCCGTCTACACTCGAAATCCTCGGCCGGCCTTTGGCGCTGAGCCGTACCGCTGTCTATACGGGAGGTTTTTTTTCGTTCTGGCTGCTCGCCGCTGCGTCGAGCGCTTTCACGTGCTTTCTCCAGCGCACGTCCGCCGATGTCAACCGCACCGCGCCCCTGGAGCGCGGTGAACGGGAGCCATGATGTCCGACGATGCCCTGAATGTCGGCCACAGATTCATTGTCGTCAGGGCGGCGCAAGCCCTGCGGGGCGCGAACGTTCGGCGCGCATGAGCGCCTGGCTGCAACTCGTCGCGACGACGGCCTTCATGGTGGGCCTGGTGGGCGGCGCCCATTGCGCGGCCATGTGCGGGGGCATCATCACGGCATGCACACCGGCGCGGCTGAACGGCGCGTCCGCGCGCTGGCACCTGCCACTCGCCTATAACGCCGGGCGCATCGCGAGCTACACCGCGGCTGGCGCGCTCGCCGGGGCGATCGGTCAAGGTGCGCTCGCGCTGCGCGCGGGGCCTGCGGCGCAGCAGGTGATGCTCGGGCTCGCGGGCGCTTCCATGCTGCTGCTGGCGCTCTACGTTTCAGGCGTGACGCGCATCGTGCGCGGGATGGAGGCCGCGGGCGCGCTGGCGTGGCGGCACTTGCAGCCCTATTCGCGGTGGTTTCTTCCGGTCGACAGCCTGCCGCGGGCCCTCGGTCTGGGCGCGTTGTGGGGCTGGCTGCCGTGCGGAATGGTGTATGGGGTGCTGCTGACTGCGCTGGCCACCGGTGACGCGCTGCAGGGCGCCGTGGTCATGCTGGCGTTCGGCCTGGGCACCCTGCCCAATGTACTGGCGATTGCGCTCGTGGCGCGGCGTTTGCAGGCCCTGACGCGGGGGCGCAACGTGCGAGTTGCGACCGCAGCGGCGGTAGCGGTGCTCGGAATGCTCGCGATGTTGAAAGCAGCCTACCCGTCGGGCTTCGCACAGGCCGGCGTGTTGTGCCGGCTGCTGCTGCCTTAGTCATGGCGATGTCGCCGCCCGCAGCATCCGCGAGGCCCCGCGTTCGCGTTCATCAGTGGTGCTTGTACTTGAATTCGGCCGTCACCGGTTTTGCTGCGCCGGCGGCCCGGATTTCCACCGTGATGCGATACGGACCTGCCGCGCTCATCATGAACTCGTTGCCGAAGGATACGGCGTCGCCGATCTTCATCGTTTCGAGCTTTTTTCTTTCGCCTGCCGAACCCGTTCGCGCCACGCGCACGTACACCTCTGCGTCCGAGAGGCGCTTGCCGTCGTTCGTATCGAACAGCGCAATAACCAGATGCGAGGATTTCCGGGCGCGCGGCGCCCCTGCGTGCGCCGTGCGATCCGGGTGTTCGGGTGTATGCCCGCGTACGATTTCAGGAGGCAGGACGCCGAGGTAAACCGCCATATGGCCGGCCACTTTGTACTGATCGACGTGAGAAGCGGCAGCAGGCGCCGGGATCTGCCCGATGGCGCCCATTAAGATCAGCAACGACCAACGCGTCGCAATGTATGCGCACGGCATTTGCGGTTCTCCATTGAAGTGCAGCACCCGGACGCGGACCCGGAGCAGCGGATGCTTTCGACGCACCCCGTTTGTGAGGGATCGACAGCAAGCGCAATGCCGCAGAACACCGCGACTCGATCCCCTTCGCGGCCATACGCAGGCCAGGCCGGTCGAAGGCAAGTGTCCTGGTGCATTGCATCAGGAAAACATCGTAGCCGGGTGCCGGTCGTGGCATCTTGATGCAGATCAAACCAGCCGCGCTATGTCTCACGCGGGACGCAACGCTTGCGAGGGTCTTCAGGCCGGGCGAGAGGGTAGGGGCAACTGGGGCGGGGGCGGGCGTCCGATGGCTGACGAAGCTGATCGACCCAGTGACGTTACCCGCCCGGATTGAAGTGCGCCGACACTTTCGTCGAGGCGCAATCGAGCGCCACCCAGGGTTGTCCCCTGATCATTTCGCGTACACTGGAACTTCCGATATCGCCTCAGTCACCCGGGACACAGGATGCATTCGTACCACTATGTCTGGCTGATCTGGTCCGTCGCGTTCCTGGTCCCCTGGGTAATCCTGTACGGGACCTTCCCGACCCATCGCCGGGTCATGCTGTGGGCAAGCGCGTTGATGGCGCCGTTCGGACTTACCGAGGCGCTGTTCGTGCCGGAATACTGGAATCCCCCGAGTCTCTTCGACCTCGCCTGGAGGACCGGTTTCGACATTGAAAGCATCATCTTCAGCTTTGCGATCGGCGGGGTCGGCGCTGTGCTCTACAGCGTCATCACCCGCCGCAAGCTGGTTCCTGTACCCGAGCAGGAGCGCCACGATGAACACCACCGCTTTCACTACGTTGCGCTGGCGGTCCCATTCGTCGCGTTCGCGATCCTGTACTTTCTGCCCTGGAATCCGATCTACGCGGGGATCGCGGCGATGATTGCGGGAGCGGTGGCGAACGTGCTGTGCCGTCCGGATCTCAAGATGAACACGCTGGTCGGCGGGCTGATATTTCTGGGTCTCTACATCGTGTTTCTGATCGGACTCGAATGGACGGCACCCAGTTACATTCAGCAGGTGTGGAACCTGGATGCGCTTTCGGGTCTGGTTCCGGCCGGCATGCCTCTTGAGGAACTGGCGTTCGGGTTTTGCTTCGGGCTCTTCTGGACCGGCATCTACGAGCACTTCAACTGGCGCAAATCGGTGCCGGCCTGAGCGTTACGCGCGCGAACGCCGTAACGAAAGGGCAGGAGTGGGGAGCATCATCGGCATGACGAGCTCCACATCCCGTTTACGGTCAACAGGGTCCCTCTGCGGGTAATGCCTTTGCGCTGCGGCGTCGATGTCGATGTTGCCACTCAAACAGGCCCTGCAGGCGTCCAGGCCGAGTTGTCTCACTACCAGCGGGGCAGGTTGTCCGCGAGGGAGCTCAAAGATATATGCAACTGGCGTGGCGGGCGCGTCAGCCTCGCTTCAGCGGTACACCACCACCGGTATCCTCGAGTGCGCCAGCACTTTCTGCGTGACGCTTCCCATCATCAGCTTCGAAAGGCCGCGGCGGCCGTGCGATGCCATGAAGATCACATCACACTTGCGCTTTTTTGCGGTATCGATGATCCCCTCATAGGCCGTGGACGCTTGCGTCACTATCGGGACGAAGCGGACGCCCGCCGCCTTCGCCATCTTGCCAATCGCGTCGACACGCTTCTGTCCAACCGCACGCGTGCTCTCCTCGAGCCTGTCGATCATCTTTTGATCCATCATGTAGCCTTCGTCGTAGATCATCTGCTGTTGTTCGATCGCGTAATAGGCGGTGACCCTGGCGCCGAGGGCATGTGCGAGCTCGATACCGGCCTTGGAGGCTTTGTTGCCGAGCGATGAGCCGTCGGTGGAAATCAGGATGTGCTTGAACATGGGTACTCCTTCAGAAAAGGACAGTTGAGATCACATCGATACCGGGCGCGAGCATACATGGGGGCGCACGAGCACATGCGGCAACCCTAGGCTCAGCAGGAAACCCAGCACGGTTAAGCCCGCGGTCAGAACGAAGGAAGCACCCGCCAGGCCGGCCACATTGAAGAGGAGTCCGCCCGCCGCCGAGCCCACGGTGACTCCGAGGCTGGCGGCCGCCGTCTGCCTGCCGAGCTCCCAACCCTGCGCGCGCCCGGCCTTGGCCGAGATCCAGTAGGTCAGGATCGGCGAGAGGATGCCCGCGCTGGCGGCGACCGCACCGATCACGACCAGCATCAAGATGAAATCAGACGCCTGCGGCACCAGGAACAATCCGGCCGCCAGCGCGGCGAGCGCGGGCGCGATGAGCCAACGGGTCGTATCCGGCTTGAACCGGGGCGAGAAGACAATGGCCTGCATCACAAACATGACCAGGCCGCACTCGGTGAACATCAGCGCAATCTGGGACGGGGACAGGCCGAGGTCCTGCTTGCCGCGCAGTGCAAGCCCGACTTCGAAGGCGCCGACGCCGGCCGAAACAATAAAGGTAAGAATGAGCAGCTTCGGCACCAGCCATGCAGTCTCATCGAACGAAGTGTCCCGGGTCTTGTGTGACCGACCGCTGCCTTCGCGAACCGGTACGGCAAGCGCGACAGCAGAGGCCACGGAAAACGCGAGGAGTGCCGTCGCCGTGAGCGGAACGGCAAGCGATCCGGCCGCCATGGCGAGCGTGAAGAAATCCGCGGCAAGGTGCGCAATGAACACGCCCAGCATCGGTCCAAGCATGAGGCCGGCGATGCTGGCCATGCTGACGAACGCAAGCCGACGGGCACGGCCTTGCTCGGTCATGGTGAAGCGGCCGACCACGGCCGACGCCACTGGCGTCACCGCCGCGGCGAACGTGCCGCTCAGGAAGCGCTCGGCGTAAACCGCGGCGAGACTCTCGACGAACGAGAAGGCCAGCATGGATGCGCCAAAGCCGAGGAGCCCGACCAGCAGCACGCCACGCGGGCCATGTCGATCGGCCAGGCGACCCCACATGGGAGCGAACAGAAAAAGCGAGAGGGTGTAGACAGCGGTGAGTAGCCCGGTGTGCCGGGAAACCTGCACAGCCTCTACAGCTGCTCCCAGGAGCCGCTCGATCAGGTCGGGCAGAAGCGGGAGCGCGACGCCAAAGCCGACCGACACC
>JBKJKJ010000421.1:0-3367 GCA_046597455.1 Burkholderiales bacterium
ATTCTGCGGATATCCGTCCGGTTTTGCTTTAGCAGCCTGTCCCGACTGGTAAGTCCGACAGGCTGCTAGATCATTCCCCCGTTGATGGAAATGATCTGTCCGGAGATATACGCCGCCTGCTCGGAGACCAGAAAGCCGATCAGGTTCGCCACTTCGTCAGGGGTGCCGGCGCGCTTCATCGGGACCAGCCGCTCGATCGCTTCTTTCGGGAACGCGTTGCGGGTCATCTCCGACGCGATAATGCCCGGTGCGACGGCATTGACGGTGATGCCCCGGCTCGCGAGCTCGAGCGCGAGCGACTTGGTCGCGCCATGCAAACCCGCTTTAGCTGCGGCGTAATTGGTCTGGCCGCGATTGCCCGTCAGCGCGGCGACCGATGACAGGTTGATCACGCGTCCCCAGCGCTTCGAGATCATCGGCATCAACAGCGGCTGGGTCACGTTGAAAAAGCCGTTCAGCGAGACGTCGATGACGCGCGACCACTGCTCCGCTTTCATTGCAGGCATGACCGCGTCGTCGTGTATCCCGGCATTGTTGATCACGATCTGGATTGGGCCTTCGGTGAGCAGTACTTCGAGCGCCGACCCGGTTTGCACGCGGTCGGCGACGTCGAACGAAACCGCGCGGGCCGAACCGCCGGCGGCAACGATGTCCGCGGATATTTTCTCGGCCTGGTCGAGGTGCGTGTTCGCGTGGACGTAAACGTGGTGCCCGTCGGCTGCAAGCCGGCGGCAGATCGCAGCGCCGATGTCCCCGCTGCCGCCGGTCACCAGCGCGCGCTTCATGCGGGCACCGGCCCGGCGTCCAGAACCACGGCGGCGCGGCCGTTGAGGACTTCGGTCTCACCGACCCACAGCGTGAACCGGTAAATCACCCGGGACGCATCACCCATCAGGCGCTCGGCCTCAACGGTGAGGGCACCGTCAGGCCCATCGAGCCGGCGCTGAAAGCAGGACACGTCGCGCACACTCGCCAGATAGCCGGCGCTCGGCGTGCCCGCGACCGCGGCGGAGAGTCCGCCGTGGATCGCCATCGACTGCGCGGCGTATTCGATTCCGCATAACGCGCACAGGTGTCCGGCCACGCGCATCGGATTGTGCGGATCACGGTGGCTTTGGCTCGATGTGCGGATCGTCGTCGAATCCCACGCCAGAACCTCATCGAGCAGACACATACTGCCGGCGTGAGGAATCAGGCCCGCGATCTGTGCCTTGCTCAGCATGGGCTCACCGCGACTCGCAGATGCGACGAGTCCCCATAGTCGAGAATCAGCACCTGCTCCGCGTGGCGCGCGAGCGCTGCGAGTAACGGCAGGCTGCGGCCTGCGGGCACCGACTTTCTCAACGCTTCGAGCGCCGGCAGGGCCATCGCGGTCGGTGTTGCCGCCGACGGACCGAACGTCACGTCGAGCGTGGCGAAGGTGTGAGCCGTAAGCTGCGGCGCAAGTACCAGCGCCACGCCGAAATGCGAGTCGATCGGTCTCACCGCGTGCAGGGGCGGCGGGTAGTGCTGGTCGTACGCGATCAGCGCGACCGCTTTGCTGTCGGCGGCGATCTGAACCGCCGCTTCGAGCAGACCCGCCGCAAAGCTCCAGTCGTATGCGCACAAGCTCGTCGACGGCTCGTGGGATCCGGTTGCGATGCTCCAGTATCCCGCGGCCGCGTTATGCACCGAGTTATGGAAGCGCGTGGGCGAGACTTCGCGCTCGGGGGAGGCGAGCGTCTCGCAAATCTGATGAACGTTTTCGCTGTCGCCGCCTGATGACGTGAACACGGTCGCCGTGGTGGCGGGATCGCGTCCGGCGTGGGCGAAAGCTTCGCTTCCGACTGCAATCGCGAGCTTCACGGGCACACCGGTGCGGCGCCGCTCCGCAGCGGGAAGCAGGGCGCTTGCGGTGAGTACGGTCGGCGCGTGCGTGTACTCTGCCTCGCCTGCAAACACTGCGCGGCTCGCCGGCCACCCGCAGAGTCCCGCGCCTGCGAGACCGACACCTTCCACCCAGACGCGCATCACTGCGCCCTTCCGATGACGAGGCTGCTGTTGCTTCCGCCGAAGCCGAACGAATTGCTCAGAACGCGGCGCACTCGCCCCGCCTCGTTCTCGCGCAGATAGCGGCTGCGTAGCGTCGGGTCGATGTTGCGAGTGGGACGCCCCCCGGGCATGAGCTCGTGCTCGATCGCGAGCATCGAGATGATCGCCTCGGTGATTCCGGCGGCGCCCAGCAGATGTCCGGTCGAGCCTTTGGTCGAGCTGCACCGCGTCGCACTGCCGAACAGATCGAACACTGCGCGATCTTCGCTGGCATCGTTGGTTTTCGTCCCGGTGCCGTGCAGGTTGATGTAATCGATGTCGGCGGCTCGCAGGCCCGCCGACTCGAGCGCGCGTTGCATGGCGAGCCCGGCGCCCCGGCCTTCGGGGTGCGGCGTGGACATGTGATAGGCGTCGCCGCTGTCGCCGACGCCGAGCAGCTCCATGCCGGCGTCCATCGCGGGGGCCCCGCGTTTTTCGATCAATGCGAAGCCCGCGCCTTCGCCCAGCGAAATGCCGTCGCGCTCCGCGTCGTAGGGCCGGCACGCCTGGCGCGACACGAGTCCCAGCGAGTTGAACCCGTAGAGCGTGGTCAGGCACAAGGTATCGACGCCGCCGACGACTGCCGCATCGCACACGCCCGCAGCGATCATCCGCGCCGCATTGCCGAACACCTTGGCGCTTGACGAGCACGCCGAAGACACGACGAATGCGGGACCTTCGAGGCGCAGGTAGCGCTGAACGAAGTCACCGAGGGAAAAGCTGTTCTGCGTCTGCGCATAGTTGAAATCGGGCGGTAAAGCACCGGTGTGCGGATCGCGGCGACGGTACGCGAGCTCGGTCTGCAGAATGCCCGAGGTGCTCGTCGCCATGAAGACGCCGATGCGCGCACGGCCGTATTTCTCCGCAGCCGCCTGGACCGCGGCCGCAAAACCGTCGCATTCGAGCCCGCTCTGGGCGAGCCGGTTGTTGCGGCAGTCGTAGGTCGACAGATCGGCGCGAATCCGCGTGTCGTCGAGCGCGGGGACTTCCCCGATGAAGGTGTCGAGCTCGACGGTCTCGAACCGGCACGGTGCGAGGCCGGTGCGAGCATTGAGCAGGGCTTCGGCGATGGCGCGCCTGCCGGCACCCAGGCTGTTCACGATCGAGTAATGCGGGATGGAGAGAGGTTGCACGAGAGGTTGAGGACGCTGAGGACGTTGAGGACGTTGAGGACGCTGAGGACGTTCAGGCGGCGGTGGGCAGGGCGACAGATTTCAGGCGTTGAACCTCAAGTGTATCAAGCAGCGCAGGCAGGATCGCAAGCACCATCGGTATGCCTTCCGCGGTTCGCGCAGCG
>JBKJKJ010000446.1:0-3471 GCA_046597455.1 Burkholderiales bacterium
CGTCGATATACAGCGCGGCGAGCTCGCCTGCCGATCGCCGGCTGAGGCCGTAAGCCGGCTCGGCAGTGATGGCTCTGCGCAAAGCCTGCAGCGCGTCGGAGATTCCTTGCTGCGTCAGCGCATCGCCCGGCGCGATCGGCAACGGCACGTTCGCCGCCCACCGGCCCTGCACGGTGATGGAGCCTACCGGACGTCCGTAGGCCTCGCTGATCTCGCAGGACGGACGTTCATCATTGCGGCCGGACGGCGCAGGACCTGCAACGCCATCGGCCGCAGCGAGGCTGGAGTGCTCTGGAGGCGCCTCCTGCGCAACGGTAGCAACGGTAGCAACGATAGAGGGTGAGTAGAGCGTGCAGACCACCAGGGCCCAAAAGATCCGCGCCCGCCGTGCAGGGGCGCGAATGGATTGCGGATTTTGCATCCGGCGGTCAGAGGCTCACCGAGACCGCGTCCGACATCGACTTTCGCAGCTGCTCTTTCTGCTTCTTCTTGGGCTTCTTCATACCTTCGATGTCCTTCGCCGCGGGGTGCACCTCGTTCACGAGGATGGCGGCCTGCGCGGGTGTCACGCCCGAAGCCATGCGCTGTATCCCTTTTTCTTCCACCGGCGTTTGCGCGGTATACGAAACGTGCACGATCTGAACTTCCTGGTCGGCCACCTTGTACAGGTCGAAGACGAGCTTCCATATGGGGTCCGCTTCGGGCGTGCACGAACGCTCGACCATCACCTTGAACTTGTAGCCGCTCTCGGGGCTGAACACCATGACTTCGACTAGAAACGGCTTGCACAGCTTCTTATCGGTCACAACGACACTGATGGCGGAATCCGGCATGAAGGTCTCCCGATCGGGTTGGTTTGCGGCGCGCTCGTTCGCGAGACGCACCGCGGTTCAGTTTACCTCGTGCAACACGCCCGCAAGGGCAATGCGGCGTGGCGCACGGATCACTCGGCGCGGGCGCCGGATGCTTTCACCAGCGGCGTCCACTGAGCGATCTGGGCCTTGATGAACGCGCGATATTCTTCCGGCCGGCTCGCGACGACGTCCATCGAGAAACCCGTCAGCTTCTCGTGAACGTCGGGGCGCCGCAGAATTTTCGTCGTTTCGTCGTGCAGCCGGGCCACGATCGCCCGCGGCGTTTTAGCCGGCGCGTGCAGTCCGTGGAAGTTCAGCCCCTCGTAGCCGGGCAGCACGCTCGCGATCGGCGGCACGTTCGGCATGCTCGCGGCAGGCCGAGCGCTGGTGACGCCGAGCGCCCTCACCTTGCCCGTACCAACCTGCGCCAGCGCGGTCGAGACCGCGACCATCGCGTAATCGACCTCGCCGACGAGCACACCGGTCAGCGCGGGACCACCGCCCTTATAGGGGACGTGTATCACCTTGATACCCGCCATGCGGTTCATGAGCTCGGCGAAAATGTGCGCGGAGGCGCCGATCCCCTGCGAGCCGAAGCGCAGCGCGCCGGGCTTCGCCTTCGCCTGCTCGATAAGATCCTTGAGCCCCGCGGCCGGGGACGCGGCGGGCACGATCAGCGCGAGCGGAAATGTCACCCATAAACCGATGTCCTCGAAATCGTGCATCGGCCGATACGGCAGGCTCGAATACAGTGCCGGCGCGATGGCCATCGTCGCGATCGATCCGATGACAACGGTATAGCCGTCAGGCTGCGCTTTCGCGACGAGGTCGGTGCCGGTGGTGCCGCCTCCCGCCGGTCGATTGTCGATGATCACCGGCTGCCCCACGCTTTCGCTCAGGCGCTGCCCGACGAGGCGCGCGAGCACATCGGTCGATCCGCCGGGCGCGAACGGCACCACGACACGCAGCGCGCGCGACGGATACGGCTGAGCCGCGGAAACAGAAAAGGCGGCGGAGACGAAAAGCGAAAATACCATCGCCGCCGAGCACGCCATGGGGTGGCGGTATAAAAAGCGCATGTCGCTTCCTCGTGTCATCCAGGGTTGCCGTATCATGCCTGATACCGACAAAGAGGTGGGGACATGCCGAAGACATACGAGTCCTACGAATTCCGCGGCAACAGCTATCGGCCACTCGATGAGCTGAATGCCTGGACGAAGCAGCGGCACGAGGAAGCGCTCGAGCCCGACCTGCCGATCCTCGACCCGCACCATCATGTGTGGGACGACGATCGCGGGCGCTACCTGATCGAAGAGCTGCTCGAGGATGTCGGCACCGGCCACAACATCGTGGGCACGGTGTTCATCGAAGCCGGCGCGATGTACCGCGCAGACGGTCCCAAAGCAATGAAACCGGTGGGCCAGGTCGAATTCGTCAACGGGATCGCCGCGATGAGCGCGAGCGGGCGTTACGGACCATCGCGACTCTGTGCCGGCATCGTCGGGCACGGCGATCTCATGCTCGGCGACGACGTCCAGCCCGTGCTGGAAGCCCTGATTGCCGCGGGCAACGGCAGGTTGCGGGGCATTCGCCACGGCGTGTGCTGGGATACCGGTAACGCGGCCAAGTTCGGACGGCACCGGGTACCGCAGCATCTCGTCCTCGATCCCACGTTTCGAAAAGGTTTCGCGCGCCTCGTGTCGCTGGGACTGTCTTTCGAATCGTGGCAGTTCCATCCACAGTTGCCCGATCTCGCGGACCTGCTGCGCGCGTTTCCGGAAGCGAACGTCATCCTCAACCACGTCGGCGGGCTGCTCGGCGTGGCACCGCACGGCAACCGCGACGAAGTCTTCCAGGTCTGGCGCAATCACATCCGCGAGCTCGCCCAGTTTCCCAACCTCACCGTGAAAATCGGCGGACTCGGCATGCTGTATTGCAACTGGGATTTCCACCTGCGCGACGTTCCGCCGTCGTCGGAGGAACTCGCCGCAGCGTGGCGCCCCTACGTCGAGGCGTGCATCGAGGCGTTCGGACCGGCCCGCTGCATGATGGAAAGCAACTTCCCGGTGGACAAGCAATCGTGCGGCTACGGGGTGTTGTGGAACGCGATGAAGCGCATCACGCAAAACCACACGCCGGCGGAGAAAGCGGCGATGTACCACGACACCGCCGCGCGCGTGTACCGCCTGGACATCTAGAGACCACCGATCGACTGTCAACCGTCATTGCGCGAAACACAGTGACGAAGCAATCACCAGCAGCCTGTCGGACTTACCAGTCGGGACAGGCTGCTAAAGCAAAACCGGACGGATTTGCGCAAAATATGAATTCAAAAAACCTCAAAAGCATGTTGTCGACTTTAATTCGGCTGTCCGGTTTTGCATAAGGAGCTTGTCGCATCGCAAGTCCGACAAGCTCCTAGACGCTCGAAAGCCCGCTCCTAAGACGATCATCAGATGATGAAGTCCGGATCACGCCGTTACGGCGCGTCGGGAATGACAGTTTTCAGAAAAACTGCCGCAGCCTGATGCATAACGGATTGCGCCCAGTGCCGTTCGACATGCATCTCGGGGCCAGCTTTCACTGCGCCCTATCATCCACCCGTTCGTCTTGAGCG
>JBKJKJ010000310.1:0-2771 GCA_046597455.1 Burkholderiales bacterium
GCGCTCGAAGCCGAACTACATCATCGACACCGCACCGGCCGGCATCGCGCGCTGGCAGACCTTCCCCATGCAGGACTATCCCTTGCTGCATCGGCTGGTCACACGCCGCTACACGAAGCTGGACACGATCGACGGCGTCACCGTGTACCGGCGGACCGGGTGCGAAGCCGAGGCGCGCGCGAACGGCCCCGCGCTTGCACCGCAGACGCCTGGACCAACTTTCAAGACGAGGTGACACATGGGATTGCGCGACACGTACAGCGCGGCCATTCAGGCCGCAAAGGGACACATGCAGGGCTCGGCAGACGAGCGCGATGGGAAGCTTTACTTCCACGGCACGGTGCCGACAGACGCCGACGCCAACCGTATCTGGGATGCGATCAAGACGGTACCGTCGTGGCGCACCGATGTGGTGGCCGACATCAAGGTGGTGAGCCAGGCCGCGCCGAGCGGGAGCGGACAGACCTACACGGTGAAGGCAGGCGATACGCTCTCGAAAATTGCCAAGGAACTGCTGGGGAGCGCGAGTGCCTACCCGACGATCTTCGAAGCCAATCGCGATCAGCTGTCCGACCCTGACAAGATCAAGCCGGGTCAGGTCCTGAAGATCCCGGCCCGCGGCTGACGACGCGGTAAACCTGACGGCTGGCGGCGCTAGTCGAGAGCGTTTTTCATTTTGACGTAGCGATGCGATAGCCGCAGTGCCGCACGTAGTTGGCACATTCGGTCGCGGTATAGCGGCCGAGTGCCTCGGCGACGAGCGCGGTGACCTGGTCGAAGGTGCGTGGCCGCGCGGCACGGAGGAAGGCCTTGAGCTTCGCAAAGGCCATCTCGATGGGATTGAAGTCCGGGTTGTACGGTGGGAGGAAGCGGATCTGCGCTCCGACCGTGCGGATCGCGACGGCAATGTCGGGCTGTTTGGGGACCGCGAGGTTATCGAGGACGACCACGTCGCCGGGGCGCAGCGCGGGGACGAGGACTTGCTCGATATAGGCGAGGAAGCTGGTCCCATCGATCGGTCCATCGAAGACGGCGGCTGCGCCAAGACGGTCGCATCGCAAAGCGGCAATGACCGTGTGTGTCTCCCAGTGCCCGCACGGCGTGTGATCGCGGACCCGCATCCCGCGCGGCCCGCAGCCATAGCGGCGCAGTAAGTCCGTGGCGACGCCGCACTCGTCGAGAAAGACATAGGGGCTCGCATCCCGGACGCCCTGGCTCGTCACCCAGTCGCGGCGCGCCGCGGCAATGTCAGGCCGTCGTTGCTCCGTGGCGTGCACCGTTTTTTTTGACGGTGAGATCGAGCCGCTCCAGTGTGCGCCAGGTCGTCGCGAGGCTCGCGGTGGTCGGTAGCGCCAACTCCAATTCGGCGAGGGTCTAATCCGGCTGGGCGTCGATGAGGGCGCGCAGCCGATCGTCCTGACCCGCGAGGGCCAAGGGACGGAAGCGCGTCTGCCGACGCGGCCCGACTTCGCCGTGCTCGCGTCGGCGCTGCACCAGTCGATGGACCCACGCCCGACTCACGCGGTACTTCGCGGCGAACGAGTCCGCTCGCATCTGCTCATCCCAGTCCTGTAAGACACGAATCCGGAGATCCGTCGAGTACGCCGCCATAGTCCCCCCTCGGGAGCAGTACCATGACGGCCGTAGCCCGGCCTCATGGGTGATGTCCGACCGCGGCGCCGATCGCCGCAAGCAACCTGACATCGTCGAACGGCTTGTCGAGATGACCGACGAAGCCGGCCGCCTGCGTGCGTAGGTGATCGGCGCTGCTTGCCAGCCCCGACAACGCAATCACCGGCGGCGGACGCGTCGCGGAATCGCGATGTATCGCGCGCATGAACTCGAAGCCGTCCATTCTCGGCATACGCAGATCGCACAGGATCACATCACGGTTGCAGCGCTCCATCACCTTCAGCGCTTCGAGCCCATCGGCGGCGCAGATCACGTCAGCGCCCAGGTCCTCGAGCATCAGCCGCGTGAACTCGCGGGCATCGTCCATGTCCTCGACGATCAGCACGCGCAGCCCGCTGAGCGTCCCCTTGCGAACGATGGCGCGCGCCGGATCCGCTGCCGGCACCACGGCGTCCACCAGCAGCGGAAAGCGAAGGGTGACCCGGACGCCGCATCCGGATCCCTCGCTGGCAATACTCACCTCCCCTTGCTGGAGCTCGGTGAGGCGCTTGACGAGGGCGAGGCCGATCCCGAGGCCTTCGTGCGAGCGGCGGGTCCCGTGCTCCTGTTGCTGGAACATCTCGAACGCGAACGGCAGAAAGGCCGGCGCAATGCCCTCGCCGGTATCGACGAACGTGACCACGGCCCAGCCCAGATCCGTCGTTACCGCAGCATCGACCGAGCCGCCGACCGGCGTGAATTTCAGCGCATTGGAGAGGATATTCCTGAAAACCTGCTGCAGGCGGTTCGGGTCCGCCTTGATCAGGACGGTGTGGGGCGGCGGAACGACTCTGAACGCGACGCCTTTCTCGAGCGCCGACCCGGAGAACGGTTCAGAGGCGGCGCAGAGCGCTTCGCCGATGTCACAGACCTTCAGATCGATAACGATGCTGCTCCGCGTCAGGCGGGTCAGCTCGAGCAGGTCCTCCACCAGGCGCACCTGCAGCAACGCGTTCCTTTCGATCACTTCCGCCGCCCGCTTCATTTTGCCCGGATCGCCGAGCTTGAGGATGCTGGCCCAGCCGAGGATCGGCGTCAGCGGCGTCCTGAGCTCGTGCGAGAGCACGGCAAGAAACTCGTCCTTGGCCGCCGCGGCTGCG
>JBKJKJ010000335.1:0-3224 GCA_046597455.1 Burkholderiales bacterium
CCACGATCGTCATGAATATGGCCGAGCACGTTGCGCTGACCGAGAAGAAGGCGGTCGCCGTGTTCAGTATGGAGATGTCGGGCCCCCAGCTCGCAATGCGGATGATCGGTTCGGTGGGCAGGGTCGACCAGCATGAGCTGCGCACCGGCACGTTCAAGGAAGACGACTGGACCAAGCTCGTCGATGCGGTGGGCAAGCTCAATGAGTCGCAGATGTTCATCGACGACACCGCGGGTCTGAACGTCCTCGAAGTGCGCTCGCGCGCCCGGCGCCTGCATCGCCAGTGCGGCGGATTGAGCATGGTCATCATCGATTACCTCCAGCTCATGTCGGGAACGGGCCACGGTGGCCAGGAAAACCGGGCAACGGAGATCGCGGAGATTTCCCGGTCGCTCAAAAGCCTGGCCAAAGAGCTCAAGGTGCCGGTCATCGCGCTCTCGCAGCTCAATCGCGGCGTCGATGCGCGCCAGGACAAGCGTCCCATGATGTCGGACCTTCGGGAATCGGGCGCGATCGAGCAGGACGCCGACGTTATTCTCTTCATTTACCGTGACGAGGTGTACAACCCCTCTCCGGAAACCAAGGGCCTCGCCGAGCTGATCATCGCCAAGCAGCGAAATGGCCCGGTCGGAAAAATCGATCTGACCTTCATCGGCAAGTTCACCCGTTTTGAAAACGCCGTCCAGCGCGAGCGTTTCTGAAGCTGAGCGGGGAGGCGGCGCGCAGCGAACGCAGTCGCGGGCCGTAGCGACGCGGCGCATGCCGGCCAGCCAGAGGTGAGGACAATAGATGGCCACGCGCACCCTCAGCTCACGCGACCAGGCGTGCATTATTTGACATCCTGCCGGGGTGTGTAATACTTCCTTCCACATCCCGGGGAGCTTAGGCACACGCATGACGAACCTGACGGTCAATCCAACGATCTTAAAAACGGTTCCGCTTTTTTCACTGTTCTCCGATCATCAGCTCGCCGCGCTGTTCCCGGCCATTCAGCATCGCAGTTATCCCCGCCATTCGTTCATGCTGCGCGCGGGCGAGCGATCGGACGCGCTCTATATCATACTGTCGGGCCGCGCGAAAATCGTGATCGACGACGGCGAGGGGCGTGAAGTCACGCTCACCACGATAGGGCCGAGCGAATTTTTCGGCGAGATGAGCCTGATCGACGAGAAGCCGCGGTCGGCGAGTGTCGAAGCGCTGGAGCCGTGCGAGGTGCTGTATATCTCCAAACCGGCTTTCATGACGTGTCTGAAGGATAACTTCGATGCGGCCATGCTGATCCTCAAAAGCGTCGTCAGCCGCTTGCGGGAAGCCGATCGCAAGATTGCGAGTCTCGCGCTCATGGATGTACACGGGCGTGTCGCCCGGTTGCTGATCGATCTGGCGCGCGAAGTCGGCGGCGTATGGGTCGTCGATACGGGATCCGAGGAAATGGCGCGCATGGTGGGTGCCTCGCGGGAAATGGTGAGTCGCGTGTTGAAGGAGATGCGCGACGGCGGGCTCATCCGTCGGGACAAGCGCAAAATCATCGTCCTCGATCGCGCCTCCATGGACCAGCGCGACGTGCCGAAGTAGACGCCCCGGGTCTCTCTGCATCCGTTCTGCGCCGGGCCCGCTTCGGTCTGGGACTCCAGAATCCCCGTACTGTGCCGTAATGAGACCCATGCCCTCCCGCGCGGGAGGCAATGTGCGCAAAGTCATACCCGCCGGGCGCGCGCGTATGCTATTTCCCATTGCTGACTGTTATTCATTAGGTGCAACACATGGTCGATGGTGCGCGATCAGATCGATTGTCACCTCCGGCGCTGATGGCTAATCGGCGGCTCAACCGAGTAGCGCGCGCGCATACCCAGCGTGGTTTCGGGGGTATCGCGTTGGTTGTGCTCGTCATCAGCATCGCTGCCGGCGCAGCGATGTTTGCCTTCGCGAGATCGAGTAAGTTGCCCCTCGCGCAGGAGCGCAGAAATGGCGACGCGCTCGTCGATGCCAAGGCGGCCCTGCTCGG
This sequence comes from Burkholderiales bacterium, assembly GCA_046597455.1. Lineage (GTDB taxonomy): Bacteria > Pseudomonadota > Gammaproteobacteria > Burkholderiales > SG8-41 > JAQGMV01. The sequence continues at coordinate 2,006 of JBKJKJ010000335.1, forward strand.
CTATGCGCTCGCGCGCGGTGTCGCCAGGTGCACGACCCCGGCGAATGCGGTCGCGTGCGCGCTGGAAGAAAAAGCGCGCCCAGGTGAGTTGCCGTGCCCCGACACGAACGGCGACGGCGTGGAAGACAGACCGTGCAATTCCAGCATCCTGGTCGGCCGGCTGCCGTGGAAAACGCTGGGCATACCCGAGCCGAAAGACAGCGCCGGCGAGACCCTCTGGTACGCCCTGTCGGGGCCTTTTCGCGACTGGGATTCCAACCCCTATACGAGCGCTGTCTCGAAACGTATCAACAGCGATGCGCGAGGCAACCTGACGGTGCGCGGGGGTGACGGCTCCGATCTGACCACCGATGCGGTCGCCGTCGTGTTCTCGGCCGGGGCGCCTTTCGGCGCCCAGAGTCGCAGCACCACCATCGTCGAATCGTGCGCGTTGACGAAGGTGAATGTGAAGCGCTCGGAATGCGTCAGCAATTACCTTGAGTCGGTCACGCTGCTGACCGCGGCCGCCCAGAACCACGGTCCTTTCGTTCGCGTCGCGACAGGTCCGCGCGGCAGCACCTTCAACGACCAGGTCATCTTCCTGACGACGGCCGAGCTGATACCGCCGCTCGAAATGCGCATCGGGATGGAAGTGAAGAAGCTGTTGCAGGACTATCGTGCCAACTCGATCTGCCAATGCTACCCATGGGCCGATAACTGGCCGTATTCCGGTGGCATCGCCGATATCGGCCAGAACCGCGGACACCTCCCCACCGAGCCTTTTCCGGAAGACTGGGGCAGCGGATCGATCCCGCAGCTGCCGCCGTGGTTAGGGGCCAACGACTGGCATAATCTTTTCTGGTACAGCGTGTCGAAACAGAATGCCGACCCTGCTTTGAACAGGCCGTGCCGAAGCTGCAGCGCGAGCGAAATGCTGACCGTGGACGGCACACCGGTGAGCGCCCTGTTTTTTACGCCGGGCACACCACCCGACCGCAAGCCACGGCTGAGCGATTCCACTCGCGTGAACAAGCTCTCGCTGTACCTCCAGGAGGCCGCCAACAACGACGGCGGAACCTTCTCGCTCTGCCCGGACGTCGGTGAAATCGGCGGAACGCCGGGAAGCGGCAGTCTGGGCGCCATAAGCCTCGCGTGCGATCAGTACACCGCGCCCGTCTCGAAAGCGTTCGACCGTAACCGTCTTTACATGATCGGTGTGGCTGCGCCGGGAACCTGCGCG
>JBKJKJ010000419.1:0-10264 GCA_046597455.1 Burkholderiales bacterium
TGGGCGCTTCCGATGTCGTCGCAGATGAGAACGACCGGGCCTTTCGCCTTGCGGGCATTGGCCGCAGCGTCGGCGACAATTTGCGATCGAGTGCTCCAGCGGCTGCCCGGAATATGCGTCTGGCGAAACCGCATGCTCGGACCCAGATCCAGAACCGTGTAGGCGCCGGAGCCGAGCGCGCTCGCGAGCTGCGCGACGCCGATCGAGGGCAGGACAGGCAGGCTCACTTTTGCTGCAGTGGGGGCCTGCAATTTCGCGCGAACACCGTCCTTCAAGACGTAGGGTTCGCAGCCGAGCTGCTTCAGCCAGGTCGCGACCACGGGTGCGCGAACCCCTTCGCCGTCGAGCAGAATGATGCGGGCGTTACGCACCCCCACCCACTGGTCGGTCGCCTGGATCAACTGTCCGCCGGGCGCATGCGCGGCGCCGGGCAGCGATCCCGCCGCGAATTCTTCAGGTGTGCGCACGTCGAGGAGGTACGTCGTGCGGTTCGCATCGCTGAACCACGCCTGGGCATCCTGCGGCGTCACGGTTTGCACGCCATGCTTCGCCATCAGCGCCTCGGCCCGCGCCTGTAGCGCCGGCAGTGCCGCTGCAGTGACCTCGGACGGGTATCGGCGCGACGCACCGCGCTCGAGCGCCATGTCGGCGAGCACCCAGCCTTGCGTGCCGTTCTCCAGCGCGAATACCGGATTCGCCACACCGAAATTGATCAGCGTCTGCGCGCCCATGATCGATCGCGTGCGCCCGGCACAGTTGACGACGATTTTGGTCGTGGGTTTCTTCACGATCTCTTGAATGCGATAGGGCAGCTCCGCATTCGGGCAGCAGATACCACCCGGAATGCTCATCTTGCTGTATTCGGAATAGGGTCTGCCGTCGACGATGACGAAGTCTTCGCCCGCTTCCTTCATGCGGGCGAGCTCGGTTACGGTAATGCGCGGCGTGTGGTACTCGTGCTCGACGAGCTCGCCGAACAGCTTGCTCGGGACATTGACGCCTGCGAACAGTCCCAGGCCTGCGCTGACCCACGCGCGCGTGCCGCCTTCCAGAATGCCAACGTCGCTGTAGCCTAATGCCTGCAGGCGTTGCGCGGCGAGCGCGGAGACACCGGACGCGCCGTCGTCGCACAGGACGATGCGTGCCGACTTGCGGGGGACGAGCTCGCTGATGTCGAGCTCCAGGCGGCTGTAAGGCAGCGGTGTGGCGAAGAGCAGATGTGATTCGCCGAACTGACCGGCTTCACGCACATCGAGCAGGGCCAGCTCCGCGCCGTCGTGGAGCATGGCTTTGAGCTCAAAGGCCGTGATCGATTTGGTTTGCGCCATCGGGAATCCTCAAAAGCCTCGACGCCGGAATTCTAGCGCAAGAGCAGGGGCACGCCGCTCAGTATCAGTATCACTGCCACGAAGCGCTTGAATTTGATCTCGTCAAGATTCGTATGCAGATGGTTTCCGGCCCATACGCCGATCGCCATAACGGGCAAGGCAGCCGCGCAGATGACGAGCGCGTCGCGATCGAACGCACCAGCCCAGACGTAGCCGGCGCCGCGCATGACGCCCAGCCCGATCAGAACTGCAGCCACCGTCGCACGAAATTGCACTTTCGGAAGCTTCAGAAGATCGAGATACATCGCGAAGAACATGCCCGCGCTCGCGCCGAACAGCGATCCGACGAAGCCTCCAACGCTGCCGGCGAGTGGCGTGATGACGTTCATCGGGAGGCGCCGCGCCGGGGCGGGCCGTATCGTGCGCCACATCGAATGCACGCCATACGCCATGGCGAAAATACCCAGCGCTTTACCCAGCGTCTCCGGGTCGAGCGTGCTGAAGAGGTAAATCCCGACCAGCACGCCGATCCCGCACCACGGCAGGAGCTGGCGCAACGGCTGCCAGCGGATGTGAGGGTAGTCCTTCACGAGGATCATGCCTGACGAGATGATCCCGAGGAACGTGACCATCGGCGCGACGGTCTTGACCGACATGATGAGCGCGAGCAGCGGGACCGTCACCCCGCCAAAACCGGTGCTGCCGCGTATCGCGTAGGAAATGAAAACGACGACCGCGAAGAAAAGCCACTGGAGCGGCGTGAGCTCAGTCACCGCTCACGGCCATCAATGCTCATTTGTGGGATTTGCGAGGTTCGGAATTTCCGCCGAGCAGCGCGGCGGTCTGGCGCTTGGGGCGCCCGCGATGCGAAAGCGCATCGGCTTCGGGCACTTTCTGCCCTTCGTTGACAGGGGCGGGCTCGTACGGCTTCGAGAAATCGAAATCCGACACGGGATTCGGTTTGTGCGCATGACTTTTCGTATGCGTGGACGGCCGATGCTCGCGCTCCCGCTCTGCGGGACGGGGGCCTCGTGCAGGCCGTGTATCGTGCTCGCCGTGCGTCGCTGCCCGGGAGGGGCGTTCTTCACGTTCGCCGGTTCTGGACGTGCCTGACGAGGACGAGGTCCGGCTGCGGGTCGTTCGCTCCTCACGCTCACCGTGGCGCGGCGCGCGGCTCGATCGATCTTCGCCGTCAAAGCCCGCGGGCAGGTCGAGTCGCGGGATCGGGCGCTTCAGAAGCTTCTCGATGTCCCCGAGCAGCTTCGTCTCGTCAGCCGCCATGAACGATATCGCTTCGCCCGACAGACCTGCGCGACCGGTGCGACCGATGCGGTGCACGTAATCTTCCGGCGTGTAGGGAAGCTCGTAGTTGACGACGTACGGAAGCTGCTCGATATCGAGGCCCCGCGCCGCGATGTCCGTTGCCACCATCACGGTTGCGCGGCCCTCTTTGAAGTCGGACAGCGCCTGCTCGCGCTCGGCCTGTGAGCGATCGCTGTGGATGGCCGTCGCATTGATACCGTCGCGCACGAGCTCGCGCGCGAGACGGTTCGCATCGATCTTCTTGCGCACAAACACGAGGATCTGCTTCATCTCGCGCGTGCGTATGAGATGAGCGAGCAGGGCGCGCTTGCGAGCGCCGGGAATTTCGTAGACCTGGTGGGTAATGACTTCTGACGGCGTATTGCGGCGCGCGACTTCGATCATCGTCGGGGTGCGCAGCATCTCGTTCGCCAGCCTGCGTATCTCTTCGGAGAACGTGGCCGAGAAAAGCAGCGTTTGCCGCTCCTTGGGCAGCACGGCCTGTATGCGCTTGATGTCCGGCAGAAAGCCCATGTCGAGCATCCGGTCGGCTTCGTCGAGCACTAGAATTTCGACTCGAGAAAGATTGACCGTTTTCTGCTCGAGGTGATCGAGCAGTCTGCCCGGCGTGGCGATCAGGATTTCGACCCCGCCGTGCAGCGCCTTCTTCTGCGGCAGGATATCGACGCCGCCGTACACCATGGTCGAGCGCAAGGGTAGATGCTTGCCGTAGACGCGCACGCTTTCCGCGACCTGTGCCGCGAGCTCGCGCGTCGGCGTCAGGATCAGGGCGCGGATCGGGTGGCGTGCGGGTGAGGGGCTGGTGCTGGCGTGAGGCGCAAGAAGCTGGAGCAGCGGCAGCGTGAAGCCTGCTGTCTTACCGGTCCCGGTCTGGGCGCAACCCATGATGTCGCGCCGTTCGAGGATGGCGGGTATGGCTTGCGCCTGGATCGGGGTGGGCTCTGTGTAGCCCTCATCGGAGACTGCCTGCAGCAGCTCCGGTATTAAATTCAGTGAACCGAAGGACATCTGGTGCGGAAATGAAAACCCTTTACTGGGTGGGCGAGCGCCGCGGCGCTGAAAATCATCTCGGGGGCGACAGGGGTTGGAAAGAACGTCAACGACACAAGCCAGCAAGATGCGTTTTTAAGGACGCCACAGTATATCGCGATGCGGCCACACGGGCTACCTGCGGGGTGAAAAGTGCCGAGGATTCAAGAATCTGGTATATTTCTTGGCACCGGAGGTATGTGCTAAGAGCATGGTCTCTCATGAGCCTCACTTCATCGCGCCGGACGACGGTTTGCGGGGTTTACACCCTCTCATCCTGACGCTCGACACGCACGGCGTGCCACATCGCTGGATCACGTGGCAGCACGCCTGCTACTACTACGCCAAGAATCAGGTGGCATGGACGCTCGGGGAGCGCGCATTTACGGTCTTCGGCGGGTTGAACCGCACGACCGGCGTGCGTTCCGAAATCAGCGCCAGCAGCATCATTGCCGTCAAAGGCAAGGCGATGGCGATGAAGTCGTTTCATCAGGTGCCGCCGCTCAACAATCGGGAGCTTTTCCATCGCGATCGGCAGATCTGCGCGTATTGCGGCACGATGCTGGCAATTTCCAAGCTGACCCGCGACCACGTGAAGCCGTTTTCCAGGGGAGGCAAAGACACCTGGATGAATGTCGTTACGGCGTGTCGCGGCTGCAACGAGAAGAAAAGCGATCGCACACCCGAGCTCGCCGGAATGGAGCTGCTCTATCTGCCCTATGTGCCCAACCGGGCCGAATACCTGATCCTGACGAATCGCCGCATTCTCGCCGACCAGATGGATTTCCTCGCTCAACATGTACCGGCGCAAAGCCGGCTGCACCAGAAAGCCTGACGCTGCGAACACGCTGCCTTCCACCCCGAACCGTGACTTCGCCGGGCCGGTTTGCGACGCGACGCAATCGACTCGCAGGATTGATCGAAACCCCCCGGCCATGAGCTCACCTCGCGTCTCTCACTTCGACCTGCACAGCCACTCGACGTACTCCGATGGCGTAATGCGCCCCGACGAAGTCGTTTCCCGGGCGGCGCAGCGCGGTGTCAAGGCTCTGGCTTTGACGGATCACGACGAAGTGAGCGGGCTGGCCGAAGGGCACGTCGCGGCGCGAGCGGCGGGCATCGAGCTGATTAACGGAGTCGAAGTCTCGGTGACCTGGCGTGATCACACTCTCCATGTCGTCGGGCTGTGTGTGAACCCCGTCGACACGGTGCTGGTGCAGGGGTTACGCACCAATCGCGCCGGGCGCACCGCTCGTGCTGAACGCATGTCCGCAGAACTCGAACGCATCGGCATCTGCGGTGCGCTCGAAGGCGCTCGCTCATATGTAACCAATCCGGAACTCGTGAGCCGTGCCCACTTTGCGCGTTTTCTGGTCAGCAGCGGCCATGCCCGCAACACGCAGGGCGTTTTCGACCGCTATCTCCGCGAAGGCAAGCCAGGCTATGTGCCGCACACCTGGGCGTCGCTGGCCGATGCGATTGACTGGATTACGGCTGCGGACGGGATCCCGGTCATCGCGCATCCCGGCCGATACGACCTCGATGAAAGCGGGCGCGAGTCCCTCCTGCGCGAATTCAAGGATCTGGGCGGCATGGCCGTCGAGGTCGTGACCGGCAGCCACACCGCCGATCAGTATGGTTATTGGGCGCGGCGTGCGCGCGAATTCGGTTTGCTCGCGTCTTCAGGCTCTGATTTCCACGGCCCGCGGGAGAGCTACCGCGACCTGGGTGATCTGCCGCCACTGCCTTCCGGTTGCGTGCCCGTGTGGGAAAAATTTTAGATACCCGCTGTCGCGCGTCGATGCACGAGACCACACGTACCACTGGCTTCCCACAGAACCTTAAAAAATAAGCGCTGAACAAAGTTGGCTCAACTCTTTACCGTTCATCCCGACAATCCCCAGCCGCGCCTGATACACCAGGCCGCAGAAATCTTGCGCAAAGGCGGCGTCATCGTCTATCCAACCGACTCGTGCTGCGCGCTGGGCTGTCGCCTCGGTGACAAGGCTGCGATGGAGCGCATCCGCGAGATCCGGCAGGTCGACGAGCGCCACCATCTCACGCTGGTCTGTCGCGATCTCGCGGAGATCGGACAATACGCCCTGATCGACAACGTTCAGTTCCGCCTGTTAAAGGCCACGACGCCCGGTAGCTACACCTTCATCCTGCAGGCGACCCGGGAGGTGCCCAAGCGCCTGTTGCATCCGAGCCGGCGCACGATAGGGTTGCGGGTGCCGGATCACAAAGTCACCCACGCGTTGCTCGATGAACTCGGCGAGCCGCTCCTGTCCTCCACGCTCATTCTGCCGGGGGACGACGTCCCGCTCAATGATCCCGAGGAGATTCGCGAGCGGCTGGGGCGCCGGATCGATGCGATCATCGATGGCGGGCCGTGCGGGATCGTTCCGTCCACCGTGGTCGACCTGACCGGTGATGCACCTGTCATTACGCGGATGGGTAAAGGCAGTGGCGCGCCATTCGGCGCGTAGGATGGTGTCAGGTGCAAGGTGTCGAGTGGTCGGCCGATCTCATATCCCGCCGCAAAAGCATCCGAACATTGGATGTTAGAATGCGCACTCCGCGTCGTGCCTGCCGATCGAACGATCGAACGATCGAACAACTGAACCTTCACCATTAAACATTCAAAACCGATCTGCGGATGGATCTGAACCTCGTTCAGCTCATCGCGATTTACGCGATACCCGTCATACTGGCGATCACATTGCACGAAGCGGCGCACGGCTATGTCGCCATGCGTCTGGGCGACATGACCGCTTTCGCTGCCGGACGTGTGAGCCTGAACCCGATCCGCCACATCGATCCCGTGGGCACGATCGCCTTGCCGCTTGCGCTACTCGCGATCGCAAAGCTGTTCGGCGGCAGCGGGCTGCTTTTTGGCTGGGCGAAACCGGTGCCCGTGAATTTCGCAAATCTCCGACATCCGAAGCGGGACATGCTGTGGGTTGCCGCAGCCGGGCCGCTCAGCAACCTGCTGATGGCGCTCATGTGGGCGGTGATCGCGAAAATCAGCGTTTCGATGTCGGGCAGTTACTTGTCGCTCCCGGTCGCGCTGATGGGGGCAGCCGGGGTTCTCATCAACGTGGTTTTCATGGTGCTCAACCTGCTGCCGCTACCGCCGCTCGACGGCGGCCGGATTCTCGTCAGCCTGCTGCCACACCGTCTGGCTTACCATTTTTCCCGCATCGAGCCTTATGGTTTCATCATTCTTCTGGTCGTGCTTTTTACGGGCATGCTCAATGTCATCCTGTGGCCGCCGGTGCGAGCCGCGTTGTGGCTCATTTCTAGCGCGTTCGACGTGCCGGTCATTGAACTGATCGGTCTTGCCCACCTGGGTTGACCGCCTCCGTCTTTTTTATTCACATGCATACCAATCGAGTCCTGTCCGGAATGCGTCCCACGGGCGCGCTGCATCTCGGCCATTTCCATGGCGTCCTGAAGAACTGGATCAAGCTCCAGCACGAATACGAGTGCTTATTTTTTGTTGCGGACTGGCACGCGCTGACCACGCACTACGATGAACCGCAGCAGATCGAGCGACACGTGTGGGACATGGTTGTCGACTGGCTGGCCGCGGGTGTGGATCCGGCGCAGGCGACGTTGTTCATTCAATCGCAGGTGCCGGCGCATGCGGAACTCCATCTGTTGCTGTCGATGATCACGCCACTGCCGTGGCTCGAGCGCGTTCCGACGTACAAGGATCAGCAGGAGAAGCTGACCGACAAGGATCTGTCGACGTACGGCTTTCTCGGTTATCCGCTGTTGCAAAGTGCTGACATTCTCATCTACCGCGCATCGCAGGTGCCTGTAGGCGAAGATCAGGTACCGCATATCGAGTTCACGCGCGAGATCGCGCGTCGTTTCAATCACATGTATGGGCGCGAGCCGGGTTTCGAGCGCAAGGCCGAAGAAGCGGTCAAGAAGCTGGGCTCGCGCCGGGCGCGCCTTTATCGGGAACTGCGAAACCGCTTCCAGGAGCAGGGCGATACCAGCGCACTCGAAGGCGGGCACGCGCTGCTGGAGGAAACGCAGAACCTCACGATGGGGGATCGCGAGCGCCTTTTCGGCTATCTCGAAGGCGGGGGCAAGATGATCCTCACCGAGCCTCATGCACTACTTACCGAAGCTTCCCGCATGCCAGGGCTCGATGGGCAGAAGATGTCCAAGTCCTACAACAACACGATCGGCCTTCGCGAGGATCCCGATACCGTGGTTCGCAAGATTCGCACCATGCCGACCGACCCCGCCCGCGTAAAACGCACCGACCCCGGCGACCCGGCGAAATGTCCGGTGTGGCAGCTCCACCAGGTCTATTCGGACGACAAGACCCGGGAATGGGTGCAGGCCGGTTGCCGGTCGGCCGGCATCGGCTGCCTCGAGTGCAAGCAGCCGGTCATCGAATCGGTGCTGGCCGAACTTAAACCCATACGCGAGCGCGCCGAGCACTACATGGAAGATCCCACCCTGGTGCGCAATATCGTCTCGGACGGGGCCGAAAAGGCACGCAAGCTCGCCCAGGAAACGCTGCGCGACGTGCGTCAGGCAATGGGCCTGGACTACAACTGAGGACCGGCTTGGGGCTGCGGTTGCCCATCGCGTTGGCCCGCCTGCGGGCGGGTGCGCCTGGGCCTTTAACACACGCGTAGCGGTAAAGGGGCAGGCGCGACCAAACGCGACCTCTAGTGCTTTGCCCCCCTGCCAACCACGACAGCTTGTAGTTTTCTGCCGGATTCGCTGTAGAATGCAGCGATGATCAAACGACCAGGAAACCGCTGGCGCCACCTACCCCTCAGCCTCCCGAATCGGGCGACCCAGGGATGCGTGGTGTCCGGCGCAATGTCATGAACGCGGCGGCTGAAGCCGGCCCGCCGGCACCCGCTCACATGGCGCGTATCTACGGGCAGCCCATGCTCGAGATGCCGCGGGACCTGTATATCCCGCCCGATGCCCTCGAGGTGTTCCTCGAACAATTCGAGGGGCCGCTGGACCTGCTGCTTTACCTCATCCGCAAGGAGAACATCAGCGTCCTTGAGATACCGATGGCCAAGCTGACGGTCCAGTATCTCGAATACGTCGAGATGATGCGCACCCATACGCTTGAGCTTGCGGCCGAGTATCTCCTCATGGCAGCCATGCTGATCGAGATCAAATCGCGCATGCTGCTGCCGCGTCCGACGGCCGTCGATGTAGAGGAAGATCCACGCGCCGAGCTGGTGCGGCGTCTGCTCGAATACGAGCAGATGAAACTCGCCTCGCAGCGTCTGAACGAGTTGCCGCAGGCGGGACGCGATTTCAGCCTGGTTCAGGTCCTGTTCGATCGCGACGTCGGCGAGCGGCTTCCCGAAGTCGAGCCCGAGGACCTGAAAATCGCCTGGCTTGCGCTGCTCAATCGCGCGAACATGAACCGCCACCACAAGGTGACGCGCGAGCAGCTCTCGGTGCGCGCGCACATGAGCCGCGTCCTGCGCCACCTGCAGGAGGCGAAATTCGTGGAGTTCGGCGATCTTTTCCAGACCGAGCAGGGCGTGTCGGTGCTCGTCGTGACGTTCCTCGCGGTGCTGGAGCTTGCCCGCGAAGGGCTGATCGAAGTGAGCCAGCATGAAGCGTACACCCCTATTTACGTGAAACTTCGCAGCGGCCAGCTCGCCGCAGTGGCCTGAAGATGGATGGAGCAATGGACGACAATCTCGATTTGAGCTACGTCAAACGTGTCCTCGAAACCGCGCTGCTCACGACGCAGGAGCCGCTCACGCTGGCGGACCTGAAGAAGCTGTTCGACGACGATCTCGCTCAGGAAACGATGCGCAAGGTGCTCGAGGATCTGCGCACCGACTGGGATGGGCGCGGGGTCGAGCTCGTCAGCGTAGCGTCGGGCTGGCGCTTTCGTGCGCGTCCGGATTCGCAGAAATTTCTCGATCGCCTGAGTCCACAGAAGCCGCCCAAGTATTCGCGAGCGGTGCTGGAGACGCTCGCGATCATCGCGTATCGCCAGCCAGTCACGCGCGGCGACATCGAAGAAATTCGCGGCGTCACGGTCTCGAGTAACATTCTCAAATCGCTCGAATCGCGCGGCTGGATCGACGTGATCGGCCATCGCGAGGTGCCCGGTCGCCCGGCGATCTACGCCACGACGAAGAGTTTTCTGGACGATCTGAACCTGCGCTCGCTCGAGGAGCTCCCGGCGCTCGACGATCTGGGGGCCCTGGTCGAGCATGCACCGCCGTCTCCATCGGCCATTGGGGATCTGGAGCCGGAACCGGCGGTCGAAGGCAGCGCAGGCGGTGACGACAGCGCCGCAGGTGCTGGTGACGACGGCGGCAGCGGGGAAGATGGCATGGACCCGGCTGGCGACGCGATGGCTGCCACTGCCGAGGCTGACGACCTGAACGATTACGAGCCCGGTGGCGTCGAGATCTCCAGTTCAGGCACCGACGACGACGGGGATCTCCCTCCGACGAGCGCTGCGGACGGTCATATCGGGCGCGTGTCACGCCACCTGCACTAGCAGTTTGTTGAATTTATCCCAGATTCGGTCCACGGAATCGAAGGACGTACGTTGAGCAGTT
>JBKJKJ010000433.1:0-2721 GCA_046597455.1 Burkholderiales bacterium
GGCCCGATGGTCATCGCCGTCGGCAACAACGGGCAGTTCGCCAAGCTGTGCGCGCTGCTCGGCATGCCTGAGCTGGCGCAGGACAAACGCTTCCTCACCAACCCGTTGCGCGTCAAGCATCGCGGCGATCTCGTTCCACGGCTCGCCGCGGCGCTCGCCCAAAAGCCCATGAACGAGTGGATCGAGAAGCTCACGGCAGCCGGGGTGCCGTGCGGTCCGCTCAACGACATCCCTCAGGTATTCGCCGATCCGCACGTGAAAGCGCGCGGTGTCGAAGTGCGAATCCCGCATCCGCGCGCGGGCTCGGTGCCCGCCCTCGCGAATCCGGCGCGCCTGTTGGCCACGCCCCCGACTTACGACAAGCCTGCGCCGCAACTGGGCGAGCACACGCGCGAGGTGCTCACGACGGTGCTCGGGCTCTCGGAGCAGGATGTCGATCAGCTCGCTTCGGAAGGCGTGATCTGACGACGGCGATCGACCATGCGCGTGAGCAGGCGCAGCGCCTGCGCTATTCCACCTGAACCTTGCCCTTCCTGATCACCTCGGCATAGCGCTCAAGCTCACGGCGGAAGAATGCCGCGAAATCCGGAGCCGGGTTGCCGACCGGCTCCGCACCATCGCGCTTGATGAAATCGCGCACTTCGGGCGTCCTGATCGCTCTGGCGGTTTCACTGCTGAGCTTCTCGATGATTGGAGGCGGGGTACCTGCCGGAACGAACACGGCATACCAGTTCGCCGACTCGAAACCCGGATAGACCGACGCGAGGGTGGGCACTTCAGGGACGACCGACGACGGTTTGCTGGAAGTGACCGCAAGCGCTCTGACCTGTTTTGCGCGTATCGGCGGCATCGCGGTGACTGCACCCGTAAACGTGAAATCCACTTCGCCTGAGATCAGCGCGGTCATCGCCGGGGCGCCGCTCTTGTAGGGAATGTGGCTCACGTCGATTCCGGTGCGCTGCTTGAGCATTTCGACCGCGAGGTGATTAGCTGACCCGCTGCCGCTCGAACCGGCGTTCAGACGCCCCGGCTGTTTTTTTGCGAGTGCGACGAATTCCGCCACCGTTCTCGCCGGCACGCTGGGGTGGACCAGCAGGAACTGCGGGGCGAACGAAATCTGCGAGACCGGCGTGAGGTCCTTCAGCGCATCGAACGGAATCTTCTTGTACAGCCCCGCCGTCGTCGCGAGCAACGACGTGGTGATGAGGATCGTGTAGCCGTCCGGTGGCGCTTTGGCCACGATGTCCGCACCGATGATTCCGGATGCGCCAGCTCGGTTCTCGACGATGAAAGTTTGCTTCATGCTTTCCTGGAAAGCTTTGGCGACCAGCCGCGGCTGGATGTCAGCGCCGCCGCCGGGATTGGTCGGGACGACGATCCTGACTGTCCTGGCCGGATAAGTCTGTGCTGTTGCCGGCAACCCTGATAACGCACTGAGCAATGCCGCGATCACCGCTGCGCTGAGTCGCAATGTCATCTTCATCCTCCCCTTTTTAATTTTCCGAACCATTCGATGCGCTCAAGGCTTCGCGCAGGGCGGCTACACCTAATCGATACGTATCTTCGCCGCCCTGATCACTGGCCCCAGCTTCGCCGTATCCGACTGCATCTGCGCGCGCAGGCCCTCGGGGGTGCTCCCGATCGACTCGATCCCCGCGCTGAACAGCCTCTCCTTCACGTCAGGACCGTGCAGCACGCGCACGACTTCCTCGTTCAGTCGTTTGACCAACACCGCAGGCGTGCCGGCCGGCGCGACCATTCCGAACGTCCCCGTGCCCTCGTAGCCCGGCAATCCCGATTCGGCTATCGCCGGCAGCCCCGGCGCGAGCGGAGAAGGCTTCAGGCTGCCCGTGCCCAGTCCTCTCAGCCGGCCGGCCTTGATGTGTCCCATCGCCGCGCCTGCGTTGGGAAACATCATCTGGATGCGCCCGCCCAGCACGTCGGTAACGCCGGCGCCGACGCTGCGATAGGCGACCTGCAGGACGTCGATTCCCGCCAGGTACTTGAAAAGCTCCGCGGCCAGATGGGGCGTCGCCCCTCGCGGTCCGGTCGCGCAGTTGAGCTCGCCGGGTTTCGCTTTGGCCAGCGCGATGAGCGCCTGCACCGAGTTCGCCGGAACCGACGGGTGCACGACCAGCACCATGGGCGAGCTGCCGACGAGCGTGATGGGCGCGAAATCCCTGAGCGGGTCGTAACTCGGCTTTTCCTGCATGAGCGGCAGCAGCCACAGCGCACTGCTGTAGAGGAGCAGCGTGTAGCCATCGGGCTGTGCTTTCGCCGCAATCTCCGCGATGATGACGCCGCCCACGCGGGTGTCGACGACCACCGGCTGGCCGAGCCTGTCCGAAAGCGATTGCGCGATGAGACGCGACGAAATGTCGCTGCCGCCGGCGGCGCCTGCCGTGAGCAGCCGGATCGGCCGCACCGGATAGGTCTGGCCCGACGCGGTGCTCGCGCAGTTCGCCACGAGTGCAAACGCCAGGAGGCATCGCAATAATACGTTCGTCCTGAGCGCTAGCACGCCGAAGTCGTAGGATGAACGACCGCTGTTTTTCGAGATCGCCACTGGCCTCTTCATGACACGGCACGCTACGAACACCCGCCCTCCCCTGCCACCCGTTGACTTCGTTGTTGTGGTTTCATTTACATGAACACCGCAGCCGGAGCCAAACCGGGGAGGACGCGCTCGCCACGATCCGGTTAGGCTTGGCGACGCTTGGC
>JBKJKJ010000480.1:0-2602 GCA_046597455.1 Burkholderiales bacterium
AACGGGATGGAGGCAAGGTCGAGGTGTCGGCGGTGGATCCCGTTGCTTCGATGATGGCCATCGAAAACCCGAAGCTTGCGGCCATCGCCGAACAGGTCCGGGCAAGACTCGAGAACGTAATTGCCCACCTCTGATCTAACCGTTCGGGCGGCGAGGCGGCCCGTGGGCGCGACCGCGGACGGCAGCGGTCGTGCAACTCGACGCACCCGAAGAGCGGCCAAGAACGGCGTCCCGAATCGTCTCGCGGATGATCGTCGGGATAGGCACGTAGCTGCGATGATCAGCCCGGAGAAGTGCAGCGTGCGGCGCGCGTTGCCGCGAATAGCGCAAATCCTGCGCGTGCTCGTACGGCACAAGTTCCTGGGTGCCCTCCTCGGAAAAGGACAGTGGCCCTCCCCGAAGGACGTAAGAGAAGCCTTCGAGGAACTCGGGCTGGTTTTTCTCAAGTTCGGACAAGTGCTCGCAATGAGGCGCGACCTCCTGCCGGCCACCTACAGCAATGAACTCGAACTGCTGCACGATGAGGTGCCGCCGATGGGCGTGGATGCGGTGCGCGTGACCGTCGAAACCGCACTGGGCGCGCCGTTGACGGAGTTGTTTTCGTCGTTCGAAGAAACGCCGCTCGCCGCCGCCACCATCGCACAGGTGCACAAGGCGATCCTGCAGGACGGGCGTCAGGTCGCGGTAAAGGTGCAGCGGCCCTGCCTCAAGGAAGTAATCGCCACGGATATTGCGGCCCTGACGTATTTGGTAGCACTGGGAGAGAGGCTCCTTCCCCGTCTGCGCGCACTCGATCTCCCTGTCGTGGTGAAAGAATTTGCCAGCAGTCTGAACCGGGAAATCGATTTCAGTCGCGAAGCGCGCTCCATAACGCTGTTCCGAATCGCGCTGGCGGACGTCCCCGACCTCTGTATACCGGACGTGGTGACGGCGTTTTCGCACGGAGCCGTCCTCACGCTGGAATTTTCTGCCGGCGAGCGGATAGATCAGTACGCCAAGCTGCATCCGGAAGCGATGCCGCGGTTGATGAACACCCTGGTCAGGCTGATGCTGCAGTCGATCTTCGAAGAAGGGTTGTTTCACGCCGACCCCCATCCCGGCAATGTCTTCGTGCTGCCGGACGGGCGGCTCTCTCTTCTGGATTTTGGGAATACCGGCGAGCTGGACGAGCCGATGCGCGACTCGCTGGTACTTCTGCTCGAAGCAGTCGTCAAAGGCGATGCGCGAGCTGCCAGCGAGGCGTATCTCGAAATGGCGCCAGCGGGCGAGAACGTTAACCATGCGGCTCTTTTGGCAGACATGAAGGCCGCGCTCTATGAAATCCGCAAGACCAATCTGACGAATGTCGCAATCGGCGACGCGTTTGGTTCGCTGATGAGCGCTGGGACCCGCAACGGAGTGCACAATCCCGCCGAGTTTGTGCTCCTTACACGTGCTTTCGTCATTCTGGAGTCGTTGATACGCCAACTCGCCGCGGACCATGATTACATGGAATCGTTTCGCGAGGAGATCTCACGTGTGACCGTGCAGCACTTCGCGCCGACGCGGATAAAGGAAAAGACAACCAAGTTCGCGCGCGAACTGGAGCGCTTGACAAATGACGGGCCCGGCGACGCGCGACGCGTCCTCCGACGCATGGCCGAAGGCGATCTGGGCCGACTTCCAGGACTGGAGGCCATCGGGCAGCGGTTCAACTGCAATGTCGCCCAGCTTACGGGCGCCATCGCGTTCGCGGCTCTGGTGATCGGTGGCTCGATGCTGTTGATGACTCCGATGGGTGGCTGGCACGATGCTCTCGGCGAAACGATGATTGTCGGCGGGCTTGTCGGCATGCTCAGCAACGGTATTCGTGCATTGCGTCGTGACCATGGGCAAGGCTGACGCTCATCGCCTGATTGCGCACCTGTCCAAAATCTTGCGCCGTTGACGGAAGGTTATGTTCGATGGCGTACAGAAGTCGGTAGTTATGTCAGGTTACATTCGCCTTAGCGGTATGGATTCCGGGTGTGAGCCACGTTGCGCCGCATGGGATGCGGCGACGGCATCAGCTGCACAAGAGTGATGGCGCTACCCAACCGTGGGCAGTGGCTAGTGACGGCGGCCCTTCATCACTCGGTCGTGGCAAGGCGGCTTTTTCTCTAACGAATGGGACAAGCATGAGCGACATTACGATGACACCGGATCAAGTGGTCAGCACAGTGAACAGCCTGATTGAGATGAACCGCGACGGCCAGCAAGGCTACCAGGAGGCCGCCGAGAAAATCGAGGCGCCACAGATCAAAGAGTTCTGCCTGGAACAGAGCCGCGTCCGTGGACAGTTCGTCGCTGAGCTGCAACCGCAGGTGCGCACATTGGGTAGCGAACTGGAAAAGACGGGCAGCGTATGAGCCACAATACATCGCGCCTGAATCGATCTGAAATCAGCCTTGGGCGGTGGCGACCACGCCATCCTGGCTGCCGGCGAAACCGGCGAAGGCTTTGCCGTAAAGGAATACACGAAGGCGTTGGATGAAGAACTGCCTGCGCCCGCGCGCGCCATTGTCGAGCGCCAGTTTCAAAGCGTTAAGCAAGCGCACGACATTGTGAAAGGAATGCGCGATAT
>JBKJKJ010000558.1:0-5287 GCA_046597455.1 Burkholderiales bacterium
GTAAGCGTGATAGAAGCCGGCGTCGCCTTCGAGCACGGTCTCGCCGCCCACGTGGCCTTCGCGCGCGAGTGCGACCGCGAGCATCGCGTTTCGCACCGCGGCGCCTTCGCGTAATGCCTTACCGCCGCTGCGCATTCCTTCGAGGTTGCCGCCCGCGAGACTTGCGCAGAGCGCGATCGTGCTGTTCATCTGATCCTCGGTGAGGCCCATGATTTTCGCGGCAGCAACCGCGGCGCCGAAGATTCCGAATACCGGGCCCGCGTGAAACCCGCGCGACATCACCGTGGGAATGAAATCGGCGGCCATGCGCTCCATGACTTCGTAGCCTGCGGCCACGCCGGTGATGTAACCCTTGCCGGAAACACCCGCAGCTTCCGCTGCGACCAGCGCGCTCGGGATGATGCTCGTTCCGGGATGGGTCAGCATGCGGAATGAATCGAGCTTCCCGCCTGCCATGGCCATCTCGGAGTTGGCGAACGCGGCACCGCCTTTCGTGGCCTTGGTGCCATCCACCATGATGGTCGCACCGTTGCGCACGCCGGCCTCTTCGCCGGCGATGAGCTTGACGGCCTGCCTGCCCGAAGGCGTCTGGGAACCGATGAGCACCGAGGCGACGCTGTGCAGCGTCACGCCTTTGGCGCGGTCGATCACCTCGGGGGGAAGATCCTCGTAGCGCAGTCCAACGATCCATTTTGCAAGCTGACGGCTGAGCGATGCCATGCGAATTCCCCGATCGAGTGTCGATATGTTGCGCGCCGCAGGTGCGCACGCGCGTTATGGTCGGCGCGGCGGGACCGCCCACAGCGCCCGCTCACATGAATTCGGCGCCCGCTCACATGAATTCGGTTCTGGGCGTGTCGCCCGGCTGTATGGTCATGAGCAGGCCAACATCGCTGCCGCTCGCGGCTTCCAGATTGATAAAGCGCCGCGGCACGAAAGGCGGCACTGCGCATACGTCCAGCGGATCGAGGTCGACGAAATTCTCCTCGTCCACGCCCCAGATGACACGCCAGCGCCCTTTCATCGCTATGAACGTCTCATTGGTGTCGTGGTTGTGCAGCATCGGTCCGTTACCCGGTTTGGCTTCGACGTAAGACATCTGAAAGCCGTCGTCGACCGGAATCGCGGACATCGGGTCTTTGCCGCCTTCGACGATGAGGCCGTGACCCACGACGAGGTAGTTGCGCCGCTCGTGTCCCGGCAGTTGGCTGTCGGGGTAGCGGTCGGGGGGATACTTCAGCGTCTTGAACCGTGCCACGCGTTTGAGCATCTGCGCCTGCGACAGGGTCCTGATTTCCATCTTGGGCGGTTTGGTCGTGATCATGCGGCTTCCTCCGGGGTGAATTAGGGCGTGAGGGCAGGGGCGGCCTCGCCGTAGCGTTAGTATAGCGGCGCCGGAAAGGCGTTGCGGGCGCGTGCTTCACTGGCGGTACCGCGGTTCGCCTGTACTCGTTCGAGTCTGTTCACGCGAGGCGGCTCATCACACCGCTGTCGGGGGCGCGCCGGTCATTCCGGTTTCGCATCTGGGGAGAGAACGTGCCGACTGTTGCGAAGTCGGGTTTCCCCCGATTCGACGTGTCGGCGTGGCAGGACATCGTGACCAGCGGCGGAACGCGCAAAGGCGCTTGTCGAGCGGCTGGCTTCGGATATCGGCGCCGCGCTCGCTCAATCCGATATGCGTGAGAGCCGGGCTGGATTGTCGGCGGAGTCGGTGGGCAGCACGGCGGCCCAGTTCGAAGCCTTCATTCGCGCCGAAGCCGCGCGATCAGGCAGCGTGATACGCGAGTGCAACATCAGGACCGAATGAACGTTCAGGCGTTCGCCGCAATCGGCCCGGCGCGGCTTTCAGCCGGCCCGGAACTGTCATGCGGCAGCCAGCGCTCGAGCATCGCGCGCATCTGCACGCGGGTGTAAGGCTTGCTCAGGTGGTCGTCCATACCGGCATTCAGGCATTCGTCGCGGTCCTGCTGCATCGCGTTTGCCGTGAGCGCCACGATGGGAACGCGCTTTACAGGCGCACCGCTTTGCATCAGGCGGATTCGCCGCGTGGCCTCGAACCCGTCCATCTCCGGCATGTGGCAGTCCATCAGTACGAGGTCGAAAGAAGACTTCGCGCAGGCCTGAATCGCTTCCAGGCCGTTGCGGGCGACCGTCACCTCGTAACCTTCGCCTTTCAATATCGCGAGCGCGACCTGCTGATTGACGAGGTTGTCCTCTGCGAGCAGCAGCCTGCCGCGTTTTACCCGGGGAACGGCCGCGAGTGGGGCGGCGACGACCGGCGCCTCGGGTGCGGCTTCCCCGCTTCCGGTCATCACGCCCAGCAGACCGTTGTACAACGCGGACTGGCGCACCGGCTTGGACACGCACAGCAGAACGCCGGCCTGCCGCGCTTCGCGAACGACCCCGTGCCTGCCCTCGGGCATCAGCATCACGATGCGCGGCGAGCCCAGGCGTGTATCGGTATGGATCGCTTTCGCGAGCTCGATGGCCCCCATACCCGCGATCGCGTTATCCAGAACGACCAGTGCGTAGGGTTTCCCGGCCGCGGCGGCACGGCCCAGCGACTCGAGTGCCACGTCCGCGGTGGCGGCGTTCTCGCAGGTCATTCTCCAGTGGGTCATCTGCGTGCTCAGGCTACCGCGCGTGTTCGCATTCGGTGCGACGATCAGGGCGCGAACCCCTTCGAACTTGCCGATGGCGAGGGCGGTGGGGTTCATTGCGGCGTCCGCCCTGTCGAACTTCACCGCAAACCAGAACGTGGAACCGCTGCCGGGCTCGGACTCGACGGACATCGCGCCGCCCATCATTTCCACGAGCTGCTTGCTGATCGCGAGACCCAGGCCGGTGCCGCCGTGTTTGCGCGTCGTCGACCCGTCGGCCTGCGAGAAGTTTTCGAAGATGCGTCCTTGCGCTTCCTTGCTGATGCCGGGGCCGGTATCCGTGACGTCGAAGCGCAACGTCACATCCTGCGGGCACTCCCCGACGACCGACACGAAAATGGCAACTTCGCCTTCGTGCGTGAATTTGATTGCGTTGCCGAGCAGGTTGGTGAGTATCTGGCCGAGGCGCAGCGGGTCGCCTTTCACGCGCGGCGCGAGATCGACGGGCAGGCTGCACGACAGCTCGAGGCCTTTGCTGTGCGCGCGTTCGCTGAGCAGCTCGACCGTGTCCTCGACAGTCTGGCGCAGATCGAATTCGATATTTTCGAGATCGAGCTTGCCCGCTTCGATCTTCGAGAAATCGAGAATGTCGTTGATGATGCCGAGCAGCGACCTGCCGGAGCGCTGCACCGTTTCGGCGAACCGGCGTTGCGTCGGAGTCAGACCGGTTTCGAGCAGGAGCTCGGTCATGCCGAGCACGCCATTCATCGGGGTGCGGATCTCGTGGCTCATCTTGGCGAGGAAGGTGCTTTTCGCCGTATTGGCGGCTTCAGCGGCCTCGTGCGCTGCTTTCAGCTCCACTTCCGCACGCTTGCGCTCGGTGACGTCGTGCGCGACGCCGATCTTGCCCACGACCTGATTGTTCTCGTCCTGCAGCGGTGCGGCTGCAACTTCGATATCGACTTCCTTGCCGGCCTTGGTCAGGGCGCGCGTCTCGTAGGAGAAGGTCTCCCCGCGCTTCAGACGTGCGAGCCGCTTTTCGCCTTCCTCAGGCGTGATGCGTGAATCGAGGTCGATGGCGTTGCCGATCGCTTCTTCCGGGGTGTAGCCGAAGAGCAGCGTTGCTCCGGAATTCCAGGTGGTGATGCGGCCGTTCAGGTCGCGTGTCCATATGGCCTCGCTCGACTGCTTGACGATTGCGGCCAGTCGCCGGCTGTTGGTTTCGCTGTGACCCAGAGAAGCAATCAGGGTCTCGATGTTGTTCGCCATGTTGTTGAACGCATCCGCGGCTGACTGGACCTCGGGCGCGCCGCCGGGTTCGACACGGACGGTATGGTCGCCCTGGCTGAAGCGGTCGGCGCTCACCGCCAGCATGCGCAGCGTGCCCAGGTTGCCGCGGCAGATCAGCCAGATGGTCTGGAGCATGAGCAACAGCGCCGCCACCACGATCTGCAGCTGACGCACGAACTGCTGCCACAGATGATTGCTCGCAGGGATCGAAGTCATTTCGCCGCGCAGCGTACCGTATTTCGCGCCCCCGCTCGTGATCTCGAGCTCACGTTCCGTGTGATCGATGGGCAGGACGGCGGCAAACCAGCGGGGTGCTTCGAGGCGGGCCGAGCGGTCCTCGGCAGAAAGTGTGCGGCCCTGTTTATCGGACCAGCTCAGGGCTGACATCTCTACTTTCAGCACTTGCGTTTGCAGGAGCTGGCTGATGGCGGCGTAATCCCCCAGCACCGCCTGGTCTGCAATCAACGGCGCCATGAATTTGAGCGTTTCGTTCAGCTCGCGGGCGTGCCGGTCGGAATTCTCGGCCGCGCTTTCCAGGACGAGCATGTAGTTCTGGAGAACACCGCCGACGAGGATGGCGACGCCGATGGCGGCCATCAGGCGCGGGATCAGTCCCCATCTGGACCACAGGCTCGGTGAACGTTTGCTTTCCATGGTCTGGTTTACAGCGCTCTACTTGACCTGCGCGTGCTTGAAAAAGGCGCGATAATTTTCATAGTCTTTGTCATCGGCCACGACAAAGCCCAGGTCGCTGTTCATTTTGAGCAATGCCGCGCCACCCTCCAGCACCTTGCGGCCTTCCGGATCGTTCATCATGCCCACGAGCGCGGCGCGCACGGCGTCGGATTTCGCCTTGGGCACTTTGGGGCTCGCCATGATGCACAGGTCGTTGTAGAACTCGGAGCTCCACAGCAGCCGGTAATCGAAGCCTTCCCGGCGCGCGTAGCGCTCGATCACTTTGTTGTTCACGCCCGCCGCGCTGACGGTGCCGACCTGCAACTGCGCGAAACCGGCTTCCTGGTTGCTCGTGAAGACCGGCTTCACCTGCACCCGGGCTTTGAGCAGGGCGTCCATCGGCAGCTGATAGGCGGCAAATGCGTCGGGGCTGGCGAAAGCGACTTCCTTTCCGTTCAGGTCTTCGATGCTATGAATCGGCGAATTTCGCGGAACGATGATCTGGCCGCGGATGCGCGGACCAGCGGGCCGCGCGATGACCCGAAAGCCGAGGCGATCGCGCTCCGGGGTGAAGAAGTGATTGGTATAGAGGAAGTGGTATGCGCCTTTTTCGGCGAGCGCGTCGGCCTCCATCGAGCTCTTCGCGAGCTTCAGCTCGAGCGGAACGCCGCTTTTTTGGCTGACGTAAATCAGTATGGGGTTCCAGTACTGGGCAGTGAGCG
>JBKJKJ010000057.1:0-3128 GCA_046597455.1 Burkholderiales bacterium
CATGGCGCGCCGGATCGCCAAATATCTGCGGCGCCTGGGGTCGCAGTCGCCCGCACAGACCCAGGACGTGACGAAGTGACTCGAACGCGGTGATGAAGTGATGCGGTGATGCAGTGATGTGGTGAGGCGGTGATGCAGTGATGTGGTGAGGCGGTGATGTGGTGAGGCGGTGATGTGGTGAGGCGGTGTTGTGGTGAGGCGGTGTTGTGGTGGGGCGTGTGATGCCCGTGCACCCTGTGTAAGAGGATCAATGGCTTTATCGGAATTCGAGCTCATCCGGCGGTATTTCACCCATCCGTCGCGAGGCGCGACGCTCGGCGTAGGCGACGATGCGGCGCTGGTGCGCGTGACCCGCGGCAACGAGCTCGCGGTATCGGCCGACATGCTCGTAGAAGGCCGGCATTTCTTCAGGACCGCGGACCCTACGCTTCTGGGGCACAAAGTGCTGGCGGTGAATCTTTCGGATATGGCCGCGATGGGCGCGAAGCCGCGATGGGCGACGCTGGCGCTGGCGCTGCCCCGGGTCGACGAGAAGTGGCTGGCCGGATTTGCGCGAGGCTTCATGACGCTCGCGCGGCGCTACTCAGTCGACCTGATCGGCGGCGATACCACGCGAGGGCCGCTCGCGATCTCGGTGCAGATCATGGGCGAAGTGCCGGTCGGCAAGGCCCTGCGTCGGGACGGTGCCAAACCCGGCGACGATGTCTGGGTGTCCGGGCAACTCGGTGAGGCTGCGATGGCGCTGGAAGCGATCAAAGGCCGCATTCGCGTGGCGCCGCGCGACCGGCGCGTGCTCGAGCAGCGCCTGCATGCCCCTGAACCCCGTATCGCGCTGGGGCTCGCGCTGCGCGGCATCGCTCGCAGCGCAATCGACGTCTCCGACGGCCTGCTCGCGGACCTGGGCCACATATGCGAGCGCTCCGGCGTCGCCGCGACGATCGAATGGGAAGCGGTTCCTGCGACCCCTCTGGTGCGCGCGCACGCCCAGACGGATCGGGGTGCCCGGGGTCTGCTCGCGGGCGGGGACGATTACGAACTGTGCTTCACCGCACCCCCGCGGCGACGCGCAGATGTCGTGCGGGCGGCCGCGCGTGTCCGCGTGGGCGCCACGCTGATCGGCCGCGTGACGGCTCGCTCGAAAGCGCGCGCCGCGGTGCTCGTACTCGACGCGGTCGGTAAGCCGCTCAGGGCGCGGGCGCAGGGATTCGATCATTTCCGCTGAGGGCGTTCGCGCTCCGGATGTGCGGTTCCTGCTGCGCCACCCGGCCCATTTCATCGCATTGGGCGGCGGCGCGGGGCTCGTGCCTTT
The DNA here is from genome assembly GCA_046597455.1 of Burkholderiales bacterium. Taxonomy (GTDB): domain Bacteria; phylum Pseudomonadota; class Gammaproteobacteria; order Burkholderiales; family SG8-41; genus JAQGMV01. The sequence goes on from JBKJKJ010000057.1 coordinate 1,310, forward strand.
CGCGCCCGGCACGTTTGGAACGCTGCTCGCCTTGCCGATTTTCTGGCTGGTCGGCCCGCGACTCGATCCCGCAATCTATCTGGCCGGGGTTGCACTGCTGTTCGCGCTCGGGGTCTGGGCGTGCGAGGTCACCGGACGGGCACTCGGAAGTGCCGACCACGGCTCGATGGTGTGGGACGAGACCGTCGCTTTCCTGCTGATCCTCTTCTTCACGCCGGTTTACGCGTACTGGCAGGCGTTCGCTTTCCTGCTGTTCAGGCTGTTCGACATCGCGAAGCCCCCGCCCATCCGGTACTATGAGCGCACCATCAAAGGCGGCCTGGGCGTCATGATCGACGATCTCGCAGCCGCGTTTTACACCCTGCTCGTGCTTGCCGTTGCCCGGGCGATCCTCGCATAAGGCCGAATGATGGCTGACGCAGTCCTGTATGACCTTGCCGTGCGTGCGGGGCGCGCGCTCGAGCAGCGCGGGTGGCTCCTGACCACGGCGGAATCGTGCACCGGCGGCTGGGTGGCCGAAGCGATCACCATGGTGCCGGGAAGCTCGGCGTGGTTCGATCGCGGCTTCGTGACCTACACCAACGCCTCGAAGCGCGAAATGCTGGGCGTGCGCGAGGAAACGCTCGATCGTCATGGGGCGGTGTCCGAGGCCGTCGTTGCGGAAATGGTCGCCGGGGCGCTCAAGGCGAGCCAGGCGCAGGTGGCGATTGCGGTGAGCGGCGTCGCTGGCCCCGGCGGCGGGACCCCGCAAAAGCCGGTCGGGACCGTGTGCCTCGCGTGGCGCGTGAAGGATGCGCCGCCCCGCTGCGAGACCCGGCAGTTCCCGGGCGACCGCGAAGCGGTGCGCCGGCAGTCGGTGGCGCACGCGCTGGAGGTGCTCATCGAGGACCTGGCAGCGCCCTGAAGCGACGCCGGGAAAATCGCGGGGACGGCCGTGCCGGGTAAGACTAATGGCCTAACTTGTCCTCCCGATGGGGATACTGGCGTTATATACAGTGGTGCGCGGATTTGTGAGATAATCGGACGGACCATTACGGGAAGCTTAAACATGGATGACAACAAGACCAAGGCGCTGTCAGCAGCGTTGTCCCAAATCGAAAAGCAGTTCGGCAAAGGCTCCATCATGCGCATGGGCGAGGCCGACATTGCTAAAGACATCGAAGTGGTGTCGACCGGGTCGCTGGGCCTCGACATCGCGCTGGGGATCGGCGGGCTGCCGCGCGGGCGCGTAGTCGAAATCTACGGCCCGGAATCCTCGGGAAAGACCACGCTCACGCTTTCGGTGATCGCCGAAATGCAGAAGCTCGGCGGCACCGCAGCCTTCATCGACGCCGAGCATGCGCTCGACCCCCAGTATGCGGGCAAGCTCGGCGTCGACGTCGAGCAGTTGCTGATTTCGCAACCCGACAACGGCGAGCAGGCGCTCGAAATCGCGGACATGCTGGTGCGTTCGGGCTCGGTCGACGTCGTCGTCATCGACTCGGTCGCCGCCCTCGTGCCGAAAGCCGAGATCGAAGGCGAGATGGGTGAGCCTCAGATGGGCCTGCAGGCGAGGCTCATGTCGCAGGCGCTGCGCAAGCTGACCGCGAACATCAAGCGCTCGAACACGCTGGTTATTTTCATCAACCAGATCCGCATGAAGATCGGCGTCATGTTCGGTAACCCCGAGACGACCACGGGCGGCAACGCGCTGAAGTTCTACGCCTCGGTGCGTATCGACATCCGCCGTATCGGCTCGATCAAGAAAGGCGAAGAGGTCATCGGCTCGGAGACGCGTGCCAAAGTCGTCAAGAACAAGGTCGCGCCGCCTTTCCGCAAC
>JBKJKJ010000074.1:0-2658 GCA_046597455.1 Burkholderiales bacterium
ACGATGCGGCGAGCCTGATCGACCGCACCCTGCAGGTGGCCGGCTGGCCTCTGCGCGTCGGCGCTCTCACGGTGAGACCGCTTTCCCGCCTCACCACCTTGTTCTCGCGCGGCGTGATTTTGCCCTCGACCGGGGGCGAAACCGGATTCCTTTGCGTCGCTGCGGAGGAGCTCGGCGCGCTTGGCATACGCGAGGCCAAGCTGGTATGCGGTCGCAGCACATCGGTAGCGACGCCCGAACGGGCCCATCTCGCGCGCAGCCTGATGCTCGCAAGCCTCACACGCGCGCAATCCCTGACGCTGCAGCAGCGCGGCCTGGGCCAGGAGCGCAAACTCGGCTTCGGACTGTTCATTCCCCACAAGAGCATCGACGACCTGCACTCCAGGCCGGAATAATCGAAGGCGAGGCGACCATGGCATACCAAGCAAGCGGCAAAGTTCTGGAAACGACAGAAAACGGCTACCTTGAGTCGCCCGACGAATGGGATCGCGAGGTCGGTGAAGCAATCGCTGCGACAGAGGGGCTGGCACTCACCCAGGACCACTGGGATGTGATCGAGTACCTGCGCGACGCCTACATCAACCACAACGGTGAGCAGCCGAACAACCGCGCCATGCTGAAGGCCATGCAGGAAAAATGGCCAGACCGGATGGTAGACAACAAGACGCTGTTCGACCTGTTTCCCGGCAACCCCTCCAAACAAGCGGGAAAAATTGCCGGGCTGCCGGAGAGCATGCGCAAGGGCGGCTATTGACCGGCATTTATGCGTAGTGCCTGCGCTGCGCGCGCCGCCTGCCCGCCTGTTGCACCACCCCGCCCCGGATCGTATAGGGCGGGGTCAATTCAAAACTTCCGTATTTCGGGTTGAGGGGCTTGAGAAAACGCCGCTCGCCGTCAAGGACGAGCTGGCGGAAGAAGACATCCCCCGAAAACTCGACAATCACGAACCCTCCGTCCCGCGGCGCATAGCCCGGGTCGACGATGACGACGCAGCCATCGGTGAATTCCGGTTCCATGCTGTCGCCCAGCACGCGCAGGGCATAGGGTTCTAGCGCACCGCAGCTGTTCTGGTCCATGGGTGGTCTTTCCCTCTCTAACCCTCGGGATCGCCGGAAGGCTTTTTCTTGTGAAAATGGATCACCGTATCGCCACTCGCCTGCTCGTCGCTGAACCGCGGCCGCGCGGCGGCCCCTTCACCCCGGCCCCCCGCAAGCTCGCGCTCGCGCGCGCTGATGAGTGCAAGACACTGGCGCATGTCTTCGATCGTGGCGTCGGACAAGGGGTGGCGCATGCCGTGCGGCGTAGCCGTGTCCTTGATGACGCTCGCGAGCGTCAATCTTACTGCCTGCAGGATGCGCGCTTCGACGGAAAGTCCGCTGTCGGCCATGGCAACCCCTCAGATATCCGACCACATGCGGATCAGGTTCATGTAGGCGGCGTTTACCTGCACCGTCTCGGGCGCATCCGGCGCGCTTTGCAGCAGCCGCTCCCGCGCTGCGTTGAGGCCGAATAACAGCTCGCGCTTCGCCGGATCGCGAACCAGGCTTTGCAGCCAGGTGACGGCCACCAGCCGCTCCCCGCGCTTCACTGGGCTGACCTGGTGGATACTGCTCGCGGGGTAGAGCACCGCGTCGCCTGCGGCTGATTTGACCGCGGTATCTCCCCCGGCGGTGCGAATGATCAGCTCGCCACCGTCGTAGTCCCCAGGCTCGTTCAAGAATACAGTGACGGCGATGTCCGAGCGGTACGTCACGCCCTCGGTACCCATGATCGGGTCGTCGAGGTGGTCCCCGTAGGTCATCCCCGGCCGGTAGCGGGCATAGAACGGGCTGGCCGCATGCAAAGGCAGTGCACCGGCGCGATACACGGGGTGACGCACGAGGTTGCCCATGACCAGGCGGTTGAGTCGCTCCAGGTCCGGCGCGCCCGGCTCGACTTCCTGGTTGCTCTTTACGCGCCGCGCCGAAGCACCGGCCGACAGGCGCCCATCCACAAATGGCGCATCCGCCAGCCACTGGCGGACCAGCTGCAGCTCGTCGGGTTTCAGGACAGTTGGAATGGCAAGAAGCATGCGCGCGCCGGTTCAGGCGAAGCTGACCCATGTGGTGACAATGTACTTCACGCCCGCCTGCAGCGTGACCCCGCGATGGACATGCGTCCAGAAAGGGGGAAACAGGATCAGCTTTCCCTGCGCCGGTTTGATCGCGACCCCCTGCAGCGGGAATTCGGTTTCCCCGCCCGGGCCCGGGACGTCGTTCAGATACCAGATCGCAACCAGTTGGCGCTGGCTGAACTCGCCCGGCCCGGCGTCCACATGCCAGTGGTAAAACTCACCCGGCAGCGTGCGCTGCAGGTTATAGCCGACATCCTTGAAGGCGTTCGCGCCGAAAAACGGGACCTCGCCCGCCAGCGCGGTAACGGAGGACACCAGATGGCGCGCCAGCGCCTGGTCGATATCGCGCCAGTCTTCCCGACCGCTGATGCGCAGGTCGGTTGAGCGCTTGACCGCCGGCGCCTCCTGCCCGCCCTCGCCGATGCGCCCTGCGACCTGCTGTTCGGTCTGCGATTCGAATCGCCGGATCGCCTCCCGGCACACGTCGGCCGGCAACGTTTCGGTCGCCTCGTAGATGAAACCGAGGGGTGCAATTTCGCGCAGCC
>JBKJKJ010000124.1:0-3230 GCA_046597455.1 Burkholderiales bacterium
ATACGGCAGCTTCGACGATTTCCTTCGCGTGATGAATCACGACAAGAGGAAGAAAATAAAGCAGGAGCGGCGCAAGATTCGCGAGGCCGACATCACTTTCGAGTGGCGCGAGGGCCGCGAGATCACCGACGCCGACTGGTCGTTCTTCTACCGCTGCTACTCGCGCACCTACCGCGAGCACCATTCGACGCCTTACCTGAGTCTCGCGTTCTTCCAGCGCATCGGCGAGACCATGCCGGAGAATCTCGTGATGGTGCTGGCTTTTCGCGAGGGTCGCCCGATCGCCGCTTCATTCAACATGCGGGACGCCACCACCTTGTACGGACGGTACTGGGGCGCGATCGAGCACCACCCGGTTCTTCATTTCGAGACGTGTTACTACCAGGTGATCGAATACTGCATTGCGCGCGGCATCGAGACTTTCGAAGGCGGCGCGCAGGGCGAGCACACCAAGCTGGCGCGCGGCCTGCTGCCGGTGCCGACGCGATCGGCGCACTGGATCGCGCGGCGCGATTTCGCATCGGCGATCGAGAATTTCCTCGCGCGCGAGACCCAGGGTATTGCGCATCACCTCGATGAGCTGAACGAGCGAGGACCTTTCAAGGAGACGCCCGAGGGGGCGTCCTGAAAGGCGCGCGTCACGGGCCTCGGCTCAGCGCCTGAAGCGCGAGAAAAACTTCCACATCTCCGTGTTGGCGTCGATCACCGCGGTTCCGGTGCCCAGGAGATCGGGCATGTAGTCGCGCACACCGCCGGGCCAGACGTGTCCGGCGCCGGAGAGCTGCCACAACACGACTTCGACGCCCTGGCGGCACGGGCGGTAGACGCGCCGGATTGCGCTGTGGCCTTCATCCGGCGTTCCCGGCTTTCCCGCGATCGCATCCACGACGGCAGGCTTCAGCGGGCAGCCGTCGAAGTCCAGCCACTTCCTGAGCGCGTCATCGACCGAGGCGTTGAGCTCGCGCGTGTCGGTCCGCGTGGACGGCGGCCCGAAGCCGCCGTCGTAGCGCGCGATGTGATCCTGCGTGCTGTGGATGTGCATCACCGGCACCGCGCGCTTGGGCGCGAAGCGCTCGAGGGCCATCGTGCCCGCCACGCCGGCAACGGCCGCGATACGGTCCGACGCTTCGGCAGCCAGGCGGTAGGCCATCATCGATCCATTCGAAAGACCCGTCGCATAAATGCGACCGGCGTCGACTGTCGCGCGGACCGCAACGTCCTTCAGCACCGCCAGCGCGAATCCCACGTCGTCGACCTGAAGCATCGCGGCCGGGCCGCAGCAGTTGCCGGCGTTCCAGGTGAGGAAACGCCCCTGAAAACCGCTGCTGCCGTTCGGATAAACGGCGATATAGCCATCCCGGTCCGCCGCGCGGTCCATGCGCGTGTACGCTTTGAGCACTTCGGCGTTGGAACCCGCGCCGTGGAAATTCAGCACCAGTGGCAGCGCCGCCCCCTGGGCGGCTTTCGGCGGCACGTGCACGAGGTAGCTGCGACGCAAATTCTGGTGCGTCAGCGCGAACTCGTAGTCCCCGGGCGCGAGCGCCGCGAAGCTCATGCTGACGGCGAACACCGACGCCGACAAACCGGCGAGGACCCTGCACGCGAAGGACGCCAGGAACACAGAAAAAGCACGCAATGATTTCTTCAACTCGAACCTATCGATTGGTGGACGCCATCGCATTCGCGATCGCCGCAAGTGACAGCCGATCGGCTCGGTAGTTCACCGCGGAATGCATTCGAGCGGGCCGTAATCAGGCGGGGCCGCTGCGAAGCGCGGCTCGAGTGGGGAGCAGCCGCGTGTCCAGTTCGCTGCGATGTTACCCTAGCGCTTTCAGTGCAGAATCCGAGCCGACCGCAATCCCATGAAAATTAGTCCGATGAAATTCGTCCTATGAAGTTCTGCAGCAATTGCGGCGCCCCGGTGACCCTCAAGGTGCCGCCGGGAGACAGCCTCCCACGACACGTGTGCGATGCCTGCAGCACCATCCACTACCGCAACCCGCACATCATCGTAGGCTGCATTCCGGAGTGGGAAGACACGATACTGCTCTGTCGGCGCGCCATCGAGCCGCGCTACGGGCTGTGGACCGTACCCGCGGGCTTCATGGAGAACGGGGAAACGACTTTTCACGGTGCGGCGCGCGAAACACTCGAAGAAGCCAATGCACGCGTTGAAATCGGCCCGCTTTATGCCCTCTACAACATCCCGCACATCAACCAGGTCTACATCCTGTTTCGCGCGCGCATGCTCGACCTGGACTTCAGCGCCGGCGCCGAGACACTGGAGACTCGCCTGTTTACCGAAGCCGAAGTGCCGTGGGGCGAGATCGCCTTCGCGACCGTTCGCAACACGCTGACCCATTACTACGCCGATCGCAAAAAGGGTGCTTTCGGTTTCCACATGGGTACGATAGAACGTCCGCCGGCGGTCAATCCGAAAACGCCGTAAATCCCGTCTTACACGCCGCCTTAGACCCCGCCTTAGAATCGTTTACGCCGCCCGCAGCGCATCCACGATCGGCATCCGCGCTGCGCGCACTGCGGGCAGAAAGCCCCCCACCACACCCATCACGATGGCGAAGGCGAACGATACGGCTGCGATCTTCGGCGTGAGCGTGAAGCGGAACGCGAGCTCTGCGAACGATTGCCAGTTGAGTGTCGAGATCTGGACGAGTTGCATGAACGACGCGAGGGCGATCCCGACGACGCCGCCAATCGCGCCGAGCAGCACCGATTCGAACAGGAACGCGCCGAGCACGGCACTGCGGCGGTAACCCAACGCACGCAGCGTTCCGATCTCCGCCACACGGCTGGCAACCGCCGCGTACATCGTGATCATGGCGCCGATCATCGCACCGATGGAGAAGATGATCGACAGGGTAAGTCCCAGATAGCTGATGAATTTGGAGAGCGCCTGCGACTGCTCTTCGTAAAAGACGCGCTCACGCTTCACGTCGAGCGTCAGGCGCGGATCGGATTCGAGGCGTGCCTTGAGGCCATCGTAAGCGTGCACGTCGGTAAGCCTGGCGATCACCGACGCGTACACCTGGCGCCTGAAAGCCTGCATCAGCTGGTCGGCATCGACCCAGACTTCGGAATCGAATGCCGCCCCGCCGCTATCGAATATCCCGACCACCCGCCACTCGCGCCCGCCGAAGCGCAGCACGCTGCCGAGCGACGTGCCATCGAAGCGCTCGGCCAGGCTTTTGCCGACCACGACTTCGTACGAA
>JBKJKJ010000192.1:0-3020 GCA_046597455.1 Burkholderiales bacterium
CATGGCGCGCGCGTTGCGCGACGCGTGGCGTTGTTGATCGCATTGCGTTTCTCCGGCCGGTTGAGGGTAATGATCGCGATGCCATCGCGCGATTCGTAGGTCAGCGGCAGTTCAGCCATCGACTATCCTTTCTATGTGAGGGTGGCGCGGGCATCGAGCGCAATCACGCCGCTCGTCTGTGCCAGCAGCGGATTCACATCGAGCTCGACGAGACGCGGCCCGAGCGCGTGGGCAAGTGCGCCCACGTGCACGAGCGCAGCGGTGAGCGATTCGATGTCACATGCCGGACGGCCTCTGGCGCCGTTGAGCAGCGGCCACAGTTGCAGACTTTCGAGCATCGACCGTGCACGATCACGCGTGAGTGGCGCGAGCGCCAGGGCGACGTCTTTCAGGATCTCGACGTACACGCCTCCCGCGCCGACCATCACCGCCGCGCCGAACTGGGCATCCCATCGTGCGCCGAGTATGAGCTCCACACCGCCGGCTGCGAACTGCTGCACCACGCACCCGTCGAGTTTCGCGCCGGGTTGATTCCGTTCCACGCTTTCGACGATGTCGCGCCACGCGCTGCGCACCGCCTCGACGTTGGATAGACCGAGTCGCACCGCGCCAATGTCGCTCTTGTGGACGAGCTCGCGGCACACGGCTTTCATGACCACCGGGTAACCGATACGCGCAGCTGCCGCACTCGCCGCATCGGCGCTGGTTGCCAGGATGTCCTGGGTCGTCGCGATCCCGACATCGCGCAGGAGCGACTTTGCTTCCATTTCCGTGAGACGGCCGCGAGGCAGATCGGCTGCGCGTTGTACGACGCGCGCAGAAAATTCCGTTGCGATCAGCGCCTGCGCCGGCGTCCCTGCATGAGCGCCGTAATCGTTCGCGGCGCGGACCACACGCAGCGCGTCGTCCAGCCGGTCCGTATAAGGGCAGCCGATCTCGCGCAGTGCCGCGCGCGCACTGTCGACCAATCTGCCGGGCGTAAACACGATTGCGGTGGGTTTGCCGCTCGCGATCGCTGCCGTACCCCAGCGCCGCACCTTCTCGTCCAGCTGGGGCGATGTGGCCACCACGATCAGCACGACCCCGACAGTTGCATCGTTCGACAGCAGCGCCTGTGCGTCTTCGGCTGCCGTGACGCCGGCTTCGCGCGGAAGACCGCCCACATCCAGGGGGTTCAACGGTCGCGACGGCGGCACGATAGTCCTCAGTGCGTTGCGCGTGTCCTCCGAGAGCGTCGCCAGTTCGAGTCCTGCCGCCGCGATGCGGTCGGCTGTGACCGCGATAGTGCCGCCGGAAGGCGAGATGACGGCGACGCCCGCGCTTTTTGCGCCGCCGAACCGCACGAGGAAGTGGGCGCAATCGATCATGCTTTCCGGGTCATCGACGGCGACGATGCCGTGATCGCGGCAAGCGGCTTCCCAGAGCGCATGCGAGCCGGCAAGACTCGCAGTGTGCGAGCGTGCAACCTGGGCGCCGGCTTCGCTACTCCCGGCCTTGACTGCCAGCAGCGGTTTGCCAGCCGCGCGGCAGCGTTGTGCGAGCGTGAGGAACCGCTGCGCGTCCCTGAGGCCTTCTACGTAAATGCACACGGCGCGGGTTGCGTCATCTTCGAGAAAATACTCGATGAAGTCGCAGATTTCGAGGTCGGCCTGATTGCCGACCGTGATGCAGGCGCTGAAGCCGGCTCCGGCGTCCGCGGCGTGGGAAATCATCGACGCCATCATCGAGCCCGACTGGCTGATGAGACCGATTGCGCCGGCTGGCATGGGCTTCATGGCGAGGGCGACGGACGACGTGAGCGCGAGATTCAGACTGGGGTTGATGAAACCCAGGCAGTTGGGCCCGATCAGCCGCATGCCGTGGCGCCGCGCAATGCGCACCAGTTCGGCTTCGCGCGCGGCGCCCTCCTCGCCGAGCTCGGCGAAATCGGCGGTGAGGACGACGCAACACGGCACACCTGCGACCCCGCATTGCTCGAGCGTGAGCGCAAGGTGAGCGGCGGGCACGGCCAGCAGTGCGACATCGATCGCGACGCCTGCATCGGTGACCGTTTTGTATGCGGGCAGTCCGAGAATGTGGGCTGCGTTCGGGTTGACCGGGACGATGCGGCCGGCATAACCGTGCTGGACCAGAAACTGCATGACGCGACCGCCGAATTTGGCGGGGTCGCTAGACGCGCCGACAACCGCGACGGTGTGGGGATTGAGTGCAGCGCGAAGCAGATGAGTAACGGGGGGCATGAAGGCTGTGCGGTGTCGCAGGGCTCGTTGGCACCTGCAGCCGACAAGACGGGCAGTGCGGTACGCCTGATCACAATCGCGAGGAATAAACAGCGAATTGGAGGATAGCATGCAGGGTGTGGCGGTAGCGATGGGGGCCGGGACCGGTTTCGACCGAGCGCTTGGATATCGGCCACCCGATCGGCAGCAGAAGCAAGAGCGAAGAGTCGAAAAGGGCTGCTGCGCGCGCCCTGCCGTGTCTTCGCGGCGACGTTGGACGGGAAATCAGTGGTATCCTCGGCGCCCTAACTAACCGGCAGGCCCTCCGCAACGTCTTCTTTGCGCCCGATTTAGGGCGCCGGCCGTGCGCAGCGCCGACAACGCTACGCGGTGCTGCAGCATGACTCGTGCCATACCTCGTAAGTTGTTTGACAGGAAACCAAAATTTCCAGATAATGCCCGGTTTCGTTCGGAGGGGTTCCCGAGCGGTCAAAGGGGGCAGACTGTAAATCTGTTGGCTCAGCCTTCGAAGGTTCGAATCCTTCCCCCTCCACCATCATTTTGCGGGCGTCCGGGTGTGTCGTGTTCTCGACGAGTAGGGCAGCGCGGGCAGCATTGCGCGAACAGCACGCGAGGTTCGAAAGCAGTTTCAGAAGCACGAATATGCGCGCGGCAGCGGACAGAACAGGCGGGTGTAGCTCAATGGTAGAGCAGAAGCCTTCCAAGCTTACGACGAGGGTTCGATTCCCTTCACCCGCTCCAGCAGATTTGATCAGAACGAAACGGCGCGAGATTTGGCGG
>JBKJKJ010000197.1:0-7945 GCA_046597455.1 Burkholderiales bacterium
GATTCTGCGAGCCCCCTCACACCTTCAACGCATTCACCGCGAACGTGTGCAACCTGCGCCCGACTTCGCGCGGTCACGTGCGAATTACCTCGGCCGATGCGCGCGCCTATCCTGCGATCGCGCCGAACTACCTGGCGACAGACGAAGACCGGCGCATCGCGGCCGAGTCCATCCGGCTCACGCGCCGCATCGTGCTCGGCACCGAAGCGATGAAAAAACACGAGCCTGAGGAATACACGCCGGGCGCGCGCTATCAGTCGGATGAAGAGCTCGTCGACGCTGCGGGCATTATCGGCACGACGATCTTCCATCCCGTCGGCACCTGCAGGATGGGCCGTGCGGACGACGCATCGGCTGTGGTCGACCTGACGTTTCGCGTGCGCGGTGTCGAGCGCCTGCGCGTGATCGACGCCTCCGTCATGCCGACGATCACCTCGGGTAATACCAACACGCCCACGGTGATGATCGCCGAGCGGGCGAGCGAGATCCTCCGGCAGGGGCTTTGATGCGCCCACGTCGGCGGTCATGCGGGTCCGTCCGCGCGTGGCGCTATTCCACCGTGATGCCCGCGGTCCTGATCACCTTCGCCCAGCGTTCGGACTCGCTGCGCATGTACGCGGTGAGCGCCTGCGGCGTGCTGTGAGCGGGCTCGATGCCCTGTGACGCGAAAAGCTGAGCGATCTCGGCGCTGGTGAGTATGGTCACGAGCTCGGTGTGCAGGCGCTTGGTCACCGGCGCCGGGGTTCCCTTCGGCGCGAACACGCCATACCAGGTCCTCAGCTCGTAGCCCGGGAGCGTCTCGGCGACCGTGGGCACGTCCTTGATCGCAGCAGTGCGCTGGGGCGCGCCGGTGGCGAGCAGCTTCAGGCGCCCTGACTGCACGTGCGGTTGCACCGAAGGCAGGCTGCTGAACATCACCTGTATGCGGCCTGCGATCAGGTCGGTGAGCGCCGGCGCGGTTCCCTTGTACGGCACGTGCACCATGTCCATCCCCGTCATCTGCTTGAGTAGCTCCATGCCCAGGTGTCCGGTGCCGCCAGTCTGCACCGAGCCGTAGGTCAGTTGCCCGGGACGCTGCCTGGCATAAGCCACGAGCTCGGCCACGGTTGCGGCAGGCAGCTTCCCGTAGCCGATGAGCACCTGCGGCGAGTCGACGACTTTGGTGATCGGTGCGAAATCCGACACCTCGTAAGGCAGCTTGGACGCGAGCAGGGGCAGGAGAACGAGCTGGCCCGGCGTGCCAAGCAGTATCGTGTAACCGTCAGGCGGGGCCTGCGCGACGATGGCAGTGCCGATGACCCCGCCACCGCCCCCGCGGTTGTCCACGATGATCTGCTTGCCAAGCGCCTGCTGAAGCCGTTCGGCGAGCGCACGGGCAACGAAATCGGTAGGGCCGCCGGGTGTGTACGGTACGACGAGGCGCACCGGCTTGGTTGGATAGGTTTGCGCTGCGCACGGAAGCGCGAGGGCGAAGCATAGTGCGGCGAGTGCGGCGCGCACGCGGCAGGCCCGGCGTGGGATAGTCATACGTACTGCTCCTGTTCATGAAAGTTGGGTCGCTCTTGCGGATCACTCGAGCGTGGCGCCGATTATGGCGTCGCAGTTCGTCGCTTACAATTGACAATCGTGGATCGCCGCCCGAAGAGACAAGCATGCTACACGTGACCAACGGTGACTCCACCGTCATGATCATGGAAAAGGCCCGCATCAGCGGCGACATCCTCCCGTGGCGCGACGTGCTGCACGAAGGCCCGGCGCCTGCCGGCCTCACACTGGAGGCGATGTCAGCCGAGCGTGCCCGCTTCATCGCCCAAAGCGGCTGGGGAACGCTCGAGGAAGCAGCGCGTGGATTTCGCGATCGCGACGCGAAGCTCGCGCGCTTCCGTGAACACGACGAAGTGGTGCTGTGGTTCGAGCACGACCTCTACGATCAGCTCCAGCTGCTGCAGTTGCTTGACTGGTTTTCACAGCAGACGTTGGGCGATACCGTGCTGAGCATCATCTGCGTCGACGAATACCTCGGCTTGCTGGGCCCGGAGCGTATTGCGGCGCTCTATCCGGGGCGCGTAGCGGTCACGCCGGAGCAGTTGCGGCTTGGGCGACGGGCATGGTCCGCGTTCTGTGCCGCCGATCCCACAATCTGGCAGGATCTGATCGCTTCGGATACGTCTGCTTTGCCTTACCTGGCGCAAGCCCTCGTTCGGCATCTCGAGCAGTACCCCTGCGTTCAGAACGGAACCAACCGAACCGAAGGCGCGCTGCTCGCGGCTGCGCAGGCGGGCATCGGCAAGCCCGGCAGGCTGTTCGAGGCCGTGCAGGAAACCGAGCCACGCGGGTTCATGGGTGACAGCACGTTCTGGATTTACCTCAACGCGATGGTGGAGAGTCGCCCGCCGCTGCTGCGACTCGCGCACGGTGGGGCGTTCCTGTTTCCGGGGTCGTACTCGTATCCGAAGGCGTTCACCGATCAGGAAATCCTAATGACGGATGCCGGCCGCGGCGTGCTCGCAAACGAGCTCGACTGGATCGGGATCAACGGCATCGACAAATGGTTCGGAGGCGTACATCTGCACCCGGGAAACATCTGGAGATGGGATCGCGACGGCCGGCGGTTGGTCGAGCCGGGCTCTTGAACATCGTTCGAGCTGAGGAGGTGCAGTGAAGGGAAAGATCATGCTCCTGGCGGTGTTCGCCGCAGCGCTTTTGCCGGGTTGCAGCGCGCAGCAGGCCTATGGCGTTGCCCAGGGGTGGGACCGGAACCAGTGCAACAGGATTCCCGACAAGGCCGAGTTCGATCGCTGTATGAGCAGAACGGGCGCTACCTATGACTCGTACCGGCAGCAGACCGAACCGAAGGTGCGGTGAGCCGAGAGCGTCGATCGGGCCTTCGGATCAGGCCAGCAAGGCGATGAGCTCGCGCACGTCGTCGAGCGCGTCCAGCCGCGAGACGAGCGCCGCGACCCGGTCCGCGTTCGCCGCGCCGATCACCGGCGCGGCGTTCGCATGGAACTTGCGCGCCATGGCGTCGTCGCTCATGGGATTGTCCACGGTGCCGCTGGCATGCGCGACGCGGGCTTCCAGACGCTGACCTTGCCCGACGACGGTTGCGTAAGCCTCGTCCGTGCGCAGCGATTCGTCTGTCGTCACTTTCACCTTGCGCCTGAGGGCAACCACGGCGGGATCGATCGCTCTGTGGTCGGTGTACTGTGCAACGCCTGCGTCGCAGTCGATGTAAGCGACCGCTGCGGAGTGGTAGATGCTGAACTTCGACTGCAAACCCGTGTTCGGCTCGACCACGCCCGTAATGCTGGCGACGTGCGGGTGCACGCGAAGCGCGACCGATTCCACCGCCTCGGGTGAGACCCGGTCCCGTGTGCCGAGCTCGATCATCGCGTCGATCGGCGGATGCAGCACGACGCCGCACGCGTACGGCTTGTGCCCGTTGTTGACGATCTCCCAGCGCGTGCCCAGCTCATGGGTGATGCGTTCGGGTTCAGCGACCGTGCTGTAGATGCGGCAAAAGCCTTTCCGGCCTTCGAGTATTTCCTCCGAGCTGTCGAAACCCTCCTGCGCGAGTAGTGCCGCGAGCACGCCGCTCGACGCGGCTTTCCCCGCATGAAACGACTTGCACATCGTTCCGCGGTTCTGCTGCATGCCGGCAGACTGCGTCGCTGCGATACCCAGCGCGTGCGTCATCTGCGTCGCATCGAGCCCGATCAGCTTGCCTGCCGCTGCGCCGGCCGCGATGGCGCCCAGTGTTCCGGTCAGATGCCATCCGCCATCGTGATGCCTGGGCGCGGCCTGCCCCGATCGCACGCCGGCCTCGAAGCCCGCGACGTATGCCGCGATGAAATTCCTGCCGGTTGCGCCGCCGCGCTCGGCGAGTGCAAAAAGAGCGGCGAGCGTGGGCGAGCTCGTGTGCAGCACCGTGCCGCCCATATGCGTGTCGTCGTAATCGAGTACGTGTCCGGCCTGCCCGTTGGCGAGCGGTGCATCGAGTAACCCGAGCTTTGCGTTGCGGCCGAAGACCGTCGCAACCGGCTTGCCGCCCGTGCGGGACAACACGCGGTTGAGCTTGTCCAGCGTGGGATGTCGACTTCCCGCCAGCGCGCAGCCCATCCAGTCCAGAACGCCGCGGCGGGCGGCGTGCACGACGTTCGCCGGCAGCGCATCGAAACCGAAACCCGCGAGATGCGCACACAGCGCGCGCGTGACGTGCGTCGTCTCCTGCTGTATCTCTTCCATGCGGACCTCTACTCCGGTTTGATTCCGGCGTCGCGTATGACGCGAGACCAGCGCGCGATGTCATCCTTCAGGAATCGGGCGCTCTGCTCTGGCGTGAGATCGATGACTTCGAGACCCTGGCCCTTGAGCCGCTCTCTCATCGACTCGGCTTCGAGCCCTTTCTTGATTTCGGCGCGCACGCGATTCACGATGGGGCGCGGTGTCGCGGCGGGCGCGAGCAGCCCGTACCAGCCGCTGACTTCGAAGCCGGGCAAACCGGATTCGGCGATGGTCGGAATGTCCGGCGCCAGCGCCGAGCGCCTGCTCGATGTCACGCCAAGTGCTTTCACCCTGCCGGCTTTGACCATGGGCTGCATGACGATGACGGGGGCGAACATCATCTGGATGTTGCCGGCGATGACGTCCGTGATCGCGAGACCCGCGCTCTTGTAAGGCACGTGCACGAGATCGATTCCCGCCATGCTCTTGAGCATCTCGCCCGCCAGATGGATGGTCGATCCCGCGCCGGCAGAGCCGAAATTGAGCTTCCCGGCGCTCTGCTTGGCGAGCGCGATGAGCTCTTTCACCGAGCTCGCGCCGACCGACGGGTTCACGCCGAGCAGGTAACTGCCGGTGATGGATATGTTGACCAGCTCGAAGTCTCTCAACGGGTCGAACGGGAGCTTTCTGTACAAACCCGGCATCGAAGCGACGCCGACGCTGCCCACGAGCAGCGTGTAGCCGTCGGGCGCTGCGCGCGCGGCGATGTCGATGCCGACGATGCCACCGCCGCCTGCGCGATTGTCAATGACGATCTGCTGTCCGAGCCGGGGCGCGAGATCCTGCGCCATGATCCGGCCGACGGTGTCCACGGCGCCGCCGGGCGCGTAGGGCACGATGAGCCTGATGGGGCGGACCGGATACGTCGCATCCGCTGCTGAGGCGCAGGCAGCATAAGCAAAGGCTGCGACGAACACGCAAGGTGCCCAGCGCTCGATGTGCTTCTTCACTCCGACCATTCATTCCCCCATTGCACGCGTGGCAGCCGGGAATTGGATCGAAACGGTCCAGTGCCGGTGACGGCGATCTTAGCATCGGGCCGGGACGTGACTCGCGCGTTCCGGTATTGGCGCGGCGGCGACGAAGTTGTGCGATGCTCGGAATGGAGACATCAAGAGCCGCTTCGTGGCTGATCGCGCCCGCTACAGTCTTATAATGGAACGCACTGAGATTCGTGAAACCGGCAGACTATGAAAAGCCGGGAAGGCGTTCGTATCGAGCGAAAGCGGCAGCGAAGGCGCAATCGTCGTCCTGAGCATAGCGGGAAGATGACGGAGTCTAAGGGGCGGACGCGCCAGGCGGGCGATGTACTTCGACTTCGCGCCGGACGCGCTGCGCCCGGTGGGAACGGTTGCAGATCGGCTCGCCAATCTTCGGAGGCAATATGGATTTGAAGCAGGCATTTACCGGCATCCGGGTGCTGGCTGTTGCGCGCATCGTTGCCGCGCCTTTCGCGGCGTATCAACTGGCCATGCACGGCGCTGACGTCATTCATGTCGAGCATCCCGAAGGCGGCGATTCGTCACGCACGTCGGGCAACCTGCCCACGCCTTTCCACGAGTCGAAGATGGCGCACAACTTTCTCGCCTACAACGCCAACAAGCGCTCGATGACGCTTGCGATTAACACGCCCGCGGGCCAGGAGGTGTTCAGGAAACTGGCGCGGAACGCCGACGTGGTGATCGAGAACCTCAAGGGCGGGACCATGGGGCGCTACGGCCTGGGTTACGAGGATCTGAAGAAGATCAACCCGGGCATCATTTTCTGTTCGGTCACCGGTTATGGCCAGACGGGGCCGAAGAAAAACGACCCGGCCATCGACGGCGTGATACAGGCGGTCAGCGGCATGATGAGCATCACCGGCACGCCGGAAACCGGTCCGCTGAAGTCGGGGTCCACCATCGTGGACTACACCACGGGTTACGCCGCCGCACTCGGCATCGCCATCGCGCTCTTCCAGCGCACCCGGACCGGAGAAGGCCAGGCCGTCGATGTGGCCATGCTGGAGACGGCCATGACCATGATGGGCGGTGAAGTCCTGCGCGCCATCACCTCGAAAGAGACGCCGCCGCTCGTGGGCAACGCTTCGGGCAAGGGTGTCTACGTGAGCAATACCTATCGCTGCAAGGAAGGCCACCTGTCCATCGCCGCGGGCGCGGCAAGCCGGCGCGACAAGCTCTGGAATGCCATCGATGCCGCCGATATTCCCCGCGATCCCCGTTTTGCCACGGATGCTGCGGTGGCGAAGAACATGAAAGCGCTCGATGCGGAGATCGAGCGCAGGCTCTCAACGAAAACGGCGAGCGAATGGGAGGCCATCCTGAACGAGGCCGGCGTGGCGGCGATGGAGGTGATTCCGCTCGCCCGCGCGGTCCATCACCCGCAGCTCGAATCCCGCGAGTTTTTCCACAAGTTCGACGACCCCGAGGCGACCGGGCTGCCGCCTTTCGCGGTGCCCACTGCGCCGTATCGGCTGTCGGCGACCCCGGCCAAAATCCATTCCATGCCGCCGCGTCACGGGCAGCATACCGACGACGTACTGGCCGAGAACGGGTTCTCGGCAGACGAGATTGCGCAGCTGCGCGCCAGCAACGTCGTATAGGAAGAAGATCGACTTCCTGCTGTCCCGATAGACACGGTAACGAGATGTAGGGGGCCGGCATCCGCCGGACCTGAACGCCACGCAGCACCGAGCGGGAGTCACCATGTCCACCTACGCCAGAAGCATACTCGCCCACGTGTTGCTGAGCGCCACACTCGCCTCCCTGGCACTCACGGCGCACGCGCGCATCACGCGTATCGAAATCGAGAAGGTGGAGTCCCCCGTGTTCGGCGGCGCGTCGTTCGGCAACACCGGACCGTACGAAAAGCTCATCGGCAAGGCCTACGGCGAGCTCGATCCCGGCCTCGAGCCCAATCGCCGTGTGGCGTTGCTCGACAAGGCGCCACGAAACGCGGCTGGCAGGGTGGAGTACGACGTCGATATCCTGATCCTGAAGCCGGTGGACATGAGCCGCGGCAACCGCACCCTGATCTACGACACGGTCAATCGCGGGAACCTGCGGGCGATCGAGGTATTCAACATCGACGGTGTGGCGGGCAACAACCCGTCGAGCGTGAAAGACGCCGGCGATGGTTTCCTGTTCAGGCAGGGCTACACCATCGTGGCGAGCGGCTGGCCCGGCGACGCGGCCCCGGGGAACAACCGCCTGACCGCACGCTATCCGGTTGCCAGCGGGCCCAATGGACAGCGGATCACTCAAACGCTCACCATCGAGCTCGCATTCACCAAACCTGCGTATTCGATCGGTGTCGGCTACGATGGTGTCGATACCCGTCCGTATCCGGCAGTGATGGAGCGCACGTCCGAAGCGCGCCTCTACCGGCGCGGCGGGGGTTCGGGGCATTTGCCGAACGACCATTCACTCGTCGAAATGGTTTCGCGCTGCGCCGAACCCGCGCCGCGCCGGTAGAGTCGCGCTTCGGACGCACGCTCCATCACTGCCGGATAGGGGCGGGTATCGACACCATCGTAGCCGACGCCGATCGAATACGCAGGTTTGGTGAATACGAATTCGAGCGTCAGGGTTTGCGTGATCCGCTGTCCATTGGGCCCGCTTGCAACCGGATAGCGCGCGGTCAGGCGGTTGTTCCCCGGGAC
>JBKJKJ010000252.1:0-11051 GCA_046597455.1 Burkholderiales bacterium
TTGCGTGGAGCGGGGTGGTGGTGGCGGCAAGGACGCCGCGGCCGATCATCGAGCGCCTGAACGCCGAGCTTACGCGGGCGCTCGATACCCCGGAGATCCGGCGGCGGTTCACCGAGCTCGGCGCAGAGGCGGCGACCGGAACGCCGGGCGCTTTCGGCGACTTCATCAGGGCTGAGCGCAAGAAGTGGTCCGCGCTCGTTCGCAGCGCCAAAATCAGCGGGGAATGATCACCATGTCAGTCGTCGAGCTCACGCGCGAGCTGCTGAGATACGAGACCGTGAATCCCCCGGGCGAGGAGCGCGCGTGCGCAACGCATCTCGGTAAGATGCTGGAAGCGGCCGGCTTCGCGACGCGCTATTACGAATTCGCCGAAGGACGCGCGACCCTCGTCGCGCGCATCGGCGGCAATGCCGAGCGTGCGCCGCTCGGCATGACGGGGCACATCGACACTGTGCCGCTCGGGCGCGCGCCGTGGGCCCACGATCCGTACGCCGGCGAGACCGATGGCGACCGGCTCTACGGCCGCGGCGCGAGCGACATGAAAAGCGGCGTGGCGGCGATGGTTGTCGCAGCGATCCGTTTAGCCCAACCGCTTTCACGCTCGCCGGGTGTCGTCTTCGTGATCACCGCCGGCGAAGAGACGGGTCACGAGGGCGCGAAGCATGTCGCGGCGCAAGCGGGTGCGCTGGGTCGCGTCGGTGCGCTGCTGGTGGGCGAGCCGACCGAGAACTATCCGCTGATCGGGAGTAAAGGGAGTCTAAAGCTCGAGCTGCGCGCGAAAGGCGTGACGGCGCACGCCGCCATGCCCGAAGCCGGCGTCAATGCCGTGCTGAAGGCTGCGCGCGCGGTGTGTCAGGTGGACGCGTATCGCTTCGGCATCGAGTCGCATCCGGTGATGGGCGATCCCACCTTGAACGTCGGCTATTTCCACGGCGGGATGAACCTGAACTCGGTCCCTGACGCGGCTGCGGTGGGGATCGACATCCGCACCGTTCACGGCCAGAGCCACGATGCCATCGAGGCCGACTTGCAGCGCGCGGTCGGCGATGAGGTCGAGGTAGCGCGGCTGCGCGAAAATGCGCCGGCGTGGGTCGAGCCCGATCATCCTTGGGTGCGGCAGGTGTTCGAGATCGTGACGCCTTTCATCGGTGAGCGGCCGCATCCCCGCACCGCGCATTACGGGACGGATGGGCCGTCGCTGTCGAGCGCGATGGGCGCCCCGCCGTCAATCATTCTCGGCCCCGGCGAGCTTGCAACCATGCACATGACCGACGAGTGGTGCTCCACGCAGCGCATCGAGACCGCGGTCGAGATCTACGAGAAAATCATCTGCGCGTGGTGCGGCATCGGGGCATGAGATGCGGGGCCGGCCCCTCAGACGACGGTGAGCAGGCGGCGCGGGTTCTTTACCAGTATCGTAACGAACTCGTCTTCGCTGAAGTTGGCGCGGTTCAAAGAGTGCGGTGCCCAGCCTCGCAGGGTCTACGCCGCTTGCCGGATCAGCCTGGCGGTCCTGGCGAGGTTCTTCGACTGGCGGAATGCGCTGTTTGTAGTGCAGCCGAAGACGATGATCCGATGGCACCGCGCCGGGTGGCGCATGTTCTGGCGGTGGAAGTGACTAGAGGAAGAATTCTCCGAGCGGCACGCGACGATCGATGAGGCCCTGCTCGTGCGCCCACTCAATCTGAGCTTCGAGCGTCACGCGGTTCGCTTCCAGCCCGTAGGGCCAGAAGTCCTGGCCGAGCGCGCGCCGCGTTTCGAGCAGATGCGCGGGCGCCCATGGCAGCATTGTCTTGGGCGCCTGCTCGATCTCGAGGTCGAGCAGCGCGAGCGCCTTCGCTTCGTCGAACGCGCGGTAGAGCGCAGCGGGCAGGTTGGGGCAGCGCTCGACCACTGCGCGCTTGATCGCCACCACGTGCATGATGGGGAAGATGCCGGTGGCGGTGAAGTAATGCTGCTCCTCCTCCCACCAGCGCTTGAAGAGCCGCCCGACACCGGGCGCGCCGAGGCAGCGCGGCGGGGAATACGCGATCAGGGCGTCGATCTCGCCGGCCTCGAGCAAGGTCCCGAGCAGGCGACACCCCGCAGACTCGATCTGCATGCCGGGGAGGGCGGGAACCCGAATGTCCGCGGCGTCGCGCTCTTTCTCATCGACATCACCGACGAGCCAGCGAATGCTCGAGAGGTCGACTCCATAATGGCTTTGCAGCGTGCCGCGCACGACGAGGGAGACCGTGTTTGTGTACTCGCGCAGTCCGACGCGCCGGCCTTCGAGGTCCTTCGCACTGTGGATGCCGCGGTCGGTGCGGGTGAAGATCGCGTGGTGACGAAAGCACCGCGTCGGGAATATCGGCATCGCCACGTAGGGCGAGCCCCGCTTCGCGGCGGCGATCAGGTAGTTGCAGAACGACAGCTCGGTCACGTCGAACTCGGCCGTGGCGAACGCGCGGCTGAAGAGGCTCTCGAGCTCGCCCGAAGTCCACTCGACCTCGAAGCCTTCGACGCCGACGCGTCCGTCGAGCAGGGCCTGCGTGCGATCGAACGTCCCGACCGCGGCGGTGACCCGCGTCAAGCCGGTGCTCTGAGGACTGCCGTTCCGATCATGCTGTCACGCGATACGATCTCGGTGAGCTGCGACTCGCTCCAGCCTTCGGTACCCGCCGGGCGCATCGGCAGCACCAGGTAGCGCAGGTCCGCGGTCGAATCGTGCACGCGAACCGCCACCGTGTCCGCGAGCGCTAGGCCAAACTCGCGCAGCACGGTGCGGGGCTCGCGTACTGCGCGCGAGCGATAGGCGCGGCTCTTGTACCAGGCCGGCGGAAGCCCGAGCAGCATGCGTGGATAGCACGAGCACAGGGTGCACACCACCATGTTATGCACCTGGGGCGTATTCTCGACGACGGTGAGCTTCACGTCATAGAGCGCCATTTCGAAGCCCATGTCCGTGCATGCGGCAGTGGCGTCGGTCAGCAGCGCTTGTCTGAACTGCGGATCGACCCAAGCCCGCGCCACCACGCGCGCGCCGCCTTCAGGGCTGCGGCTCTCGATGTCCTCCACCGCCTTGCGAACATCGTCGGCGGTGAAGATGCTCTTCTCGATCAAAAGCTCGCGGATTGCCATCTCGAGCTTGCGGTAGTAGGTGAGCGTGTCGTCGTGGTCCGCCTGGTTCGGATGGCGATGACCGTGGGGGTGGTCCCCGTGATCGTGCGCGTGCGTGGGGCGATGGTCCTGGCTCATGAAGGGGTCACCGGCTTGAGCCAGTGCTCGTAAATGTCAATGTCGAGGGTGTCGGCGGGGCCGCCATCGTAACCACGCCACACGTGCGACTGCACGAAGCGCACCCGGTACAAAGCCCGCAAAGGCTCCCCGGCGCGGCCGTAGGCCAGCTCTTCGGGGTTTCGGAAATAGCCGACAAAACACTCGATGACCCCGGTCTTGCCGCGGATGTAATGCGGTGTCCGGATGTGGCCGGGCGAATCGACTTTCCGCACCGTCACGCGCACCCCGGCTTTGAACGCAGGCCGCGCGGCTGGCTGGGATGCAGCGGTCGCGCTCATGGCAGCGGGTCCGCACGGCTCTCGATGTCCGCGATCTTCGCCGCGAGCTCTTCGACCGTGATCACGCCTTTGAGGATGAGGTTGTTCGAGACCGACAGCATCCGCCGCTCGGCGTAGCTCAAGCTGAAATAAGTCTCGTTGCCCAGAGACTCGAGCCCGCGCCGGTTCTCGTCCAGGCGCAGGATCCGCTTGCGGTTCAGGAGCACGAGCAGCGCTTCGACGCGCTTCTCCCAAAGCTGGAGCTCGTGCTCGTGCGTGTCGATGGGACCGGCTGGCGTGCCGCCGAGGTCGTGATAGGCTCTCATCGTTTCAGTCAGCGTGATGTTGCAGTGAATGTAACCGGACGCACACCTACGGGTCAATTGCGTCGAGGTTGCCTGGAACTTGCTCATGCGGCTTTGCTTGCTGCAGCACCCGCGACAAGCGCCGTCACTATGCACCATAACGGATGAGGAGCCGGAATGCCGCACCAAAATGAACGATGTGTTCGTAAAATGCTGCTGGGCGCTCTCAGCGCCATGGCCCTCGCGCCCTCGGCGGCAGGCGCGGCAGACGCAGCCGCTGCCTATCCCACCAAACCGATTCGCATCGTGATCGGCTTCGGGCCCGGCAGCACTGTCGACACCTCCGCGCGCGTGGTCGCCAAGGGGCTTTCGGACAGCTGGAAGCAGCAGGTCATCGCGGACAATCGGCCCAGCGCCGGCGGTATCATCGCAGCGCAGACGGTTGCAGCCGCAAACCCGGACGGCTATACGCTGCTCTCGGTCTCGGCGTCACACGCGGTCGCGCCGGCGATGTACACCAAGCTGCCCTACGACACCGCAAAGGACTTTGCGGGGATTACCACCACCGTCAGTGTACCGGCCGTGCTCGTGGTCAGTCCGGGCCAGGGCTCGAAGAGCGTGAAGGATCTGATCGCGATGGCGAAGGCCAGGCCGGGCCAGCTGACGTTCTCTTCCGCAGGTGTCGGCAGCGCGACGCATTTCTCGGCTGAGCTTTTCATCAGCCTCGCCGGGCTCAATGCCATCCACGTCCCGTACAAGTCAGTGCCGGAACAGATCGCCGAGGTCATGGCGGGGCGTGTGCAATTTACACTGGCGCCAGCGTCCAACGCGGTGCCTTTCATCAAGGATGGCAAGCTGCTGGCGCTCGCGGTGTCGCCTGCGAAACGCGTGGCGATTCTCCCCGACGTGCCGACGCTCATGGAAAGCGGCGTTGCGGGCTATCAGTGGCAGACGTGGTTCGGGCTGCTTGCACCCGGCAGGACGCCTCGGCCCATTATCGCGAAGCTCAACCAGGAAATCAGTCGCGTCCTGAACCTGGCCGAGTCGAAGGAGCGGTGGAACGCGATCGGCGCGGAACCGGTGCCGATCTCGCCCGAAGCCTTCGACAAGTATGTCGTCGAGCAGATCGCGCTGTTCACGAAGCTCGCCAAGGCGGCCAACATCAAGCTGGATTAAATCACCGCGATCCCCTGGATTTCGATGACGCAGCCGGGCCGCGCGAAGTTCGAGACCGTGACGAGGGCGCTTCCGGGAAACCGGCCGTCGGTGAAATGCTCGTTGCGGAGCTGAACGAAGCGATCGCCGTTGCGCGGGTCGTTGATGAACACAGTCATCGTCACCAGGTTGGCAAGCGTGCCGCCCGCGCGTTGCAGTGTGCGGTCGATAAGCGCGAATATCGTCCGGGCCTGCGCCTCGAAGTTGCCGGTGATGTCGTGGCCTTCGAGGTCCGCAAGCGTCGTCTGTCCCGCGAGCCAGACCGTCCGGCCACCTTCGGTGATGACCGCCGGGCAGAACGAACGCGCTTTCTGCCACTCGGTGCCTTCGAGATGCTGAACCTTTGCGCGAAGCGCGCCTGAGGGTGCTGCCATGTCGGCTCCTATCCAGTATTCTTCGAGCGTAGAGCTTACCAATATCACGAGAGCGAGAGCGACATGAAAGCGCGTCACCGCATCGCGACAACCCTGGGCGCAGGCGCGGCAACCCTGCCGGAGCTGGCCTGGGCGCACCACGTCAGTGGGGCGCCGCGTTGGTTCTGCGCAGCAAGGCCGTGATCGGTTTTTTCGCACTCGCCGGCACCGCGCACGGGTATGCCTATGGCGAATCGATCGTCGGGGCGGAGCAGACGCCGTTTTTCGCCTATCTCGCCGGGTTTACGCTGGTGCAACTTCTCGTCGTGGTCGCGGGCTATGCGCTGGCACGCCTTGCCGATCGCAAGCGATCTTCGCCGATCGGCGCTAAAGCGGTGGGTGGTGCGCTGTCGTTTGCGGGCGTGGCACTCCTGCTTCTCGGGTTCGCTGCATAGCATCGTGAACGAAGCGCGCGCCGGCGACATCCTCAACTATCTGCGGATAGACGAGCGGCTGGCGACCTCCGGGCAGCCTTCCGTGGAGGAACTCGCAGCCGTGGCGCAGGAGGGCACCGAGGTGGTCATCAACCTCGCGCTGCACGACGATCTGCACTATTCGCTTCCCGACAAAACGGGAACCGTCAACGGGCTGGGCATGACCTACGTGAACATCCTGGTGAAGTCCGAGGCGCCCACCGAGGCCGATTTGCACGCGTTCTTCGCGAGCTGAACTGTCGTAAGGCTGTTTCTTGTGAAGGACACGCGTACCTTGTCGCAGTGGTGCGTCACGAAGCTGGAGGGTATTTCGGCAAGCCGCGCATGCGCCGTGCGCGCGGCAGCTGAACATTGTGTTGACCTGTTCATGCGCCAGAGCGTCTCGGTCCGGATATTGCACGACTGCGTCGCAGGTAACGCCGTTGCCGCGATTTTTGCCGCGCATCTGGAAAGCGTGTCGCACCGCCCTCGCGATCTCCTGAAGGTGTACAGTCAGAATCCTCAGTAAAAAGGATCTCCCGTGACTGCCTCTATCGTTCGTGCAGCATGTCTGTTGCTGGTTTTATTTTCGACGACCTGTTACTCGCAGGCCGTCGTCGTCCCGAGCGATCGGGTGGTCAACGGCGTCACGATTCGCGCTTCAGCATCGACGCAGAGCCGGGCGGTCGGTCTCCTCAAGCCGGGCCAGAAAGCCACGTATGGCGGAGAAGTATCGAGCTGGTACCGCGTCGAACACCCGAAGTTTGGGGAGGGTTTCGTATCGAAGGGCTGGACAGAACTCGTCACGCAACCGGATGCGGCGTCGTCCGGAGCTGCATTCGATGTCTATGTCGTCGACGTGGGAACCGGTCTTGGCATTTTCGTGCGCGGCAGCGATTTCTCGCTTGTTTATGACGCTGGAAGTAACGACGATCTGGCGGGAAACCGATTCCTGGATTTCCTCGCCAAAGCCGCCCCTACTGTCCAGACCATCGACCATCTGGTCGTCAGCCATGCGCACCGGGATCACATCTCCATGCTGCCCGGCCTGCTTCAGTCGAAGCAGGTGAAAAACGTATGGGATTCGGGCGTGTTGTATGCGAGTTGCGCGTACCAGGAGCTGCTCGAAGCCATCGCAGCCGAGGGGGCCACGTATCGCACGGCGGTATTCGACGGCGGTGTGCATACGATCGCCTTCCAAAGAAGCTGCTCCAACACCGGTGACAGCGTGACGATGTCCTTTGGCCCTCGAATCGAAACCGGAAGCGTGCCGCTGGGTAAAGGCGCGTCGATGCAGATCCTGTACGTGGACGCCACCAAACGAAGTGATCTCAACGAAAATAGTTTGGTCGTCATGCTCACGCTGGGCGGAACGCGAATTCTTCTGCCGGGCGATAGCGGCGGAGGCGGACGAGCCCATCCCAGAACATCGCCGAAGCCGGCATCGGTCGAAGGGGCGCTGCTCGCGTGCTGCGTAAACGATCTGCCTGCGAATGTTCTCGTCCTGGGCCATCACGGGAGCAAAACCTCGTCGCGCAAAGCGTTTGTCTCTGCGGTGCAGGCTCGCGACTACGTCGTGTCCGCAGGACCATTCAAGTACAGCGGTGTAACGCTGCCCGATCGCGAAGTCATCGACCTGGTGAAAGGGATGCCCAACGCACGGGTATGGAGAACCGACGAAAACGACGTTGCCTGCGAAACCCAGGCGAACAAGATCGGAACCGGTAACGACGGCAAAGCGGCAGGGTGCAACACGGTGCACATACACATTCCAGGTGGCGCTGCGAAGTACGAGGTCTCATTCTTCTGATGACTTTCCGCCGCGCCTCGCAATAAAATCCGCCTCGGTTGTCCACTGCGCCACGCGACGCGTCACACTCAGCTGTCGGCCTCGTATCGTGTTGGCTAGCGCCCGGGGGCCCCGGCGATGGCGGCGCGGCTCATTGCACCTTGGGTTTCCAGCCTTTCTCGGCGAAATACTTCAGTGCGCCCGGGTGAAACGGCAGTGGGGTATTCCCGGCGAACTGATTTTCGAACGTCATGTACTCGGCGTCTCTTGCGACCAGCAAAAGATCCGGTTTCTTTTCGAAGAGCGTCTTCACGACGTCGTAGGCGATCTTGTCGCTCATCTTCTCGCTGGTGAGCAGCACGGCCCACACATCGACCGTGGTCGCGTCTTTCGTCTGCCCCGGATAGGTCTTCGCCGGAAGCGCGCCTGCGCTGTAGAGGGGGCCGAACTTCTTGTTCATCGCCGCCACGGCATCGGCGTGGTCGATGAGCTTGATCCGGATTCCGGGCGTCGCGCCGAGATCGGTCACGGCAGGAATCGGTATCGCGGCATTGTGAATGAAGGCGTCGATCTTGCGGTCCTTCAGGGCATTGACGGCTTCGGCCACGCTGAGCCGCTGCTTGTTGATGTCCTTCTCGGGATTGATGCCGTAGGCCTCCAGCAGGCGCAGCGCGATGATCTCCGAACCGCTCCCCGGAGACCCGACCGAAACGCGTTTGCCTTTGAGATCCGCCATCTTCTCGATGCCGTTACCTTCGAGCGTCACGACGTGGTTTTTCTGCGGATAGAACACCGCCAGGGTTCGCAATTCGACCTTCTGCTTGAATTTTCCCTGGCCGCGATAGGCGTCCCACGCGGCATCCACCATCGAGAAGCCGAGCGCCGATTGCCCGGTCCGGATGAGCGAGATGTTATCGACCGATCCACCGGTGACCTCTGCAGTCACCTGCATGCCCGGCACGGTCTTGGTGAGAATATTCGCCATCGCGCCCCCGAGCGGATACCACACCCCCCCGGTGCCGCCCGTCCCGATCGAGAGCATCGTGGTCTGCTGCGCGTGCGCGGATGTGAATGCCGTAACGAGTGCGAACAATCCCCAAAAGACCAGCTTCCTCATCGTGCCCTCCGGATGTGGTGTTATCGACTGATTAAATCATAGTTGCCGCCGGTCAGTCTGCGTGTTGGGACGGGTTGGAAGGTGGCCCTTGCGTTTGCAGACCACAGCCACGAGGAAGCCGCCGCTGCCGGCTTACCCATGTGATTCGATGCTCGAGAAGGGGGGGCGTTCGATCTTCTGTCCGCGCATGCGCCGGGTATACACTTGAGCGGCAACACCGCATCGGTTCAGACCCTAGGAGAATAAATAACCGGAGGAGGGCATGATGAATCACATCACACGTGTTGTATGTGCCGGGTCTTTTCTGCTGTGCGTGGCGTCCGCGGCGGGCGCGGCGGAGCCTGGGGCGGCGAATTATCCGAACAGGCCTATCCGATTCATCGCGCCGTTCGTGCCCGGCGGCCCGAGCGACATCCTGTCGCGCATGCTGGGGCAGAAGCTGACCGAGAGCTGGGGATACGCCGTGGTCGTGGACAATCGCGGCAGCGCAGGCGGCATCGTAGGCTTCGAGCTGGGCGCCAAGGCGCCACCCGACGGCTACACGCTGACCCTCGCCACGGGAAGCGGGGTGACCATCAATCCGAGCGTCTATCTCAAGCTGCCTTACACGGCGGATGATTTCCAGGCCGTCACGCAGATCACCTCCGGCCCCAACCTTATGCTCATCCATCCGTCGGTCGCCGCGAAGACGGTTCCCGAATTCATCGCGCTGGCCAAGTCGAAGCCCGGCCAGATCACGTTTGCGACGACGGGTACCAGCAACCTGCTCGCCGCCGAGGCGTTCAAGCATATGGCGGGGGTCAACCTGCTGGCCGTTCCGTACAAAGGAACCGGTCAGGCCGTCACCGCGCTGGTCGGCGGCGAAGCGCAGATGTTCTTCATCAACCTGCTGGTCGGCATGCCGCAGCTCAAAGGGGGCAAGCTGCGCGCCCTGGGCATCTCGTCCCTCAAGCGCAACCCCTCGCTGCCCGATGTGCCGCCGATCGCGGACAGCCTGCCGGGGTTCGAGCAGATCAACTGGCACAGCGTGCTGGTTCCGGCGAAAACGCCCAAGCCCATCGTCGCGAAACTCAACGCTGAGCTCGTCAGGATCATCCGCGCACCTGAGACCAGCGAACGCATCCGCAGCCAGGGCCTCGATCCGGTCGGCTCCACGCCCGAGGAGCTCACCGCATTGATCAGGCAGGAATCAGCCCTGTATGCGAAGCTCATCAAGGATATCGGTTTCAAGCCGCTGGCCTTCTAGCGTTAGATCGTGCGCGGGCAGATACGCATAGACGCCGTCACTCGATTCGCACCGCTTTGCCCGTCCTTGCCGATTCCGCCATCGCCAGCGCGATCCTGACCATCTGCATGCCGTTTTCGCCCGAGATGCCAAGCGCGGTGCCTTCACGGACGGATCGGTTGAAGTCCTCGACGAGACGGGCGAGCTTTTGAGGTACTGAAGTGCCGGCCAGAAAATTCATTCGAGTGTCGAGCGTGTCGCTCTCAATCGTGAGTTGCTGCTCCCGGCCGGGCAGCGGCTCGCCGATGGTTCCCCTGCACGCGACCTTGGACTGCGATCCGTAAAGCAGAAAGTCGTTATCGAAGCGCGGCACGAGCGAACCGGAAAGGCAGGTTCCGCGAACGCCATTGCGGAACTTGACCAGGCTGTAGATCATCTCCTCGAGCGGACGCTCGGGCGGCGCGGCGTCACTCATCGCATGCACTTCCTCGATTTCGCTGTCGAGGATGAAGCGCATCAGGTCGAGGGGATGGACTTGCTGTGCGACGATCGCACCGGAGCCCGCGATCTGCGGGTCGCCTCGCCATCCACGGTAACCGCGTCCGCGGGCGCCGCCACGAAAAAGCTGCGCGGAAGCGAGGTCGATCGCACCCAGTTTGCCGGACGCGACGTAGCTTCGCGCCTCGACGTGCGCAGGATGGTATCGATTCTGAAACACGACACCGAGCTTCACTTTGTTTTTCGCTGCACTTTCGATCATGCGCTCGCAGTCCGGCAGCGTGAGCGCCATCGGTTTTTCGCACAGGACGTTCTTGCCCGCCTGGGCGGCACGGATCGCTTGCTCAGCGTGAACGCTGTTGGGCGTTGCAATGTATACCGAGTCGAGCTCGGGATCGGCAAGCATGGCGTCCAGATCGTCATACCCGCGCTGCGCCTTGTATTGCGCAGCGTAAGTCTGTGCTTTATCGGGACTGCGGCTGTGAACTGAAACGAGTTGCGTATCGGCAGCCGCGTTGAGCGCGACACTCATGCCGCGCT
>JBKJKJ010000283.1:0-7990 GCA_046597455.1 Burkholderiales bacterium
CGCGCAAACTTGTGCCGCGCCGGGGAGAGCCGCGCGTCGGCGCCATACTCGTGCTTCAAACGGTGCGCGACCACTTCGAGCTGGAGCTGCCCGACCGCACCGAGCAACAGGGTGCCTCCGGCATGCGGCCTGAAGACCTGGATCGCACCTTCCTCGCCGAGCTGAGCCAGGCCCGAACGCAACTGCTTGCTGCGCAGCGGATCGGCGAGCTCGACCAGATAGAAAATTTCCGGCGCAAAAAACGGCAGCCCCGTGAACTGGAGCTTCTCGCCTTCGGTGAGAGTGTCGCCGAGCTGGAGCACGCCGTGATTCGGTATGCCGATGACGTCACCCGGAAAGGCTTCTTCCAGCAGGTCGCGTCGTTGCGAGAGAAACGACACGACGTTGTTGGTGCGCAAGTCCTTGCCATTGCGGCTGATCTTCAGCACCATGCCGCGCGTGAAGCGGCCCGAGCACACGCGCACGAAAGCGACGCGGTCGCGATGGGCCGGGTCCATGTTCGCCTGTATCTTGAAGACGACGCCGGTGAACTTCTCCTCGGTAGGCTCAACGATGCGCTGGATCGCCTGCTTGGGTCCCGGCGGCGGCGCGAGATCGATCAGCGCGTCCAGCGTTTCGCGAACCCCGAAATTATTGATGGCCGAACCGAAAAAGACCGGTGTCTGCTGACCCGCGAGGAACGCCTCGCGATCGAACTCCGGTGAAGCGCCGCTGACGAGCTCGACTTCGTTCCTCGCCTGCGCGAACGCGTCGCCGAAGCGCTCCACGTTAGCCGGATTGTTGATGCCTTCGATGATCTCGTCGCCACCGTTCCTGCGGTCTTCTCCCGGCCTGAACACCCGCATGCTGTCCGCGCGAATGTCGAAGACCCCGCCGAAGCGCTTGCCCATGCCGACCGGCCAGGTGAACGGAACGACCTCCATGCCGAGTTCGCGCTCGATCTCCTCCATCAGCGCCAGCGGCTCCTGCACTTCGCGGTCCATCTTGTTGATGAACGTGATGATCGGCGTGTTGCGCAAGCGGCAGACTTCGAGGAGCCGCAGCGTCTGGGCTTCCACCCCGTTGGCCGCGTCGATGACCATCAACGCGGCGTCGACGGCGGTCAGCACCCGATAGGTGTCTTCGGAAAAATCCTTGTGTCCCGGAGTATCGAGCAGGTTGATCACGCAGTCCCGATATTCCATCTGCATGACCGAGCTGGCGACCGAGATGCCGCGCTGCTTTTCGATTTCCATCCAGTCCGAAGTGGCATGGCGGCTCGCCTTGCGCGCCTTTACACTGCCGGCGATGTGAATCGCGCCCGCGAACAGCAGGAGCTTCTCGGTGAGCGTGGTCTTTCCCGCGTCGGGGTGCGAGATAATGGCAAAGGTGCGGCGGCGGGTGACTTCGTGGGCAACGGACATAGGCTTTCAGCAGCATCACGCTAGGCCGGGCCCAGCGAAAAAGGCTGATTTTTACAGGATTCAGGGGGAAAACGCGACCTTTATGGACCCCGCGAGGCCCGCGTTGGTTCCCTGAGGCATGTCGCTTGCCCTGCCACTGCATCGATATCCGGAGATAGGCATGAACTGGGACTGGAACACGGTTTACGGCTGGCTCAATCTGCCGCTCATCACGCTCGGCAAAACCCCGATCACGCTCACGAGCATCGCCGGGCTCGTTTTCATCCTGGTATTCGTCTGGTGGTTTTCGGCGGTGATCGAAAAAACCTTGCGCAACGTCGCCCTGCGCGGGCAGTACGTGACCCCATCGACGGTGTACGCGTTCACCCGGCTCATACGCTACGTCGTCTGGATCGCCGGCACGGTGGTCGGGCTGACCTATCTCGGATTCGACCTCACCAGCCTCGCTTTCCTCGGCGGCGCGATCGGGCTGGGAATCGGGTTCGGCCTCCAGAACATCTTCAGCAACTTCATCTCGGGCATCATCATCCTCGTCGAAAAGACGCTCAAGATCGGGGATTTCGTCGATCTGCAATCGGGCGTGCGAGGGACCGTGACCGAAATCAGCATGCGCTACACCCGCATTACGACCAACGACTCGGTCGACGTGCTCGTCCCCAATTCCGAGTTCATCAACGGGCGGGTGACGAACTGGACCTTTGGCGACCGGACGCGGCGCCTGCGCGTGCCTTTCGGTGTGGCATACGGGTCCGACAAATATGCCGTGCGCGAAGCTGGAATCGCGGCCGCCAACACGGTGGAAGGCCTCATCATCGACGCGGCACACCCGGTGAGTGTTCTATTGCGCGCTTTCGGCGACAGCAGCCTGAATTTCGAGCTGATGGTGTGGGTCGGTCCTGATCTGCTCTCCAAGCCGGGCGGGACGGCATCCCGGCTGCTGTGGGCGCTCGAAGAGGAGCTCAACAGCCGCAACATCGAAATCCCGTTCCCGCAACGGGACATCCGCATACGTTCAGAGGCGAATGCGGTGAAGTTGGAATCCCGCCGGCAACCCGAGGGGATCAAGGCGGACCCGCACGGCGACTGAATACGCGTCCCGACGGGCTCGTCCCTTGGGCGGATGCGAGTCGGGCGCATACCCGAAGAATGCAGAACGAAGCCCGGCCCGGAAGGCAAAACCGCGACGCTCAAACTGCTTTGAGGATCAGCCGTCGATGCGCGGACGGTAACCGTGCTGTCGGGCGTCTTCGAGGCACTCGATAAAGTAGGCGAAGCCAGCGGAAGATTCCCCTGTGCCGTCCTCGGATCGCCATTTCCAGGCGAAATTGGGCCGCCCACTGATGACGGCCGCGATAATCCAGAATATTTTGGCGTTTTTCATCGATCGTTGGATCGTCATTTTGCCCGGGCACACGCTGCCGGCTGCCTGGGTTTCCATTGCGGATTCACGGCGCGGTCCGGGGCGCGCGTGTGCGCGTGCCAAAACCGCTCTACAGGCGATTAACGGCAGCCTGGCAGGCAGCTTTAGCCCGCCGCTACCGGCCAGCCGGGCAGGCCGATGTCAAATCTCCCTGCCGGTCGTAGTGAGCGCCCGCGAGTCTTAAGTACGCTTCACGTATCCGTTTGCCTCGGCAGGAATACGGCGCCGCAGTCGAAGGGCACTCGAAAATTCGAAACCTCGTCTCGAGCGCTCACGCCTTCGTCACCACGCAGATGTACTTCGCTCGAAACTGCAGGAAGTGCTCGTGCAGTAGCGGGTCGCTCGCGGTCTCTTTCAGGATCCGCTCGACGAGGTATTCCAGGTAGAGGATCGCAACGCGCGGTGCCAGGCGCTTCGACACGATCTGCTTGATCACCTGCTCTTCAGCTTTGAGTCCTTCGTTTGCTCTGGGGAAAATGAAGGCGAGGCCGCTTTCCGGATACCGGCCCAGATAGGACAGCTTTCTCATAACCGCGTAGTTGCCGAAAAACGTTTCCGGCTTCAGCCATTTCGCGTCCACCTGGTCGTGCAGATAGGGTTGGTAATGGCGTTCCAGCTTTTGCAGGTGACGCGCATCACTGTCGCCCCGGGCAAATCCGTCTTCCGCCAGCCTCACCTCGAAGAAAATCGGTTCCCCTGACTTCGCTTCCATGAGGAAATCGAAATGCGTGTTTTCCTCCGCATCGAGCACCTTTTCGAATTCGCCTGCGTAGTCGCCGGCGGCGACACCGAGCACGCTCAGGAGCCGCGGGTCGACGCGGCCATCGCGCACGAACGGAAAGAACAGGTTGAAGACCAGCGCCTGGCTCGAGGTGAGATCGTGAAAATCGGGATGAAGCCCGATGCGAGGGGCGCGTGCCTCGAACCAGGACCAGAAGGCGTCCCGGATCCCGGGCAGGATGTTGGCTCGATAGGCCTCGGCAGGCAGGCTGTGCGCCGACGCGTCCGGCTCATCTTCACCGCTGCGGTGATCGACGCCTGCAAGCACGGTTCGCTTGTAGGCCGCCAGTTGCTGGCGCAGTTTGTCGGAATATTCGTTTGCCATCGGATCTTGGGGTTGCGGGTTTGGCAGGATGTTACAAGACCGGCGGGTGGTTTTGCGGTGTATCGAGCGCGTCCCGAGCCCGTGTGCGTTTTCGCACATACACCGACCCGCTGCGGACTCACGATGTGAATCTTTGCATCAGGAGATCGGTGACATGCGAATCAGGCTTCGAATCGGAGACTACTGCGCCTTGCTGGCACTGGTCTCCGCAATCACGATCGTTCTCATCGAGGCCATGCGTTAGCTGGGCAGCATCGATCCGCGTTGATGCGATTCAGGCTCCCGCCGCCTGGCAGTGTCCGGGTCGCGGCATCCTGACGCGGGCCATGGATTATTTCTGAGCGTTTCACTGTTAGGCCATAAGCAGGGCCCCACCGCCCGCGATCTCATCGATGTGATCCCCAGGAGAGAATGACCATGCTCAGGACAGTAACGATGGCTTTCAGCCTCGCAGCCGCGCTCTTCGCCTCCAGCTGTAGCGATATGCGATACGGAGGTTCCGGAATCATGCACGCGACCCCCGGCGATGCGGCAGGCTCGGCGAACATCGGCACCGGCTCGGTCACCACCGGCAGTGCGGTGCCGCCCGAGGCGAAAGCGGCGGGAATCGGTCTGAGTCCGTGATTTGGTGGGCGGGCGTCGCTCAAGTCCCAAACTGGTCGCACTCGCGCGTGAGGGAAAACGCCATCGTCCGTGACGGCGTCCTCCCAACGTAATGCGCTGCATTGCCGCCATCCAACTGCCATCCCGATCGCATTCCTGGCCTGACGTCTCTACCTACACGACACGCACCGCACTTCCATAGCGTGCGAGCGTTGCGTCGTGAGTGAGAAGCGTGAGCGGCTCCAGCATGGCCTGCGCGACGAGCGCGCGATCGAACGGGTCGGGATGATGGGGCGGCAGCCGAGCCACGTGCACGGCGTGTGCCGCAACAAAAGTCAGGTGTTTGAGGCCCGCAGCGTCGGCCGCCGCGATCAACGCAGCCGTATCGACGCGGAAGTCTTTGCGCCGCAGCGCCGCCTTGATTGCGATTTCCCAAAAGCTCACTGCGGACACAAAACACTCGTTCCCCGGAGCGGTCATGAATTCGCGCGCCTCCTGCGAAAGCTTTGGCGAATCATCGAGCATCCAGAGGAACACGTGCGTGTCGAGCAGAATTCTCACTTGCTGCGGCGACCTTCGAACAACGCAAGCACCTCCTCAGGCAGAGGAGCGTCGAAATCGTCCGGATAACGCAGCTTTCCTTTCATCACACCGAACTTGAGCTTTCTGGATGCGTCGAGCGGCACCAGCTTCGCGCGCGGCACACCGTTTTTCGAAATCACGATCTCGGCACCCGCCGCAACTTCTTCGACCAGACGCGACAGGTGAGTTTTCGCCTCGTGGATATTGACGGTGTCCATTTGCCTAGCACCTCCACAGATTAGTTTATTTGAACTAACCGGGCGGCGCCAGCAGGAAGTAAGGCCATGGACGGCCCGCCCTCAATCACTTACGCTCGTCGACGATCGCCAAGAATCGCTCCGAATGTCGCGAATTCCCCACGTTTACCTCCGTGGCCAGCTCGCTGGAGACAGAGAGCTGTTCCGCGTGTGACCGACGAGCAGGGCCGCGTCCTATTCCGGAATCGCGCTCGTAATTGCGGGCGACACACCGTACGCGAGTCGTGCTCATGCCGACCATAGCGGACGCCACTTCCGCTGTGCGCCCCGCCGCCTCGGGGTCCATCGATGTTTATAATCTCGGTCGTGCCTACGCGAAGAGCGAGCTAGATCTTGCTCGCCTTGACGCGTAGGCCATGCTGACGCGTGTGTTGTCTTCGAGAAAACGCGGGCGCCTCTCACCCGCAGTTGCTGGGCCATTTCACAGCACAGACAACGAAGTTCATGCGCGGCTGATGAACGAGCCTGCCGCGGCGCTGTGAAGCGCTACCGGCGATCGGATGCAGTCGATTCTGAGGGCGGCACTGGATTTCCGGGTATCCCTTTACCCCATTGGGACGCGCCGGACAAACCGTTACGCGGCACGGGTCAGTGCCAGGTCACCACATCGTTGCCGCCGGCGTGGCGCGGCACGTCGACAGCGACTTGCTCACAAGGAGAACAAGATGCAATCGAGGAGATTATTTACTGGGCTTCTGACCACCGTGGCGCTTGCGGGATCGGTTTGCGCCGCTTCGGCCCAGGTGCAGCCCGATCGCCCGGCAAGACTGGTTGTTCCGCTGGCCCCAGGGGGTACGAACGACACCCTGGCGCGCATTGTGAGCGACAAGCTCGGAGCGCGCCTCGGTCGGCAAATCGTGGTCGATAACCGCCCAGGCGCGAACAGCCAGCTCGGCTCGGCGATCGTCGCGCGGGCTACGCCCGACGGCAACACGTTGCTAATGATGAGCTCCGGCCACGCCACGAATCCCTCTCTCTTCAAATCGCTGCCCTACGATACGGAACGCGATTTCGCGCCCGTCGGCCTCGTCGCGGGCGGGCCCTACCTGATGGTGATCTATCCCGGGATACCCGCGAAGACCGCGAAGGAATTCGCAGCCTGGGTGAAGTCGCAAGGAGGAAAAGTGAACTACGCCTCCTCCGGCACAGGCGGTCCCCCGCATCTCGCAGGCGAGCTGTTCAAGATCGCGGCCGGCGGCCTGGAAATGCTGCACGTTGCGTACAAGGGCGGCGCGGCGGTGATGCCAGACCTCCTAACCGGCCGGGTCTCCATGACCTTCACATCCTTCTCCACAGGCCAGGCGCACGTGAACGCGGGCAGGCTGCGGCCGATCGGCGTAACCACGGCGACGCGCTCGCCTGTGATGCCCGAGATACCCACCTTTGCGGAGTCGGGCTTCCCCGACTTTGAGGTCAACGCGTGGTATGGAATGCTGACGACGGGCCGGACGCCGCAGGCGACCGTCAATCGCATCAGCACGGCGCTACAGCAGGTGCTCGCGGAACCGCAGACGCGCGACCAGTTGCTGAAACATGGACTCACCCCGGAGCCGTCGAACGCCGACGACTTCGCGCAACTGATCCGCAGGGATATGGCGAAATGGGCGAAGGTGGTGAAGGCGGCGGGCATTCCGCAGGAATAGGCGCTAGTCAAGCGAGCATGCGTTCGACACGAGAGAAGCGCGAGCCTCAATGGCGCGGCGTCCGGCGGGCTGTCGCTCGGCTCAAGGTGCTGCGGGAGCGCCTCCCGGCACTTCGCGCCGCCCGGGTTGGTCGACACTCGTCATAAGCTCGTCGGCGAGCGTCTGGAGCAGCTTCACTTCGCGGGGTGCAAACGTGCGCGGTCGCGTTTCGAGCACACAAAGCGATCCGATGCATGACCGGACGTCGTTCGTAGCAGCGCCTCCGCGCAGAACCGTATTCCGCGCGCGAGAAGAAACGGGTTCCCTGAAAAGCGAGGGTCCTGCGCGAGGTCCTCGACGAGCCGCAGGCGAGCCGCCGCGTCGAGCTTCATGATTTCGTCGTAGAGATTCGAATTCATGGAATTACCCCACCCGTTCCCAACGGCCTGCGCAACCCCTCAAAAGCGTGAGGCGGCGTGCGATTGCCCAGCGGTGCATGGTGCCCCACACCGGGAGCGCTGCCCAACCGTTTCCGGCCAACTAACCTCCGCCGACGGGGGCTTGTCGCAGCAGCCGTACGCGGCAGCCGCGACCATCGTTGCATGGACGGTGAATCCGCGATTAAGTCGAACAACGTTTTACGCCCACTTCCCACTCGGGCCAAGTCGATGACGTGCAGTAGAACTGAAGTGAAGGAGGCGGGGAAACCGTCGGAAACGTGATTTTAACGTCACGATTTCCCCACGTTGGCATTACGGCGGCTTAGCGAGTGAGCTGTAAGCCGTTGAATGTGTGGGTGGGTCTGGAAGGACTCGAACCTTCGACCAAGGGATTATGAGTCCCACGGAGGCGCAACCCAAGATAATCCAAGCCGACGCGACAGAGTGATACTGACGCTTCCGCCAGCCTATTATGTCAGCTTGGTTCGGCTGGATCAGCTCAAACTGGTAGCACTTTTGGTAGCAACCGCGCCGGCCGGCAGCCGGTAAAGCGGCGGA
>JBKJKJ010000400.1:0-59507 GCA_046597455.1 Burkholderiales bacterium
CGTCACACCGAGCGGCTCGAGCTTGTCGAACGCGCTCCCGACCGTCGGATTCGACCCGCAGCCGGAAGTCGTGTCGGACTC
Source organism: Burkholderiales bacterium (assembly GCA_046597455.1). GTDB lineage: Bacteria > Pseudomonadota > Gammaproteobacteria > Burkholderiales > SG8-41 > JAQGMV01. The sequence continues at coordinate 82 of JBKJKJ010000400.1, forward strand.
GCCGCATTTCGTGGACACCCACAGCTCGCCGATCGGGCAGTCCTCGGTGCGCAGCTCGGAGGCCCACTGGACATATTCCTTGGCGACTTTCGAAGCGCGCATGATGGTGTCGTGGTCGCCGTGCATTTCGATGCCGAAACCGGTCACGGGCTTGCCCGTCGTGGCGATCGCGTCGACGATTTTCTTGGTCCATCCTTCCTCGATGCCGATCACGATTACTGCGGCGACGTTCGGATTGGAGCCGGCACCGATGAGCGTGCGGAAATGGAGATCGAGGTCGGCGCCGAACTGCAGGCGTCCGTACGGATGCGGAACCGCCATCACGCCTTTGATGTTGTGCGCGACCGCTTCGCAGGCGGCATTGGAGAGATCGTCGACGGGCAGGACGAGGACATGGTTGCGTATGCCCACACGGCCGTTTTCACGCCGATACCCGCGGAAGGTCGTTTTGCTGTTGATCATGGCAGTCATCCTTTCGCTTACCAGCGCTTGGTCTTGATGTTGTGAACGTGGGCATGCTCGCCCAGCTTGATGTCCGAAACGGCTTTGCCGATGTCGAAACCGTACTTGATGATCGTGTCGCCCTTCTTGATTTCGCGAGTCGCGACCTTGTGCCCGATCGGGACTTCGGTCAGCGCTTTGACCTTGATGGTGGAATCGTCTTCCATCACCCAGCCGGTGAGGTCCTGCCCGGCCTTGATGCCTTCGATCACGGCCACGCCGACCGAGTCCTTCTTGTCGTGTACGAGTATGTGGATCATGTGCGTCTCCTTGATGGCACTGGAAATCGAGCAGCGGATTGGTGTGGACGATCTGTACTGGCTGGGCGACATCGTATCGGCGATTGCCGCCAAAGTCAACTATATGACCTATATGAATTCGGGCCTGAGTGCTAGAATGAGCGCACTTCAACGCACAGACGGAAAAACGCCGGATGGCCGACACACTTGCTGCGGGTGGTGTCACTTTCAACCCGCTTTACAAGGAAGTCAAGATTAGGCTCACGCGCGGGCTCGTCGCCGGCGAGTGGAAAGCGGGCGAGGCAATCCCGAGCGAGTCACGACTCGCGGCGCGCTTCGACGTTTCCATCGGAACCGTGCGCAAAGCGATCGACGAGCTCGTCGCAGAGCGCATCCTGCTGCGTCAGCAGGGCCGCGGGACCTTCGTCGCAACTCACACCGAAGACCGCACGCTATTCTATTTCTTCCACATCGTCGGAAAGGACGGCGCCCGGGAGCTCCCCGTGACGGAACTGCTGTCGTTTCGTGAGGCGCGCGCCGGCAAATCAGAGGAAGAGCATATGGGTCTGGCGCGCGGCGCGGCGATTTTCCGCATCCAGAATGTTTTGAAGCTCGGCGGCGAGCCCGTGATCTTCGACGAGATCAGCGTTCCCGTCGCGCTTTATCCTGACCTCGACGAGGGCGCTTTCGGCGGACGCGAAGGCACGATTTATGGCCTCTACCAGGCGCGCTACGGGATCAACGTGGTGCGCATCAGCGAGCGCCTTGCCGCGGCACATCCGCCCGCGCGCGCCGCATCGCTGCTCGGGATCACGACCGAGACCCCGGCGCTTGCCATCAAGCGCGTCGCCTACACCTACGACGACACGCCGGTCGAATACCGCGTGAGCTGGGTTAACACCGAGCGGCACGAATATCTGAGCGACCTGTGGAAGAGCGATTCGGGGATGCCGTGATTGCGGTGATGGGGTGATGCGGTGATGGGGTGATGCGGTGACGCGGTGATGGGGTGATGCCGTGATGCCGTGATGCCGTGATGCGGTGATGCCTTGATGCGGTGATGGCGACTTGTTCTCAACCCGCACACTGCCGTCGCGGATTCCACCCCGGGCTTGAGTCGACCCGGCTGCATCACTTCGTCACTGCGTGGCTGCATCACTTCATCACTGCATCACTTCATCACCGCATCACTTCGTCACTGCGTGGCTGCGTCACACAGCGCTCCCGCCCGCAGCAGCGAATGCCTACAGCCGGGCGAGCCCCCGCTTCGCCGCCTCGGTCAAAGCCGGATCCTTGGAGTTTTTAACCAGCCATTCGAACTGCGAGCGGGCGTCGTCTTTCAGACCGGCGCGCATGAGATTCAGCGCAGCGAGCAGGCGCGCCTGAAACGCCAGCGCATCGGGCGCCGCCGCCTGCACGAGGAGAGCAGAACGCAGGAATGCTGCAGCAGCAGCACTCGCTTCGGCTCTGAGCTCGTGGACGCGGCCCAGGCCGAATAGCGCTTCGCGCGCGCGGCTGTCGCCGGCCAGGGGCGCGACCGTCTCGTAAACGCTCTGCGCCGCATCGAGCGTGCGCATGTCCAGCATCTCCTGCGCGAGCTCGAGCGCACTGGAGGCCAGCTCCTGCGAAATGGTGGCCCGTCCGGCGAGCAGTCGACTCAGCGTTTCCGCGCTCACTGCGGGCTGCCCCGCTTGCAGCGCCGTGCGCGCGAGCGCGAGTTGCCACTCGATCGCGTTGACACCTGCCGGGGTAAGCAGCCCGTCCCACAGCTTGAGTGCGAGCGTGGCCTCGCCGCGCTTCGCCGCGAGGTTACCCAGCAGGTAGCGCGTCGGACCATCGAGTGCATCGGGTTCGAAACCCATGCTTTGCATGAGGCGCAGCGCCGTCTGGTCGAGATTTGCCGACGAGAGCGAAAACACCAGCTGCAGCTGGGCGCTGCGCCGGATGTCAGGGTTCTGTGCGCGCTGAGCGAGATAGCCGTAAAACGCGCGCGCGAGCACCGCGTTGGCGCCGAGCCGCCGGGCCGCGTAATCCGCCCAGGCGCCGTCGTCGCCCATCAGCAACTGCTCGCGATTGCCCAGCTCGTTTGCTGTCGCGAGATAGGCCTCCTGGAGCTGCCGCGCCGCGGCGGCAACCGCCGGAGGATTGCGCGCATCGGCATGCTGCAGCAGACGCTCCAGCGCTTCGACCTGCAGTGGGCCGTTGCCACTGCGCACGGCCGCTTCATGGATGGCACGCCAATAGCCTGCGTCGGGATTGCGCGCGAGCGCGGCACGCGCCTGGGTGATCACCGCTTCGGGGGCCAGCATTGCGCCGCGAAGCTGCAGTCGCAGAAGCACGGGACTCAACTGATCGGTGCGCCCGAGCCAGTTCAGCGCGTCGCGATCGCGTCCCAGCTCGAGCAATGCTTCGGCAAACCGGTCGGCGGTCGCGCGCTCCAAAGGCTGGTAATCCTGCTGGAAGCGCAACATGCTGCGAAAGGCATCGTCACCGCGACGCTCGGCCACGTAGCTCTCGATCACCGCAAGACGCACCGTTTTCTCTTCCGCCGGCGTCGACGCGCGCTGCCACAGCACCTGGGCGGCGCGGCTGCGAGTGGCCGGCGGGTCATTCAGGGCAAGCGCCGCCTGTGCGGCCGCAACGAGACAGCTGCCGAGTGCTGCAGGGGCCGTATCGGCAGGCAGCGCCTGGACTCGCGCCAGCACCGCAGCGTGGCGGTTGAGCCTTCCGAGCACGTCGCAGCGCACGCTTTCCCATTCGGCCCAGCGCGGTCCGCTGGTATCACGCGGCTGCAGCGCCTCGACACGCGACAGTGCCAGCTCCAGCGCTCCGGCACTGACCATCGCCCGCACCGATGTCGGGTCCTCAGGCCCGGTCGCCTGTGCGTTGAATGCAAGCGCGAGGACGAGGGTCCCCAGGCTGCGCGACACGAGCGCGATATTCCAGGTCACGGGGTCAGTGGGTCACTTTTTTCAGACGTCAGGCGCAACGAAAAAGGCGGCTCGCGAGCCGCCTTTTTCCTGATCCGCTCGCGCGTTACTGCGGCGCTGCTTCGGGGGCCGCAGGGGCCTCGGGCGCTGCTGCAGGCTCGGTGACAGTGGCACGGAACTTGAGCTTTTCCTTGATGCGTGCAGCTTTGCCTGAACGCTCGCGCAGATAGTAGAGCTTCGCACGGCCGACGTCGCCGCGGCGCTTCACATCGACGCTCGCGATGAGCGGTGAGTAGGTCTGGAACGTCCGCTCGACGCCTTCGCCCGACGAAATCTTGCGCACGATGAACGAGGAGTTCAGGCCCCGGTTGCGCTTGGCGATCACCACGCCTTCGTAAGCCTGGACGCGCTTGCGCTCGCCTTCGACGACGTTGACGTTGACGATCACGGTGTCCCCGGGATTGAACTCCGGTATTTTCTTGGCGAGCCGCTGGATTTCTTCCTGCTCGAGCTGCTTGATGATGTCCATGTTCACGATCCTTCTTTCTTGAATTCTTCCAGCAGCGAGCTTTCCGCTGCGCTGAGAGTACGTTTCGCCAACAAATCCGGCCGCCGCTGCCATGTCCGGCCCAGCGCCTGTTTCAACCGCCACTTCGCGATTTCCGCATGATTGCCCGAAAGCAAAATCGGCGGCACCGCGACACCTTCATACACTTCAGGCCGCGTGTAATGCGGGTGGTCGAGAAGCCCGCCCACGAACGAGTCCTGGCTCGCCGATTCGGCATCGCCCAACGCACCGGGCAACTGCCGAACCACCGCATCGATCACCACCATCGCAGCCAGCTCACCGCCCGACAGCACGTAGTCACCGATCGAGACCTCGTCGTCGACAACACGGCTGGCGAGGCGCTCGTCAACGCCTTCGTAGCGTCCCGCGAGCATCACGATGCCCTGTGCCTGCTTCAATTCCGTCACCAGCGCGTGATCGAGCAGCCGGCCCTGCGGCGTCAGATGCACGATCCGCGGCTTTGCCACACCGCTGCTTTTCTGCCGCTGGCGCGCCGCGCCGATCGCCTTGTCCAGCGGATCGGACATCATCACCATGCCCGGCCCGCCGCCGTACGGCCTGTCATCGACCGTGCGGTAGCTATTGGTCGCGAAATCCCGCGGATTCCACAGCACCAGCTCGTACAGCCTGCGCTCTCGCGCCCGACCCGTAACGCCGCTCCCGGTCACCGCATCGAACATCTGCGGAAAAAGAGTGACGACATCGATCTGCAACATCAGTAATCCGAACCCCAGTCGACACGAATCGAACGCGCTTCGATGTCGACCTGTTTCACGACCTGCTCGGTAAACGGGATCAGCCGCTCCCGGTCGCCTTCCACCACCAGCACGTCGTTCGCACCGGTCTCGAAAACCTCGGCCACCGTGCCAAAGTCTTCGGCCTGCATGTTCACTACTCTGAGACCGATCAGATCGGCCCAGTAATATTCGTTCGCGCCGGCTTTGGGAAACGCCTCGCGCGGTATCGCGACCTGCTTTCCCCGGAAAAGCGCTGCGGCGTCGCGATCATCGCACCCCGCAAGCTTTACGACGATCGCGTTGCTGTGCACCTCGGACTTCTCGATACGGCATTCGCGCCATCCTGCATCGCTTCCGATCCACCACGAAGGGTAAGCCAGCAGGTTTTCGGGCGCTTCGGTAAAGGTCTGCACCTTGACCCAGCCTTTGATGCCGAAAGCGCCGGCTATCCGCGCCATGACGACCAGACCGGCAGGCGACGTGCTGTCTGCCGCGCCGCGCCTGATCGGTGTCTGGCCCTGCTCAGGCGGCTGCGGGTTGCTGCTGCTTGGCAAGTTGCTTGACGAGGCGCGCAGCCGTGTCGGAAAGAATGGCGCCCTGCGATTGCCAATGGGCAAGCCGCGCCTGATCGATGCGCAGCGACTCCTGGCCTTTGGACGCTTTAGGGTTGTAGAAACCCAGGCGTTCGATGAATCGGCCGTCGCGTGCGCGGCGCGAGTCGGCCACAACGACGTTGAAGAACGGCCGCTTCTTGGCACCGCCGCGAGCTAAGCGAATCACAACCATGGTTTTGTCTGCCCGTATGGGAATTCTTGAAAGGCGGTGATTTTACGACACTTTTTGACCGCGGCGCAACAAAAACCCCGGCTCGGCCAAGACCGCCATGTATTTGTAAGTCTTTGATTTTCTTCCAAAGGGTATCACGGCACGGCACAATCAGCGCTTTTATAGCGAGTACTCACTCATGATGCCGCCCGACACCGTGCCCACCACCCGTATCGAAGCCGCGTTAGCGGAAAGATTCGGAAGTCCTATTGCCGTGCCTGCGGGAGTGCCGGGGCAGGACGAGCTTGCGCGGATGGCCGAGCATCGATCTCATCGCGATTATGAGAGCACCCCGGTCGATCCGGCGCTGCTTCGACTCCTTTTCGCTTGCGCCCTGTCGGCGCCCTCGAAATCCGATTTGCAGCAGGCCGATATCGTTCACGTGGCCGACCGCGGAAAAGTCGAGGCGATCGCCGCGCTCATTCCCGATATGCCGTGGATCGCACGGGCGCCGGTACTGCTCGTGTTCTGCGGCGACAACCGCCGCGCGCGGCAGATGGGCGAGTGGCGCGACAAGCCGTTCGCCAACGACCACCTCGACCACTTCATGAATGCCGCAGTCGACGCCGGCATCGTGATGGCGACGTTCATCCACGCAGCAGAGGCGGCGGGCCTCGGCTGCTGCCCGATCAGCGCGATCCGCAACCGCCCGCACGAGGTAAGCCGGCTGCTCGAGTTCCCCGATTGGGTTTTCCCGGTCGCCGGATTGACCGTCGGTTATCCGGCGCAGAGCGGGCGCATCACGCCGCGCCTGCCGCTCGACGTGACGGTGCACGTCGACCGCTACGACGACTCGGCCGTGCAGGAAAAAATCGACGGCTACGACCGCCGGCGGCACGACCTCCTGCCATACCGCAAACAGCGCCGCGTCAAACTCCACGGTGTCGCGCCGTTCTACGGCTGGTCCGAAGACAAAGCGCGCCAGTATTCAGTCCCGGAGCGGGCCGACTGGGGCGCTTTCATCCGCGCCAAAGGCTTCAGCCTGGACTGAGCTCGCCGGACTCGGGCGCCGCAAGTGCACCACAGAGTCGCGGAGTCGCTGAGTAGTCACCGAGTCGCGGCGCCGAAGCGAGCACAGTGAGCCGAAGGAAAGGAGGTCTCGGAGGGAAACCTTGGTTTCCCTCCGAGTCGTGACTGGGCCCGACCTGGCGGTGCCAGGTCTCGGAGGGAAACCTTGGTTTCCTTCCGAGTCGTGACCGGGCCCGACCTGGCGGTGCCCGGTCGGACGTCAGCGCATGCCCGGGAACATGCCTTTCATGCTGCGCATCATTTTGGCCATGCCGCCTTTGGCCATCATCTTCATCATTTTCTGTGTCTGCTCGAACTGGTTAAGCAGCCGGTTCACTTCCTGCACCGACACGCCCGCGCCGGTCGCGATGCGGCGCTTGCGCGAAGCCTTGATGAGCTCCGGCTTCGAGCGTTCCTTGCGCGTCATCGAATTGATGATGCCTTCGATCCGCCGAACCGCGTTGTCGTCGACCTGCGGTGCGCCCTGGGCCATCTGGGCGAGATTCCCGGGTAGCTTGTCAACGAGCGCTGAAAGTCCGCCCATTTTTTTCATCTGAACGATCTGCTGCTTGAAATCCTCGAGATCGAAGCCTTTCCCGGACTTGACCTTCTGCGCGAGCTTTTCGGCCTCCTGGCGATCGACGCCTTTCTGCACGTCCTCGATCAGGGTGAGCACATCACCCATGCCGAGGATGCGCGAGGCCATACGCTCGGGATGGAAAGGCTCGAGCCCGTTCAGCTTCTCGCCGACACCCGCGAACTTGATCGGCTTGCCGGTGACGTGACGCACCGACAAGGCCGCGCCGCCTCGCGCATCGCCGTCGAGCTTGGTGAGCACGACACCGGTGAGCGGCAGCGCCTCGGAAAAGGCGCGCGCCGTATTCACTGCGTCCTGCCCCTGCATCGCATCGACGACGAAAAGCGTCTCGATCGGCCGCACCGCGGCATGCAGCTCGCGAATCTCCTGCATCATCGCTTCGTCGATCGCCGTGCGGCCCGCAGTGTCGACGATGAGCACGTCGTGATAATGGCGGCGTGCGTGGTCGAGCGCCCGCGTGGCGATATCGACCGGCTTCTCTCCGGTCGCAGAGGGAAAGAAATCCGCCTGCACCTGGGATGCGAGCATCTGCAATTGCTCGATCGCCGCCGGGCGGTACACGTCCGCGCTCACCAGCAGCACTTTCTTCTTGTGCTGCTCCTTGAGCCACTTGGCAAGCTTGCCGCTGGTCGTCGTCTTGCCGCTGCCTTGCAGTCCCGCCATCAGCACGACAGCCGGCGGCGTCGTGGCGAGATTCAACGCGTCGTTGCTCTCGCCCATCAGCGCCGTAAGCTCGCGGTGCACGATGCCGACGATGGCCTGACCCGGGGTCAGGCTGCCGATGACGTCCTGGCCCAGCGCTTTTTCGCGAACGGCCGCGACGAAATCGCGCACCACCGGAAGCGCGACGTCGGCTTCGAGCAGCGCCATGCGCACTTCGCGAAGCGCCTCCTTGACGTTGTCTTCGGTGATTCGCGCTTCGCCGCGCAGCGTCTTCAGAACGCGCGACAGTCGTGTCGTGAGAGTATCGAACATGGGGAGAATGGTATGCTTTGAAGGATGGAAATTGTAGCGTATCTGGTCTGCGCGCTTCTCTATGGCGCGCTCGCGGTTTACTTTTGGAGAACCCGCTGGGCGTCGGCAGGCGCGAATGCGCTTAATCCCGGACTGTCGCCGGCTGTCGAACATTACGCAGTTCTGGCGCCGCTCGCGTTGCACGCGTTGCTTCTCGGGCGCTCATTGTTCGCCTCGGACGGGCTGCATCTGGGCCTGGGCAATGCACTTTCAGCCATACTCTGGCTCACCGTGCTGATTTACTGGGCCGGCAATTTTGTCTACCGGCTCGACGGGCTCCAGGCGCTCGTGCTGCCCCTCGCAGCAGTCGCCGTGCTCCTGCCCGCCGTGATGGCGCCGGCGCAGGCGCTGCCCAACACCGACCTCACCGCATTCAAGTTCCACCTGCTCATCGCGATGCTCGCGTACAGCCTGCTCACGATCGCCTCGTTGCACGTCCTGCTGATGGCACTGATCGAAAGACGACTGCACGACGGAACCGTGACTCAGGTGCTGCAGAAGCTGCCGCCGCTGCTCACGATGGAAGCCCTGCTATTTCGCATCATCTGGGCCGGCTTCGTGCTGCTCACGCTGACGCTGGCCAGCGGCGTCGTATTTTCCGAGGCGCTATTCGGCAAAGCGGCACAGTTCAATCACAAAACGGTCTTCGGGGTCCTGTCGTGGCTCATTTTTGCGGCCCTGCTCGCCGGCCGCCAGATCTATGGCTGGCGCGGACGCGTGGCCGTGCGCTGGACACTGGCCGGTTTCATCACCCTGGTGCTGGCGTATATCGGCAGCAGGTTCGTGGTCGAGATCATCCTTGGCCGATGATCATGCCCCGCGCTGTGTCGGGCGTCGGGCCACACCCGATGCGCGCAGCTCACTAAGCACTCGAGACTGAAAACGAAACTATGGAAGACATTCCATTATCGACGCTGTTTGCGGCGCTCTTCGTTCTCCTGATCGCATCCGGATTTTTTTCCATTTCCGAAACCAGCATGATGGCGCTCAACCGGTACCGGCTGCGCCATCTGGTGCAGCACAAGCACCGCGGCGCGAAGCTGGCATCCGATCTGCTCGCCCGGACTGACAAATTTCTCGGCGTCGTACTGCTCGGAAACAACGTGATCAACGCGGCGGCGGCGCTGCTCGTGGGCGAGATCACCCGCCGCTACCTCGGCGACAGCGAATTCGCCCTTGTGATCGCTACGGGCGCGGCGGCATTCGCGATACTCGTATTCAGCGAGATCACGCCGAAAGTGATCGGCGCGACCTATCCGGAGCGCATTGCGTTTGCCGCGAGCTATCTGCTCACCCCCCTGCTGAAGGTAACGCAGCCTTTCGTCTGGTTCGTCAATCTCTTCGTGCAGGGGCTGCTGCGCCTCATGCGTCTGAATCCGGCTCGCGACGCAGCCGAGCAAAAGCCGTCGGTGGAAGAGCTGCGAACGCTCGTGCTCGAAACCGGCTATCTGCCCAAGAAGCATCAAAGCATTCTGCTCAACCTCTTCGATCTGCAGGCGAGCACGGTGGACGACGTGATGGTGCCGCGCAATCAGATCGAGACGGTCGATATCGAAGCGCCGCTCGAGCAGATCGCGCAGCACGCCGGCACCGCGTACCATCGCCGGCTCCTGGCGTATTCCGGTGAGCCCGACGAAATCACGGGTACGCTGCGCTCCCGGCACGTGCTGAACCTGGTGCAACAGGGTGTCCTCACGCGGGAGCGATTGAAAAAACTGGTGCGCGAACCCTATTTCGTGCCTTCGGGCACGCCGCTGTTCTCCCAGCTTCAGAACTTCCAGGAGCAGCAGGACCGCATCGCCCTCATCGTGGACGAGTACGGGGACTTGAAAGGCCTGGTCACGCTCGAAGACATACTGGAAGAGATCATCGGGGAATTCACGACCAACTCACCGCTGCGCAGTGGCAATTTTCACCCGCAGCCGGACGGAAGCTTTCTCGTAGAGGGCAGCACCCCGCTTCGCGACCTCAATCGCAAGCTCGGTTTCGGCTTTCCGCTCGACGGTCCGAAAACGGTGAACGGCCTCATACTCGAACATCTGCAGGAGATCCCCGAGCCGAGCACGAGCATGAAAATCGCGGATCATGCGATCGAGATCGTCCAGACCCAGGACCGCACGGTGAAAGCCGTGCGCATTTATCCCGCGCGGGGCGTACAAACGGCCGAAGAGTGACGCGCGAAAGTGAGTCGTGAACGTGGGCCCCGTCCTTTACAAAGCGGGGTGGCACGGGCATCATCTGTGGCTGGTTTCTCTAACCTATTGGTTAATCACGGCAATCAGGGGATTCACGATGGCGAGCGCAACGGCTGCAACCCGCAAGCCGGAGATCAAGGATTTCAATTTCACCTGGGTCGGACAGGACCGCGGGGGCAAGACCGTGCGCGGAGAACTGCGCGCGACGGGCGAAGCGCAGGCCAACGCACTGCTGCGCCGCCAGGGCATCAAGGTCGCCGAGCTCAAGAGGCAAAGGCGGGGACGCGGCGGCAAGATCACCGAAAAAGACGTCACGCTGTTCACGCGCCAGCTCGCCACGATGCTCAAATCCGGCGTGCCCCTGCTGCAGGCGTTCGACATCGTCGCCAAAGGACACTCCAACCCGGCGATGGCCAAGCTCATCTATTCGATCCGCACCGACGTCGAGACCGGATCGAGTCTCAAACAGGCATTCGAAAGGCAACCGCTGTATTTCGAGCCGCTCTACGTGAACCTCATCGGCGCGGGCGAACAGGCCGGGATACTCGACAACGTGCTCGAGCGGCTCGCCCAGTACAAAGAGAAGATCATCGCGATCAAGGGCAAGATCAAAGCGGCGCTCTTCTATCCGCTGGCGATCGTCGTGGTGGCCTTCGTCATCACTGCGGTCATCATGCTTTTCGTCATCCCGGCGTTCAAGCAGGTGTTCTCCAGTTTCGGCGCCGATCTGCCGGCTTTGACGCTGGTCGTCATCGCCGTCTCCGACTTCTTCGTCCAGTGGTGGTGGGCCATCTTCGGCGCGATAGGCTTCGGGGTGTGGTTCTTCTTCTACACCTGGAAGCGCTCCGAGAAAATGCAGCACGCGATGGACCGCATACTCTTGCGCGTACCGGTGTTCGGCGCGCTGGTGCGCAAGTCGTCCATCGCGCGCTGGACCCGAACGCTCTCGACGACTTTCGCGGCCGGCGTACCGCTGGTCGAGGCGCTCGATTCGGTCGCGGGCGCGGCCGGCAACTACGAGTATTACGTCGCGACCAAGCGTGTCCAGGGTGAAGTGGCTACGGGCTCGAGCCTGAACAGCGCCATGCAGGGCACCGACGTATTTCCCAACATGGTGATCCAGATGGTCGCGATCGGCGAGGAAGCGGGCTCGCTCGACGGCATGCTCTCCAAAGTCGCGGATTACTACGAGCAGGAAGTCGACGACGCCGTGGCGGCGTTGTCGAGCCTGATGGAGCCGATCATCATGGTGGTTCTGGGCGTGCTGATCGGCGGTCTCGTCATTGCCATGTATCTTCCCATCTTCAAGCTCGGCGCGGTCGTCTGATGTGCAAGCCCCGCGCGGCGCCTGCGTCAGCGGGCGCGTCAGGGGCTGCACGCGCTTGATGTCCGCGGTCGCCCTGCTCCAGAGCTCTCCTGCAGTTCTGATAACGACCTGTGTGCTGCTCGGGCTGTGTACCGGCAGCTTTCTGAACGTCGTCATCCACCGCATGCCTCGCATGATGGAAAGGCGCTGGCGGGCGGAATGCGCGGAGTTGAACGGTCAGGAAGCGCCGACCGCCGAGCGCTACGACCTCGTCGCGCCGCGATCGAGCTGTCCTGCCTGCGGTCATCGCATCACCGCGGCAGAGAACATCCCGCTACTGAGCTACCTCGCGTTGCGCGGGAAATGCTCCGCCTGCGGCGTCGCGATATCGCCGCGGTATCCCATGGTCGAAGCGCTCACGGGGTTGCTTTCCGGCTACGCGGCGTGGCAACTGGGATTCACGTTCGCCACGGCGGGCGCGCTCGTTTTCATCTGGGCCATGATCGCGCTGGCGTTCATCGACCTCGACACGTTTTATCTGCCTGATGACATCACGCTCCCGCTGCTGTGGGCCGGGTTGCTTTTCAATTTGTCCGGCGGGTTCACCGATCTCGCATCAGCCGTGACCGCCACCGTCGCGGGCTATCTGACGCTGTGGCTCGTCTACTGGGCTTTCAAGCTGGCGACGGGCAAGGAAGGGATGGGGTACGGCGACTTCAAGCTGCTCGCTGCGATCGGCGCGTGGCTGGGATGGAAGGTGCTTCCCCTCGTCGTGGTGCTCTCATCGTTCGTCGGTGCCGTGGTCGGCGTGCTGCTCATCGTCATCGCACGGCGGGGGCGCAACGTGCCGATTCCGTTCGGCCCGTATCTCGCCGTCGCAGGCATCATCGCGCTCTTCCATGGTGAAGCGCTGACCCGCCGCTACCTCGATCTGTTCTGAGGTCGTTCTGCGTCGGCTTCACCGCAGGCGCAGGCTGCGGAAACATTCCGGGCCCTCTGACACACGCACCTGTTCGCCGCGCCCGGCGCGGGGGTCGTCGGCACCGCTGCGATATCACTCGAGCTTAAGGCTCTGCGTAATGACACCGACATAAATACGCTGTGCGTCCGAGTCGAGCGCCAGCATGCGACAACCCCGGATTAAGCGCGGGCTCTCCCCTGATATACCCCGAACAAAGCTTTATTTTTGCCCACTTTTGGTGAATACTTGCCGCAATTCAACCGCCGGGGCCGTGCGTGATCAGTTATGAGTATCCGCTGAGTGAGCGCATCCGGACGCTGTTGCGCCTGGAGGACCTGTACGAGCGGCTCGATTACTTCCTCGGCAAGAACGATGCGCTGGAGCATCACGTTTCCCTGCTGCTGATTTTCGAAATTTTCGAAGTGGCGAGCCGCGCCGACCTCAAATCGGATCTTTTGCAGGAGCTCGAGCGGCAGAAACAGTCGCTCGACGCGTTACGGGGCAACCCCGAGATTTCCGAGCAGGCGCTGGAGAACGTAATCCAGCAGATCGACCAGTCCGCATCCCGGCTATACCAGGCATCGGGGAAAATCGGCCAGGAGCTGCGGGAAAACGAGTGGCTCATGAGCATCAAGCAGCGCACCAATATCCCGGGCGGGATCTGCGAGTTCGATTTGCCCTCGTACCATTACTGGCTGCACCAGAAACCCGAGCAGCAGCGCCAGGATCTGGAGCAGTGGCTGGCGCCGTTTCTGCCGGTACGGGATGCGGTCGACATCGTGCTGCGCCTCCTGCGCGCGAGCGGCAAGAGCAGCGTGCAGATCGCACAGCAGGGCATGTACCAGCAGATGATGACCGGGCGCGTCGCCCAGATGGTGCGGGTGCGCCTTGCCCGCACTTACCCCTGCGTGCCCGAAATCAGCGCGAACAAATACGCGCTCAATATACGGTTCATGACCCAGGAAGGCATGCAGCGGCCCAAGGCCGCCGAAACTGATGTCGAATTCGAGCTCACGTTCTGCAACCTCTAGCTCGCCCAAGGCGAAAGTCGTCGCCTGCCCACAGTGTGGTGCGAGTGTCGTCTGGGAACCGGCAAACCGCTTCCGACCGTTCTGCTCCGAGCGCTGCAAGATGATCGATCTCGGCGCGTGGGCGACCGAGTCGTACAGGATTCCGGTCGAAGAAGAGAACGACTCGCTGGACGAAGACCCTGCCGGCGACGGCGTCCCCCGCAACTGAGTACGCAGTGGCGTAGCCGGCGCGCTTGAGCGCGCCCGTTGTGTCGATAGCTGTCGCGACGTACGCGCGGCGGCTTCGGGCGCCGCGTCGAGGTCATTCCCCCCACGCACCCCGGATGGCGGCAATGCCGTGGGCGCCCGCGTTCCATGCGGTCTGCAAGTCGCCGCGTTGCAGGCCGCCTATGGCGTACACGGGCAGCGGGTAGCCGTTGGCAAGCGCACTGAAGCGCTCCCAGCCGAGCACTACCGCGCCGGGATGACTCGCGGTATCCGCAACCGGTCCCAGCACGACAAAATCCAGTCCCAGCCCGGCTGCCCGGGCGAGCTCACCCTCGTCATGACACGACGCCCCGACCAGCTCGAATTCCGGACGAGCCTGGAGTGCCATCAGGCTCGAGGCGCTTAGGTGCAAACCCGGGACACCCGCTCGCGCCGCGAGTCCCGCGTCGCCGTTGAGGAGAACTGTCGCCCCGTGAGCGCGCGCGAGAACCATGGCCCGCCCTGCGAGCGCCGACAGCGCATCTGCCGGCAGCGTTTTTTCCCGAATCTGTATGAGGCGTAACCCGCGCGCCAGCGCAAGCTGGAGGCGCTGGAGGAATACCTCGATTCCGACCTGCGCGGCATTGCTGATCCCATACATCGTGGGCATCGCGAGTGCGCGCAGGATGGGGCCGTTGGCCGGCAACAGCGGCGCCACGTTCAGCGCCTCGTTACGCTGCCAGGCAAACTGCTGGTTCTCCTTGCCGTGCAGGTCTCCCGACCACTGCGTCACCCGATAGAACCGCAGGCTCACCGCAGCGTGCGCGTAATCGTAGTCGCGCGTGATCCACGGGTACGCTCGCTCAACGTCGATGCCGAGCTCTTCGTGAAGCTCGCGCGCGAGCGCTTGCGGGGCCGATTCACCGGCTTCGACTTTACCGCCGGGGAATTCCCAGTAACCTGCGTAGACTTTGCCCAAGGGGCGCTGGGCGAGAAGAAAACTGCCGTCGGGGCGCTGCAGAACGGCTGCGACAACCTCGATGCGCCTGCGCATCTGCGACTCGGAGACGCCGGATGTCAGCCGTCAGATGGCAGAGGCGAACCAGCGGTGCCGGTGAGCTCTGTCATTTTCGGGCTGATTTGCGCGCTGACTTGCGAGCGCCGGCGTCTGCGTTCTGGAGCATCTGCTGCTTCCCGGCCCAATCGCGGGCAAACTGCCAGGCGACGCGCCCGCTGCGCGAGCCGCGGGACAGCGACCATTGCAAAGCGGCTTTGTGCGCGGCTTCGGTGCCTGCGCCCTCGACGCCGAAGTGCGCAATCCAGACGTCTACGATTTTCAGGTATTCGCCCTGATCGAACGGATAGAACGACGCCCACAGCCCGAAGCGCTCGGAGAGCGAAATCTTCTCCTCCGAAGTCTCGCCCGGGTGGATCTCCTCTCCGACGTGCCGGTACTCGAGATTTTCCTGCATGTACTCGGGCATGAGATGCCGGCGGTTGGATGTGGCGTAAATCAGGCAATTATCGGACGCCGCCGCAATCGAGCCATCGAGCACCACCTTGAGCGCCTTGTAACCGGGCTCATCGGCTTCGAACGAGAGGTCGTCGCAGTACAGAATGAATCGCTCGGCACGATCGGCGATGAGATCGACGATGTCCGGCAGGTCGACGAGGTCCTGCTTCTCCACTTCGATGAGTCGCAGGCCGCGCCGCGCGTATTTGTTGAGCAGCGCCTTGATCAAAGAGGACTTGCCCGTGCCCCGGGCGCCGGTCAGGAGCACGTTGTTCGCGGGATAGCCTTCGACGAACTGCCGCGTGTTCTGCTCGACCAGCCGTTTCTGCACGTCGATACCGAAAAGCTCGCGCAGCTCGATGCGATGGACATGCGCGACAGCCTCGATTCCGGAGCGGTTTGCCTTTCTGCGCCAGCGAAACGCAATGGAGGCTTTCCAGTCGGTCGGGCCCATCCGGGCCGGCAATACCTGCTCCAGCCGCTCGAGCAGCGACTCGGCGCGCGCGATCAGTTTGCTCGTTTCGTCTTTTTCTTTCATGTGGTCACTCAGGGGCGCTTGCGGCTCGCGCACGACCCGCCGATACGCGCGCCGCAGGCAAGGGTCGCTAGCTGCGGTAATCCGCGTTGATGCTGACGTAGTCGTGCGACAGGTCGCACGTCCACACGTTCGCACTCGCCGAGCCGCGGCCGAGCACGACACGCACGGTGATTTCGCTCTGTTTCATCACGCGCTGCCCGTCCGCCTCCTGGTAGGCCTCGTATCGCGCGCCGCCTTTGGCGACCAGCACGTCATCGAGATAGAGGTCGACTTTGGCGACGTCGAGGTCGGCGATTCCGGCGTAGCCGACAGCCGCGAGGATACGGCCGAGATTGGGATCGGACGCGAAAAAAGCGGTCTTCACCAGGGGCGAGTGGGCAACGGCGTACGCGACCTGGCGGCATTCGACCTCGTCGCGCCCGGCCTCGACCTGCACGGTGATGAACTTCGTCGCACCTTCGCCGTCACGCACGATCGCGTGCGCGAGACGCAACGCGATGTCGCTGAGCGCATCACGGAATGCGCGGTACTCGTCGCTTTCAGCGTCTCTGATCTCCGGCATGTCCATGCGGCCGGTGGCGATCACGACGAACGAATCGTTGGTCGAGGTATCGCCGTCGATGGTAATGCAGTTGAACGACCGGTCTGCAGCGTGGGTCACGGCCGCCTGCAGCAGCGCCGCGCTCACCCGGGCATCGGTGGCGACATACCCGAGCATCGTCGCCATGTTGGGCCGGATCATGCCGGCACCTTTGGATATGCCGGTGATGGTGATCTGCGCGGCGCCGACCTGGAACCGCCCCGAAGCGGCTTTCGCCACGGTATCGGTCGTCATGATCGCTTCCGCCGCGCCCGCCCAGTCGTCGGGCTTCAGGTTATCGAGGCACCGCGGCAGCCCTGCGACGATGCGATCGACCGGCAGCGGCTCCATGATGACGCCGGTCGAGAATGGAAGCACCTCTTCGGGCGTGCAGTCGAGCAGCCTGGCTGCCGCTTCGCACGTCGCGCGAGCGGCCGCGATGCCCGCGGCTCCGGTGCCGGCGTTCGCGTTACCGGTATTGACGACGAGCGCTCTCACCGAGCGCCCTTTGCCGGCCAGCGCTGCAAGGTGCTCACGGCCGACGATCACGGGTGCGGCGCAAAAACGGTTACGCGTGAAAACCGCGGCGACCCGTGCGCCCGGCGCCAGTGCGATGAGCAGCAAATCCTTGCGGTTCGCCTTGCGGATCGCGGCCTCGGCGATTCCCAGCTCGACGCCTGCGATCCGATGCAGGGTCTGCGGATCCGGTGCGATCAGATTGACGGGCATCTCGTCAGCCCTCGGCGGCCCCTCACCGAAGACGGGCGTATCACGTTTTCGACAGACACCGCCATGGCCGCATCTTCGCCCACGGGTGACCTACCGTCGGCTCGGCGATCGCGCGTCATCAGCTCAGCTTGCCGTGACATTGCTTGTACTTCCTGCCGGAGCCGCACGGGCACGGGTCGTTGCGACCGACTTTCTCCGCCCCTCTGACGAAAGGCTGTGCCTTGTCGCGCACCGCCACATCGCCTTCCTCCTGCAGCCCGGCCTCGGCTGAGCCGGCGCCGACTTCGGCGAAATCGGGATGCTGGAACTGCATGTTGGTCGGCATCTCCGGCTCCTCGACCTGCTGCAGCTCTTCGGCGCTGCGGATCTGCACCATCATGAGAAGCTTCGTGACTTCGGTCTTGATCTGCTCGAGCAGCAGCGAGAACAGGTCGAAAGCCTCGCGCTTGTATTCCTGAGTAGGGTTCTTCTGAGCATAGCCGCGCAGGTGGATGCCCTGGCGCAGCAGGTCGAGCGCCGACAGATGCTCGCGCCAATGGGTGTCCAGACTTTGCAGCATGATCGCCCGCTCGTAACCGCGCATCGCCTGCGCATCGACCGTCCCGATCTTGTCCTGGTAATGCTGATGCGCGGCATCGATCACGCGCTTGCGAAGCTCGCTTTCCTCGAGCTCCGTTTCCTGCTCCAGCCATTTCCTGATCGGAAGCTTGAGCGAGAGCTCGGTGTCGAGTTCACGCTCGAGCCCTTCGATGTCCCATTGCTCTTCGAGACTTCCCGGCACGATGTGCTCGTCGACAAAGCCGCTGACCACATCGGCACGCATGACGGTGATCGTCGCTGATATATCTTCGGTCTGGAGCAGCTCGTTGCGCTGGTGGTAAATCACGCGGCGCTGGTCGTTCGCAACGTCGTCGTATTCGAGCAGGTGCTTGCGCATGTCGAAGTTGCGCGCCTCGACTTTGCGCTGGGCGTTTTCGATCGATCGCGTGACCCAGGGATGCTCGATTGCTTCGCCGTCGGGCATCTTGAGGCGCTCCATGATCGCCGACACGCGATCCGAGGCGAAGATGCGAAGCAGCTGGTCCTCGAGCGACAGGTAGAAGCGGCTGGATCCCGGGTCGCCCTGGCGCCCCGAACGCCCGCGTAGCTGATTGTCGATGCGCCGGGATTCGTGCCGCTCGGTGCCGACGATATGCAGCCCGCCTGCGGCCACCACCTCGTTGTGCAGCTTTTGCCACTCGTGGCGGATCTCTTCGACCCGTTTCGCTCTGTCCGCCTCGCTCAGGCTTTCATCGGCCAGCACCTTGTTGATCTCGGGCTCGGGGTTGCCGCCGAGCACGATGTCGGTGCCGCGACCCGCCATGTTGGTCGCGATGGTGACCATCTTCGGCCGGCCCGCCTGCACCACGATCTCCGCCTCGCGCGCGTGCTGCTTGGCATTGAGCACGTTGTGCGGCAGGTCTTCTTTCTTGAGCAGCCCGGAGATGAGCTCCGAGTTCTCGATCGACGTGGTGCCGACGAGCGCAGGCTGTCCGCGGGCATAGCAGTCCCGAATGTCGTTGACGATCGCCTGATATTTTTCGCGGCTGGTCCGGAAGACCTGATCCATGCGGTCGTCGCGCACCATTTTGCGGTGCGGGGGTATGACGACTGTTTCGAGGCCGTAAATCGACTGGAATTCGTACGCCTCGGTGTCGGCAGTGCCCGTCATGCCCGCGAGCTTCTTGTACATACGGAAGTAGTTCTGGAAGGTAATCGTCGCGAGCGTCTGGTTCTCTTTCTGGATCTCGACGTTTTCCTTCGCTTCGACTGCCTGATGCAGGCCTTCCGACCAGCGGCGTCCGGGCATCAGACGTCCCGTGAACTCGTCGACGATGATGATCTCGCCGTTCTGCACCACGTATTGCTGATCGCGGTGGAACAGGGTGAGCGCGCGCAGCGCAGCGTTCAGGTGGTGCATGAGGTTGATGTTGGCCGCATCGTACAGGCTGCTGTTTTCGGGCAGCAGTCCGGCCTCCTCCATCAACTTCTCCGCATGCTCATGCCCCGCTTCCGACAGGATGACCTGGTGCGCTTTTTCGTCGACCCAGTAATCGCCTTCTTCCGCCTTCTCTTCCTTCTGCCGCGTGAGCTTCGGCGCCACCTTGTTGATGAGCAGATACAGGTCGGTCGTATCTTCGGCCTGGCCTGAGATGATGAGCGGGGTGCGGGCCTCGTCGATCAGGATCGAATCGACTTCGTCGACGATCGCGTAGAACAGCGGGCGCTGCACTTTCTCCGATGTGTGATACACCATGTTGTCGCGCAGATAGTCGAAGCCGAACTCGTTGTTGGTGCCGTAGGTGATGTCGGCCGAGTACGCCTGCTGCTTCAGATCGTGCTCCATCTGCGAGAGGTTCACGCCGACCGTCAATCCGAGGAAGCGGTAGATCTTCCCCATCCACTCGGCGTCGCGCTGGGCGAGGTAATCGTTGACGGTCACGATGTGCACGCCGACACCGGCGAGCGCATTGAGATACGCCGGCAACGTCGCCACCAGCGTCTTGCCTTCACCGGTGCGCATTTCGCCGATCTTGCCGTTGTGCAGGGTGATGCCGCCGACCATCTGCATGTCGAAATGGCGCATGTTGAGCACGCGCTTGCCCGCTTCGCGCACCACGGCAAAAGCCTCAGGCAGGATTTCGTCGAGCACTTCGCGCCGCGCGCGATCGAGCGCCGCGTCCTGGGTCTCGGCGCCCTTTACCGCATCGGTCCCGGCGGCGTCTGGCGGTTGTACCTTCCCGACGCGCTCCTGGATGCGCGCGCGAAACTCATCGGTCTTGGCGCGTAACTGCTCATCGCTCAACCGGGAAATTTCAGGCTCGAGCGCATTGATTTCGCGAACGGTGCGCCCGTACTGCTTCAGCAATCGCTCATTGCGGCTGCCGAATATCTTTTTCAGAACCCCTTGGATCATGGCTAGGCTGGAACCCGCGTGAAAACAGGTTCATAAAAAAAGGGCGGGGAAACACCCCACCCTATGTTCGTTGAGCTGTCCAGGCTTGGTCAGGGCGACCGCAGAAACAGCTTGGGATTCTGCGGTACACCGCGTTGCCGGACCTCGAAATGCAGATGTGTTCCCGTCGAGCGCCCCGTTCTGCCGACTTCGGCGATCTTGGCGCCACTCAAAACTACGTCTCCCGCCTTGACCAGCCGCTTCGAAGCGTGCGCGTAACGCGACACCAGCTCGTTGCCGTGGTCTATCTCGACCATATTACCATATTGCGGATGCAAGTCGGAGTAGACCACGACCCCGCCGGCCGCGGCATGGATCACCGTCCCCAGGTCGGCCATGAAGTCGATGCCTTCGTGGAAAGCGCGCTGCCCGGTGAACGGGTCGATGCGCCAGCCGTAGTCCGACGAATGCCATGCCGCCTGCAACGGCAGCATGGTCGGAACGAGCTTTTTGCGGGCGCTGTCCAGGGTGTAGAGGGATTCGAGCACGCCGAGCTTGTCGCCGCGGTCCTCTACCTGGCGGGTCAGCGCATTGAGTTGCCCGGTCAGGTCGCCGAACGAGAGGTCCTGGCTCGGCAGCGACGAGACCGCCCCGCCCTGCCCGGGCGCCTGACCGAACATCAGGTCCTGGGGCCGGAAACCCGCCAGTTTCGCAAGGCGTTCGCCCAGATGGTCGAGGCGCAAAAGTTGCGCCTGCATCTGCCCGAGCCGCACCGCCATCGCGTTCAGGTTATCGCGCTGATAGGATTCGTCCGTCGCCGAGCGTTCCGCCTGCCCCGAGCCCAGCACGCGGTGCAGATAAGGCAGCTTCGAGTCTGCGGCATAGCGTAGCAGCGCGAAATTGACGGTACTGGTCAGCGCGACGATCGTTCCCAGCGCAGCCAGAGCCAGAATGGCGCCCTGCGGCAGGCTGATCGAGATCGTTCTGGCTTTGGCGAGTTTCCGGGAGACTAAAATGATGTCCATTGGCTCGCTTCCCTGGTTACAGTCCGGATTCCCATGCCGCTATACAACCTGCTCGATTTGCTCGGCACTACGGAAGAGCTGAAAGCCCTGCAGGCGCGGGTGCGCCGGCTCCGGGACCTGCAAATGCTGTATTTCAGATCCGCCCCCCGGGAACTCGCTGGCTCGAGCCGGGTGAAAAGCTATCGGGCGGGAACGCTCGTTGTAAGTGCTGACAGCGCGGCGGTTGCGGCAAAGCTGAAGCAACTGGCACCGCGCCTATTGACTTCGATACGACAGACCGAAGCGGAGATTACTAAAGTACGTATCGAGGTGCAAGTCGGCGGACGCGCCGCGGAGCGCGTCTACAAGGTCAAAAAAACGGCCCTGACGACCGAAACCATCCGGAAATTCGACGAGCTCGCGGCTCGGGTCGCGGACGGCGGCCTGAAGTCGGCGCTCGCCCGCCTGGCGCGCCACCAGCGCGGCCGTCGCGCGCGACTAGATCAGGACCAGGCGCTCGATCACATACAAGACCATCACGATGATCACCACCACGAACGCGAACTGAAAAGTGCGCCATCCCCAGGTGAGGTAGCGCCGGTTGCGGGTGTAGAGAAAAAGCCCGAACGAAACGACGATCGAGAGTAACGAGAGGACGGCGATCAGGCGCAGCACGACCACGGTCAGACACTGCCCTTAAAGCGGGGCGCTACGCCGCCTGTGCCTGCCAGGGCAGGAAAGCAGGGGCGTCTTCCACACGCTCGAAGCGCACATACTCCCAGGCTTCGCGCGCCTCCATCAGCCGGCGCAGAAGAAGGTTGTTCAGGGCGTGGCCCGACTTGTGGCCGCTGAATGCGCCGATCAGCGGATGGCCGAGCAGATACAGGTCGCCGATCGCGTCGAGGACCTTGTGTTTCACGAATTCATCCTCGTAGCGCAGCCCGTCGCTGTTCAGGACGCGATATTCGTCCATCACGATGGCGTTATCGAGGCTGCCGCCCAGCGCAAGGCCCTGCTCGCGCATCCATTCGACTTCCTGCATGAATCCGAACGTGCGGGCGCGGCTCACTTCTTTCACATACGAGGTCGTCGAGAAGTCGACGCACACCGACTGGCTCGAACGCTCGAGGACCGGGTGATCGAAGTCGATCGACAGATCGAGCTTGAAACCCCGGTGGGGGTCGAAACGCACCCATTTGTCGCCATCGCGCACTTCCACGCTGCGCAGCACGCGAATGAACGTCTTGAGCGCTTTCTGCTCCTCGATTCCGGCCGACTGCAACAGAAAAACGAAAGGCCCGGCGCTGCCGTCCATGATCGGCACTTCGGCGGCGGTGAGCTCGATATACACGTTGTCCACCCCCAGGCCGGCCAGCGCCGACATGAGGTGCTCGACGGTTTGCACGCGAACACCATCCTTCTGCAGGCACGACGACAGACGCGTGTCGCCCACCGCATAAGGCTCCGCCTTGATCTCGACCGGGGGGTTGAGATCGATGCGGCGAAACACGATGCCCGTGTCGGGTGCCGCCGGCCGCAACGTGAGATAGACCTTCTCTCCCGTATGCAGACCAACGCCCGTGGCGCGTATCATGTTCTTCAGCGTGCGCTGCCGGATCACGAAAATGCCTCTATATTCAGGTTTTTAGCGCATCCATTTTAGCACGGCGCAATTCCGCCGCGAGTCCTGCCGCCTGCCATACAGCCGCCATCGAGTTGCCTGTGCGCGCAGACACCAAGCGCCTGCGAGCGATCGCCATGCGCGAGACGTGCCCATTCCGGCACCCCACGCAAAACCGTGACGCCTGTCGAGCCCTGCTTTGCATTACTTCGAACTGCATGCGCCGCCCCTGAAGGCGGCGCGCTTTTAGTCCGCCTGCTTACGCAAAAACGCCGGTATATCCAGCATGTCGACGCCGGATTGCCGCATGGCTTCGACCGTCGCATCGCGATTGCGGCGGCGAATCACCGCAGGCTGCTCGAGCGCTTCGTAGTCGACCTCGATCGGGTGGTTGTCGGTCCCGGTCCGCTGGGCGACGACGCTCAACGCCTGGGGCTTGGGCTGCTGGCGGACTGCGGGCTTGCCGAGGCCGGTCGCCACGATCGTCACGCGAAGCTGATCTTCGAGCGATTCGTCGTACACCGTTCCGACGATGACGGTCGCCGACTCTGCGGCAAACGCCTTGATCGTCTCCATGACGTCGTACATTTCCTGGAGCTGGAAACTGGTGCGGTTTGCCGAAATGTTGACCAGCACGCCGCGGGCATCGGAAATATTGATGTCTTCGAGCAGCGGGCACGCCACAGCCTGCTCGGCGGCAACGCGCGCGCGATCCGGCCCGCCTGCCTTGGCGGAACCCA
The DNA here is from genome assembly GCA_046597455.1 of Burkholderiales bacterium. Classification (GTDB taxonomy): domain Bacteria; phylum Pseudomonadota; class Gammaproteobacteria; order Burkholderiales; family SG8-41; genus JAQGMV01. Next base: position 23,841 of record JBKJKJ010000400.1, read on the forward strand.
TCATCGCCATGCCCATTTCGGCCATGACGGTTCGCACGTCGGCGAAGTCGACGTTGATCATGCCGGGGCAGCTGATGATTTCCGCTATACCGGCGACCGCACCGTGCAGCACGTCATTGGCAGATCTGAACGCTTCGTCGAGCGTGACCTGGGTGCCCAGAACCTGCATCAGCTTGTCGTTGGGAATGACGATCAGCGAATCGACGTGCTGGGAGAGCGCGTCCAGTCCTTCCTGTGCGATGCGCTGGCGCTTGCCTTCGAAGGCGAAAGGCTTGGTGACCACGGCTACGGTGAGGATGCCGAGCTCCTTCGCCACTTCGGCCACGACGGGTGCTGCGCCCGTTCCGGTGCCGCCGCCCATGCCTGCGGTCAGGAAGAGCATATCGGCGCCGCCGATGAGCTCCGCAATGCGCTCGCGATCTTCCATGGCCGCCTGCCGGCCGATCTCGGGATTGGCGCCGGCGCCCAGCCCTTTGGTCACGCTGGTGCCCAGTTGAAGCTGGATTTTCGCCGCATTGCGCTTGAGCGCCTGGGCATCGGTGTTCGCAACCACGAACTCCACGCCCTGCACGCCTTGCGCGATCATGTGATCGACTGCGTTGCCGCCGCAGCCACCCACACCGATCACCTTGATGACGGCTTCCTGGGACAGTGCATCGATGAGCTCTATCATTTGATTCTCCTTTTCCGGCTTTGTCATGGACTTGTCTGTACTGCTGCTTTCTGGCTGCTTTTCACTGCTTGTCTTCACTCGAGGCTCTTTCATTTCGTCAAAAGTTACCGGTAAACCAGGCCTTCATGCGGTCGAGCAACTGCTGAAACGAATTGATGTGCATGTGCGCGATTTCACGCTGGCGATGCTGCTGCATTCCGGCGACCAGCAATCCCACCGCGGTCGAGTACCGGGGATGCCTGACGACTTCAGCAAGACCGCCGTTGTACTGAGGAACACCGACCCGCACCGGCATGTGAAAGATCTCTTCACCGAGCTCGACCATGCCCTGCATCAGGGCCGAGCCGCCGGTAATCACGATGCCTGAGGACAACAGCTCTTCGTAACCGCTGCGTCGCAGCTCCGCCTGGGCCAGCGAGTAGAGCTCCTCGACCCGGGGCTCGATCACCTCAGCCAGGGTTTTGCGCGAAAGCTCGCGCGACCCGCGCTCCCCGATGCCGGGCACTTCGATCATTTGCGCCGGATCGGCGAGCTGTGACAGGGCGCAGCCGTAACGCTGCTTCAGGTCCTCGGCGTCCTTGGTGGGTGTGCGAAGCGCCATCGCGATATCGTTGGTGATCTGGTCGCCCGCGATCGGGATCACCGCGGTGTGCCGGATGGCGCCGTGCGTAAAAATCGCCAGATCGGTGGTGCCGCCGCCGATGTCGATCAGCGCCACACCCAGGTCTTTTTCGTCGTCGGAGACCACTGCCATCGCCGAGGCGAGCGGCTGCAGGATCAGGTCACTCACTTCGAGCCCGCAGCGGCGCACGCATTTGATGATGTTCTGCGCCGCGGACACCGCACCGGTCACGATGTGTACTTTGACTTCCAGGCGCACGCCGGACATGCCGAGCGGCTCGCGCACGTCCTCCTGCCCGTCGATGATGAATTCCTGGTTGAGGATGTGCAGGATTTGCTGGTCGTTCGGGATCTGAACCGCCTTGGCGGTCTCGATCACGCGATCGATGTCCATCTGACCGACTTCCTTGTCCTTGATCGCGACCATCCCCTGCGAGTTGAAGCTCTTGATGTGGCTGCCCGCGATTCCGGTGTACACGTCGCGGATCTTGCAGTCCGCCATGAGCTCGGCTTCTTCGAGCGCGCGCTGAATGGCGTTCACGGTCGTCTCGATGTTCACGACGACGCCTTTCTTCAGCCCGCGCGCAGGGCAGTTGCCCATGCCGATGATCTCGAAACCGCCTTCGGGCTTGATCTCCGCGACGATGGCGGCGATCTTTGAAGTCCCGATGTCGAGGCCGACGACCAGCTTCTTGTTGTCCCGGTTTTTACTCATGAAAACCTACGCCGCTCCTGCGGGCGCTAGAGCCCGCTTGGGCGCCTTGCGGCGCTCTGTTTCATTGGTCTTTCGCTTCGCGCCTGCTGCGGCGCGCCCGGCCTCGGCCGGCTCCCCTTTGAGCTCCGTTATGCGCACAGCAAATCCGTTCGCATAGCGCAGGTCGACATACTCGATGTGTCGCTTCAACGCACCGACGGTGCGCGCGTGCACCTGCAGGAAGCGCGCGAGCCGCGCTTCGATGTCTTCGCGCCCGAGCTCGAGCGTCGGCCCCTCGTCGAGCCGCACCTGCCAGGCACGGCGCGGTGTCACCTGAACCATCGCCGGCGTGCGGCCGATGGATGCGAGCTGCCGGCGAAAAAAGTCGAACTGGATCGCGATTTCCTTCGCTGTCCCCTGAGGCCCGACGAATGTCGGAAGCTTGCCGTCGTATGCGGCCTGGAACACTTCGCCGTGCGTATTGACGAGCGCGGCAGTACCCCATCGCGCGAGCGGCACGTGCTCGATGAGGCTCACATCGAGGCGCGCCGGCCAGCGGCGGCGCAGATTGACTTCGCGCACCCACGGCAGCGTCTCGAAAGCCGCTCGCAGCCGCGGCAGGTTCAGCGTGAAGAACGTCCCTTTGAGCTCGTTCTGCACGATGGCTTCGACCTGCGAACGCGTAACGTGTTGCGCGGCACCGCTGACGTAGACCTCACGCAGCGCGAACACCGGCATGCGCACCACCGTCCATATCGCGCCATACGCCACGAGCAATGCGGCAAGCGCGAACATCGCATTCGCGATACGGCGGAGGATATCGGGCCTATCCCACATGCGCCGCCTCCAGGATCGCCAGGCACAGGTCATCGAATTCGATTCCGCGCGCGCGGGCGGCCATGGGCACGAGACTATGATCGGTCATGCCCGGGATCGTGTTCACCTCGAGCAGATACGGCCGACCCGCCCGGTCGACCATGACATCGACCCGTCCCCAGCCGCTGCAGCCCACGAGGTTGAAAGCGCGCAGCGCCTCATCCTGGATCGCCCGCTCCTGTGCCGGAGGCAAACCCGACGGGCAGATATAGCGGGTGTCGTCGGCAAAATACTTCGCCTGGTAGTCGTAGAACACGCGCGGCGTCTCGAGGCGTATCAGCGGCAGCGCTTCGCCGTTCAGAATGGCGGCCGTGACTTCGACGCCTTCGATGAAGCGCTCGGCGATGATCACGTCGTCGTACTCGGCGGCGAGCTCGTACGCCGCTTCGACTTTCTCGACCGAGGTCACTTTGCTCATGCCGATGCTCGATCCTTCGCGCGCGGGCTTGACCATCAGCGGGATACCGAGACGGCCAGCGACCGCCACAAACTCGCTGTCGCCGGACAGCACCTCATACGGCGGCGTCGACACGCCGGCCGCCTGCCACAGGAGCTTGGTGCGCCACTTGTCCATCGCGAGCGCGCTCGCCATCACGCCGCTGCCGGTGTAGGGCAACCCGAGATACTCCAGTGCGCCCTGCAGGGTGCCGTCTTCTCCGAAGCGGCCGTGCAATGCAATGAACACGCGCTCGAAGCGCTGCGCGATGAGCTGCTCGAGCCCCGCGTCCTTCGGATCGAACGCGTGCGCATCCACGCCTTTGCGCTTGAGCGCGCCGAGCACCATGTGGCCGCTGCGCAGCGATATCTCGCGCTCGGCGCTCTTGCCGCCGAGCAGGACGGCGACTTTGCCGAAATGGGTCGCGGAAACCGCTGTCATGTTGGATCTCCCGCGCACGCCTGCCCCCGTTCTGTTCCGTCGCCGCCCGGCTCTCCGACGATGCGCACTTCGCGCTCCAGCTCGATCCCGAACCGCTCCCGCACGCTGGCTTGCGCGAGCTCGATCAGCGACTCGATATCGGCGGCACACGCACCACCCGTATTCACGATGAAATTCGCGTGCTTGGGCGAAATCACGGCGCCGCCGATACCGCGCCCTTTGAGCCCGCAGTCTTCGATGAGCTTCGCCGCATAGGTCCCGGGAGGATTGCGGAATACCGAGCCCGCGTTCGGCTGTCCCAGCGGCTGGCTCGCGATCCGTCGCGTAAGCAGCTCTTTCACTTTGGCGCGCGATTCCCCGCCGTCTCCGCGCGGCAACGCCAGGACCGTCGACACGAACCATTCGTCGATACCGCTGCGGCGCCTCAGGGCTGCAGCCGGTGAAACGCTGGCAATCTGGTTACACCGCTTCACGACGGTCCGGTAACCGATACGGTATTGCACAGGCGTGCGCTCGTGGAGCTCACCCGAGTGATCGATCGTGATCACTTTACGCACGATGTTCCACGTCTCGCCGCCGTAGCAACCGGCGTTCATCGCGAGCGCGCCACCCATCGTACCGGGGATGCCTGCGAGAAATTCAGCGCCGACGAGGTCGTGCATCGCAGCGAAACGCGCGACTTTCGGGCTCGCCACACCGGCGTCGACTCGGACTTCGCCTTCGACGCCGGTGCCCGCGCCGAGCGCAAGATTGCGCAGCGCCCAATGGGTGAAGACGACTGTGCCGCGCAGGCCTGCGTCGCGCACGAGCAGGTTGCTGCCCAGACCGATGAAATGCACCGGCTCCTCGGGCGAAAGAGCGCGCAGAAAAGCGCGTAGATCGTCGATATCGGCAGGCCGGTACGCGCGATCGACCGCGCCGCCTGCGCGCCAGCTGACGTGCCGCGCCATCGGCTCGTCGTAGCTCAACTGGCCGCGAAGCGCGGGCGGCGTGTGGCGTGAGGCGTGAGGCGCGCCGGATTCGCCGAATTCGTCCTTGATCATGACATTACTCCTCACCCCTCACCCCGCATCAGCGCCGCCGGGACACCCCCCACCGACCCCGCACCCATCGTCAGAACCACGTCGCCGTCGCGCGCCGCGGCGCGTATCGCTTCCGGCATCTGTGCAATCGCTTCCACGAAAATCGGCTCCACTTTCCCGTGCACACGTACGGCGCGCGCCAGCGCGCGGCCGTCGGCCGCCACTATCGGCGCTTCGCCCGCCGGATAGACGTCCGCGAGCACCAATGCATCCGTTGTCGAAAGCACCTTCACGAAGTCCTCGAAACAATCGCGCGTGCGCGTATACCGATGCGGCTGGAAAGCGAGCAGCAGGCGGCGTCCGGGAAACGCGCCGCGGGCAGCGTCGAGCGTGGCTGCCATTTCCACCGGGTGGTGACCATAGTCGTCGACGAGCGTATAGCGTCCGCCGCCGGCGAGCGCGATCTCGCCATAGCGCTGGAAGCGGCGACCCACACCTTTGAACCCGGCCAGCGCCGTGGCTATTTGCTCAGGCGCAACGCCGAGCTCGAGGCCGGCGGCGATCGCGGCCAGCGCGTTCTGCACGTTGTGCAGGCCGGGAAGATTGAGCGTCACGTCGAACGTCGTCGCCGGCGCGCCATTCGCGGCGCAAACCGCGCGAAAGAACATCGTCCCGGCGCGCGCTTCGATATCGACTGCCCGTATCTGCGCATCGGGCGACAGCCCATATGTCACGAGCGTCTTGCTCACGCGGGACGCGATCTCGCGCACCCCGGGGTCGTCGATGCACACCACCGCGACACCATAAAAAGGCAGGCGCTGCAGAAAATCGATAAAAGCCTGCCGCAGCTTCTCGATCGAGTGGTCGTAAGTCTCCATGTGATCGGCGTCGATATTCGTGACCACCGCCAGACACGGCTGCAGATACAGGAACGACGCGTCCGACTCGTCGGCTTCGACGACGATGAAATCGCCTTTGCCGAGTCTCGCGTTGGAACCGAACGCTTCGACCCGGCCGCCGATCACGAAAGTCGGATCGAGACCGCCTTCGGCCAGGACGCTGGCGGTGAGGCTCGTGGTCGTCGTTTTGCCATGGGTTCCCGCGATGGCCACACCCTGCTTCAATCGCATCAGCTCGGCGAGCATCAGCGCGCGCGGAACGACGGGAACCTTCTTCGCGCGAGCGGCCTGCACTTCAGGATTGTCTTCGGCAACCGCGCTCGATATCACTACGACATCGGCGCCGGCGATGTGCGCCCCCGAATGCCCCTTGACGACGGTGGCACCCAGGCTCTGCAGATGACGGGTTGCGGCACTCTGCGCCACGTCCGAACCGCTCACCTGATAGTCGAGATTGAGCAGCACTTCGGCGATGCCGCTCATGCCGATGCCCCCAATCCCAACGAAGTGCACGTGTTTGACTTTGTGCTTCATGCCGCAAGCCCCATGCACGCTTCGGCCACCACGCGGGTCGCCTCGGGTTTGCCGGCGCTGCGCGCCGCTTGCGCAATGGCGAGCAGCTTGTCGCGCGTGAGCTCGCCGAGGAGCTGTGCAAGGCGTTCAGGCGTGAGCTCATGCTGCGGGATGAACACGGCACCGCCGCGCTCGGCGAGGAATCTCGCGTTGCGGGTTTGGTGATCGTCCACCGCATAAGGAAACGGTACGAGTACCGCCGCCACACCCGCCGCCGCCAGCTCCGCGATCGTCGAAGCGCCGGCACGGCAGATCATCACGTCGGCCGCGGCGTAGCTCGCGGCCATGTCGTCGATGAACGCAACGACCGTGGCAGCAACACCCACCTCCGCGTAGTTCGTGCGCACGGCCTCCAGGTGGGCGGCCCCCGACTGGTGGATGACATCCGGCAGCGCGCCTTCCGGCATCCGGGCGAGCGCCTGCGGCACCGTGTCGTTCAGTGCTTTCGCCCCCTGGCTGCCGCCGAGGACGAGCACGCGCAGCGGGCCGGTGCGTCCGGCAAAACGCTGTTCCGGCGGTGCGATCAGTGCAATCTGCGCGCGCACCGGGTTGCCGGTCCACTCTGCCCGGGCACGCTTTTCGAAAGCCCCGGGAAATCCGGCCAGGACTTTGTCTGCAACGTGGCCGAGCACCCGATTTGCGAGTCCGGCAACGGCGTTCTGCTCGTGTATGACCAGCGGACGGTTGAGAAGGCTCGCCATCATGCCGCCGGGGAACGCGACATAGCCGCCCATGCCGAGGATGACGTCGGGCCGATGCGCGAAGATCGCGCGCGCGCTTTGCCAGAAGGCGATCAGAAGATTGAGCGGCAGCATGGCCACCGGTATCAGCCCTTTGCGGCGCAAGCCCGAGAACCGCAACCACGCCATCGGAAACCCTCGGGCGGGGATCAGGCGCGCTTCCATGCCCGCGCGCGAGCCGAGCCACACCACGTTCCAGCCCGCGGCACGCACGTGCTCCGCCACCGACAGCGCCGGGAAGATGTGCCCACCGGTCCCCCCCGCCATGATCATCAAAGTACGTGAGGCGCGAGGGGTGAGGGGGGAGGCGTCCCGCGCTGGGCAGTCTTGCGTCTCAGGCCTCGCGTTCATGGAGGTCATACCGTGAGCCCCCGCGCCAATTGCCTGTTCTCCCAGTCGATCCGCAGCAGGATGGCGATCGCGGCACACGTGACAGCGAGCGCACTGCCGCCGAACGACAGCAGCGGCAGGGTCAGGCCTTTGGTGGGCAATATGCCCATGTTCACGCCCATGTTGATGATCGCCTGAATGCCGATCCACAAGCCGATGCCCTGGGCGACCAGCGACGCAAAATAGCGCTCGAGAATCGCCGCACGCCGGCCGATCGCGAACGCTCGCGCCACGATCCAGCAAAAGAGCAGGATGATCACCGCGACACCGATGAAGCCGAGCTCTTCGGCGATCACCGCCAGCAGGAAATCGGTATGCGCTTCGGGCAGATAGAAGAGTTTCTCGACGCTGCCGCCCAGGCCCACGCCGAGCCACTCGCCGCGTCCGAACGCGATGAGGGCGTGCGAGAGCTGATAGCCTTTGCCGTACGGATCGGCCCACGGGTCCATGAATCCGACCACCCGTTGCATGCGGTAGGGCGAAATCCAGATGAGCAGCAGAAAGCCCGCGATCAGCATGACGATCAGCCCGGCGAAAAGGCGCCAGTTCATGCCGCCGAGAAACAGGATGCCCATCGCAATGACCGTGATGACCGCGAACGCACCGAAGTCGGGCTCGCGCAGGAGCAGGCCGCCGGTCAGCAGCATCACGAAAAACATCGGCAGGAAACCGCGCTTCAGGCTGTGCATGAACGCAGCCTTGCGCACGGTGTAGTCCGCCGCATAAAGGACGACGAAGACTTTGACGACTTCGGACGGCTGCAGGTTTGCAAAGCCCAGCGAAATCCAGCGACGGCTGCCGTTCACCTCGCGCCCGATCCCGGGAACCAGGACGAGCGCAAGCATCAGCAAACCCACGATGAACAGGTAAGGCGCGGCTTGCTGCCACAGGCGCAGCGGAATCTGGAAGACGACCACCGCCCCGACGATGCCGATGGCGACGAACAAAGCGTGGCGCACGAGGTAATAGGTGGGCTGATATCCCGTGCCGCGCCCGCCTTCGGCGATTGCGATCGAGGCCGAGTAGACCATGACCACACCGAGCGCGAGCAGGAGGATCGTGCACCAGACGAGCACGCGATCGTATTCGGCAACCGCACCGCGCTTGCGAGTCTCGCTGTAATACATTGCGGCACTCACTGGGCGCCACCCTGCTTGTGGTTCGGCGCGGTTGCGCGCGGCCGGGCTTCGCGAGCCGCCAGCGCGCTGACTGCTTTGACGAACATCTGTCCACGGTGCACGTAGCTCCTGAACATGTCGTAGCTCGCGCAGGCGGGTGAAAGCAGTACGGCATCGCCGGGCGCACTCGCGGCGTAGGCGAGGTCGACGGCGTCTTCGAGCGTCGTCGCACGCAGCACCGGAACTCCGCAGCGGGCGATCGCAAGGGCGATCGGCTCCGCATCGCGCCCGATGAGCACGACTGCGCGAGCACGGGCCGCCACTGCGGGCGCCAGGGGCGAGAAATCCTGCCCTTTGCCGTCACCGCCCGCGATCAGCACGACCGGCGCCGCCATCCCGTTGAGGGCGGCGACCGTTGCGCCGACATTCGTGCCTTTGGAATCGTCGTAGAAGGTCACGCCGCCGATATCTGTGATTTTCTCGAGTCGGTGCGGCAGTCCGCTGAAGCGCCGCAATCCATCGAGCATTCCCGCGACCGGCATTCCGATCGCGTCGCCCAGCGCGAGGGCCGCGAGCGCATTGAGGGCATTGTGCAAGCCTGCGACGGGAAGATCGGCGGCGGGCATGAGGGGGCCCGTGCCCTGCGCCAGCATCGAGTCCGCGAGTCCCCACTCACGTGCGCTGTGGGGGACGTCGAGCCCGAAAGTGACGGCAACGCGTCCCGGACGCACCATCTGCATCGTGCGCGAATCGAGGCGGTTCAGAACCTGGATGCCGTCGCCTTCGAAAATGCGTGCCTTGGCGGCCGCGTAATCGTCCATGCTGTCGTAACGATCGAGATGATCCTCGGTGACGTTCAGCACGGTCGCCGCATCCGCAGCCAGGCTCGAAGTGCTTTCGAGCTGAAAGCTTGAAAGCTCGAGCACGAACACGTCGGGCAACGGGTTCCCATTCTCGATTTCCGCGAGCGCGTCGAGTACCGGCAAGCCGATGTTGCCTGCGACGAGCGCCGCTTTGCCTGCGGCCCGCGCCGCGTCCCCGGTCATCGCGGTCACCGTGCTCTTGCCGTTGGAGCCGGTGATGGCGATCACTTTCGGCCTCGCCACTGCGCGTGCCGTGGTGAGGCCGCTCAACGCATGGGCGAAGATTTCGATGTCGCCGAGCGTCGGGACGCCGCGGCGCAGGGCGCCGGCAATCGCCGGTTCGCGCCGATCGACTCCGGGGCTGATGGCGATCATGTCGGTCGCTTCGAAAAGCGCATCCCGGAATGGCCCCGCGGCGATGCGCACGTCGGTGAGCTCTGCGGCGACTCGAGTCGCATGAGGCGGTTGCGCACGCGTGTCGGCAACGGTCACCCGCGCGCCGTGGCGCGAGAGCCAACGCGTCATCGACAATCCGCTGTCACCGAGACCGAGCACCAGTATTTTCCTTCCGTTCCAGTCCATTGCCACGAGTGAGAGAAGAGAAGAGAAGAGATAGGGAGAGGAGAAACGGGTAAGCCCTGCGCCATGCCGTCTGTCCAATAGACCTTTCCTCTTTCTCCTCTCTCCTTTCGCCTATCTGAGCTTCAGTGTCGACAGCCCGATGAGCACCAGCATCATCGAGATGATCCAGAAGCGAACGACGACCTGATTTTCTTTCCAGCCCTTGAGCTCGTAATGATGGTGCAGCGGCGCCATTCGGAAAATGCGTTTCCCGGTCAGCTTGAACGAAGCCACCTGCAGCACGACCGACAAGGTTTCCACGACGAAAACGCCGCCCATGATGAAAAGAACGATCTCCTGCCGGACGATGACCGCCATCGTGCCCAGCGCGGCGCCCAGCGCCAGCGCGCCCACATCGCCCATGAAAACTTCCGCGGGGTAAGCGTTGAACCAGAGAAAAGCGAGCCCTGCACCGGCGAGCGCACCGCTGATCACGGTGAGCTCGCCCGCTCCCGGTATATAGGGAAAACCCAGGTATTTCGAGAAGACCGCATGCCCGGCGACGTACGCGAAGATGCCCAGCGCACTGCCGATCATGACCGTGGGCATGATCGCGAGGCCATCGAGACCATCGGTCAGATTGACGGCGTTGCTGGTGCCGACGATGACGAAAAAGGTCATCACGATGAAACCGATGGCGCCGAGCGGATACGCCACCTGCTTGAAGAACGGAACGATGATCTCGGTCTGGGCGGGAAGATTGGTATAGGACGCGAGATAGATTGCGGCGCCCAGCCCGCACACCGACTGCCAGAAGAATTTCGCTCTTGCCGAGAGGCCTTTCGGATTGCGATGGACGACTTTGCGATAGTCGTCGATCCAGCCGATGGTGCCGAACGCCATGGTGACGCCCAGCACGACCCACACCAGCCGATTCGAAAGATCTGCCCACAGCAGGGTCGTGACCACGACCGAGACCAGGATCAGCGCGCCGCCCATCGTGGGCGTGCCCGCCTTCACGAGATGCGACTGCGGGCCGTCGTCCCGCACCGACTGCCCGATCTTGTACGCGGTGAGCTTGCGGATCATCGCGGGACCGACGACGAACGACAGCACGAGCGAAGTCAGACACGCGAGCACCGCACGCAGCGTGATGTAGTTGAACACGTTGAACGCCCGGATGTCCTTGGCGAGCCATTGGGCGAGCTCTAGCAGCATGGCCGCATCCCCTGCACGAGCGAAACGTGAGGCGTAAGGCATAAGTCGCGTGCGCTCATGATCACGGCTTTCCCTCCGGGCCCGAGAGCGCGCTCGTCTCGCGCTTGAGATCTGCGGCAAGCGCCTCGACCACTCTTTCCATCCTCATGAACCTCGAACCTTTCACCAGCACCGTGACATCGCGCGCGAGCGCGCCTGCGAGGTCCGCCAGCAGATCCTCGATCCGGTGGTAGTGGATCGCACCGGCACCGAAAGCGTTGGCCGCACGCGCCGAGAGCGCGCCGAGCGTCATGATGCGATCGATGCCGGCGTCACGGGCATACGCGCCGGCATCGGCGTGGAGCTGCGGCGCGCCGGGGCCGAGCTCGCCCATGTCTCCGAAGACCAGTATCCTGCACCCCGGCGCGCGCGCCAGCACGTCGATCGCAGCGCGCACCGACTCGGGATTGGCGTTGTAGGTGTCGTCGATGAGCGCGGCGCCATTGCAGCCGTCTTTTCTCTGCAGGCGTCCCTTGATTCCGGTAAAGCGCCCGAGCCCCTCGGCGATGACACCGACCGGAATCTCGAGCGCAACCGCAGCCGCAGCCGCAGCCAGCGCATTGCGCACGTTGTGCACGCCTGGGGCGCTCAACCGCGTTGTCGCCTCGCCGCCCGGCGTCTTGAGCACGATCTCGCTTTCGAAATCCAGCAACTGGTACGAACCCGTGACGGCGGCAGGCTGCTCGAGACCGAATTCGACGCGCCGCCTGTCTTTCGTGAGACCGCGCCACAGCGGTGCGAACGCGTCGTCGGCGTTGACCACGGCGGCTCCGTCAGGCCGCAGCCCCTCGAAAATCTCGCCTTTCGCACGCGCTATCGCCTCCTCGGAGCCGAGGAATTCGACGTGGGCGCGCCCCGCGTTGGTGACGAGCGCGACTTCGGGCTCGGCCAGCCGGGTCAGATAGGCGATCTCGCCCGCGTGATTCATTCCCATCTCCAGGACCGCATAACGATGCTGGGGGCCCAACTCGAGCAGCATGAGCGGCATGCCGATATCGTTGTTGAGGTTGCCGCGGGTCGCGAGCACCCTGTCTTCCGGCGTAGTGTTCGCATCCGTCGCCGTGACCGCTGCACGCAGGATCGACGCGAGCATTTCCTTGACCGTCGTCTTGCCGCTGCTGCCGGTCAGGCCTACGAGCGGTATCGCGAAACGGCTGCGCCAGTGCGCCGCGAGGCGCCCGAGCGCAAGACGCGTGTCTTCGACGACCAGCAGCGCGAGACCCGGCGGCGCACCCTCAATGCCGGGTGCGTCGACGATCGCCGCCGCAGCGCCCGACGCCGCGGCCGCCGCAAGAAAGCGATGCCCGTCGTAGCGCTCGCCGCGCAGCGCGACGAACAGATCGCCTTGCCCGAGCGCACGCGTATCGGTGCTGACGCCGGTGAATTCGACGTCCGGATTGCCGGCTTCTACGCCGAGGGCGGCAGCCGCATCGGACAGCCGCATCATGGGCGCTGCCTCGCGAGGGTCGCGCGTACGACAGCGGCGTCGCTGTAGGGATGCTTCACGCCGCCGATCTCCTGATACTGCTCGTGACCTTTGCCTGCGACCAGTACCAGGTCGCCCGGGCGGGCACGGCGCACAGCGCAATCGATTGCCCGCGTGCGATCGGCCACCACGGCGCATTCCCGAGTCACGCCCTCCAGTATGTCCGTGATGATGGCCTGCGGATCTTCGGTGCGCGGATTGTCACTCGTCACGATGACGTCGTCGGCAAGCTCGCTGGCGATGCGCCCCATGAGCGGACGTTTGCCGCGGTCGCGATCACCGCCACACCCGAAAACGCAAACCAGTCTGCCTTTACGCGCTGCGGACGCCTGGATCAGCTCGCGCATCGCGCGCAGCACGTTCTCCAGGGCGTCGGGCGTGTGAGCGTAATCGACGACGACGAGCGGCCGGCGTCCGCCGCCGTAGCGTTCGGTGCGCCCGGGGACCGGGCGGACTTTCTGCAGGACGGCGATCGAATCTTCCAGTGAATGATCACTCGCGAGCAGCACTGCCAGCGTCCCCAGGAGATTCGCCGCGTTGAAGCGGCCGATGAGCGGGCTTTCGAGCGAGCCGATTCCCCACGGCGTCGCGACGTCGAAAGCCAGACCGCCGGATCCCATGCGCAGATTGCGGCCGGTGACACGCGGAATGCGCCGCCCGCGAAGCGTTGGCGGCAGCGCGCGACCGAAGCCGTAGCCTAGGGGCTGCACGCCGCGCGCTTGCGTCGTCTCGACAAGCTCGGCACCGAAGGTGTCGTCGAGATTGAGCACCGCATACTTCAGGCCCGGAAACCTGAACAGGCGCGCTTTCGCCGCACGATAATTGCGCATCGTCCGGTGATAATCGAGATGGTCCCGCGTGAGGTTGGTGAAGAGCGCGACGTCGAACTCGACACCCGACACCCGGTCCTGCGCAAGGCCGTGAGACGAGACTTCCATGCTCACCGCCCGCGCCCGCTGCCGCACGAAGTCGCGCAGCCGCGCTTGCAGCCACACCGCGTCCGGCGTCGTATTCCCGATCGGTTCGAGCTTCCCGGGCCAACCGCTGCCGAGGGTGCCAACGACACCGCATTTGCGCCGCAATCGCGTGAGCGCCTGCGCGACCCAGTGGCTGCACGAGGTCTTGCCGTTGGTGCCCGTAACGCCGACCATCCACAACCGCGAGCTCGGCCGCCCGTAGACTTCGCTCGCGATGGTGCCCGCGTGCTTCTTGAGATCCTCGACAGGCGCGTTTCTGACCGTCCAGGCGGCGCGCCAGCGGAAATGCCGACGTTCCCAAAGCACCGACGCCGCGCCGCGCTCGATCGCCTGCGCAATGAACGTGCGGCCGTCGAGCGCTTCTCCAGGGTAGGCGACAAAGGTATCTCCCGGCAGCACGTGCCGGCTGTCGGAGACGAGGTGTGACATGCCGAGCGACTCGAGCGCGCGCGTATCCACGGCGCGCAGTCCCGCACGCACACTCGCCGGACGCCGGATACCGGCTGCCCGAATGCTCCCCGCGGCGCTCACACTTCCTCCTTCACTTCAGGCGCGTTCGGCGGCGGCAGCACGACGTTGTCTACGGGCGCATCCGGCGCCACTCCCATCAGACGTAACGCGCCCGCCATCACCTGGCTGAATACAGGTGCAGCCACGGCCCCGCCGTAATACTGACCGGCGGAAGGCTCGTCGATCATCACGGCGACGATCAGACGCGGATGCGAGGCCGGCGCGAGTCCGATGAATGAGGAGACGTATTTGTTCGTATATCCGCGACCTTCGAGCTTGTGCGCGGTTCCGGTCTTGCCGCCGACACGGTAGCCGGCGATTTGCGCTTTCGGGGCCGTGCCGCCGGGCTGCACGGCGAGCTCGAGCATGGCGCGCAGCGATCGCGCCGTCTGGGGTTTCAACACACGCGACACCTCGGGCGGCGCGTCGCGCTTCACGAGCGTGAGCGGAACCAGGTCGCCGTCGGTCGCGAATATGGTGTAAGCCCGGGCGAGCTGAAGTAATGAAACGGAGATGCCGTGACCGTAGGACATGGTCGCCTGCTCGATCGGCTTCCACGTCGCAAACGCACGAAGCTTGCCCGCGACTTCTCCCGGAAAACCCGAATCCGGCGGCGTGCCGAAACCGACCGCGCGAAAAAGCTTCCACATCGTCTCGGGAGGCAGCGCGAGCGCCATTTTGGCGGCGCCGACGTTCGAAGACTTCTGGATGACCTGCATCACGCTCAGCGCACCGTATGCGTGAGCGTCGTGTATGGTGCGATTGCCGATGGTCAGCGAGCCCGGCGCGGTTTGAATCACCGTTTCGGGCTTCACGACTCCCGCTTCTATGGCAGTCGCCACGGTGAAAGGCTTGAGCGTGGAGCCCGGCTCGAAGAGATCGGTGACCGCGCGGTTACGCGTGCGCTTCGGATCGAACTTGCCCCGATTGTTGGGGTTGTAAGTCGGCAGGTTCGCCATGGCGAGAATTTCGCCGGTCTGCGCATCGAGCACGACGATGCCGCCCGCTTTGGCGCGATGCTCGGCAACGGCGGACTTGAGCTCCCGGAAAGCCAGATGCTGAATGCGGGCGTTGATCGACAACGCAAGCTTGGCGCCGTCCTGCGGCTTGCGGATGCTCTCGACGTCTTCGATGATGTGCCCGCGGCGATCCTTGATCACCCGGCGGCTGCCCGGTCTTCCCGTCAGGTCCGAGTCGAATGCGAGCTCGAGCGCTTCCTGGCCTTTTTCGTCGATGTCGGTAAAGCCGATGAGATGCGCCATCATTTCGCCGGCCGGGTAATAGCGCCGGTATTCGCGCTGCAGGAACACCCCGGGGATGTTCAGCTCGACGATCTTCGCCGCCTCCTCGGGCGGGAGCTGGCGTTTCAGATAAACGAAGTCGCGTTTGCTGTCGGCCAGACGTCGAGTCACTTCTTTGGGGTCCATCTCGAGCAATCGCGCGAGCTTGGCGAGCTGAGCGGATGACATTGCCGTGTCCGACGGGCTCGCCGCGACCGACTCTACCGGCGTCGAGATGGCAAGCGGCTCGCTGTTGCGATCGACGATCATCCCGCGCGTCGCGCTCAGCGAGAGCACGCGCGAATAGCGCGACTCCCCTTTGGCCTGGAGAAAATCGTTGTGCAGGCCCTGCAGATAGACCGCGCGAAGGGTGAGCGCGATGAACCAGCCTATGAGCCCGATCAGGAGCAGGCGCGAACGCCAGGGCGAAAACTTCAGCGCCAGCGCCGGAGAAGCGGCCGCTCTCACCGCGGCCCCGGTCCGGCGGCCGGCCCGACGAGCTGTACCCGCGAGGGCGGCGGAACACGCATCCCGAGGCTGCGCGCGGCGATTTTCTCGATCCGGGAGTGCATGGCCCAGGTGCTTTGCTCGAGCTGCAGCTGCCCCCACTCGATTTCGAACTGCTTCGCGTAGTCCTGCTCTTTCTGCAGCTCGACGTAGAGCTTGCGCGCCTGGTGCTGCGACGTGACCAGCATGAGACCACACGCGATCACGATCCCGAGCAGGATGAGATTGAGCCTGATCATGAGCTCAGGCCGCGGCTTTCGTTTTTTCCGCGACGCGCATGATGGCACTGCGCGCCCGCGGATTCGCAGCGACCTCCGCTTCAGAGGGCCGGCGCGCCTTGCCCACGATGCGCATCCTGGGCTCGGGCAGATCGCGCGCACGCACCGCCAGGCGAGGCGGCAGGGAGTCGGCGCGCGAATGTTCGCGCAGGAACCGTTTGACGATACGGTCCTCGAGCGAATGGAAGCTGATCACGACCAGCCTGCCCCCGGGCTCGAGGAGCTCCAGGCATTGCGGCAGGACTAGCGAGAGCTCTTCAAGCTCCTGATTGACGTGAATCCGTACAGCCTGGAAGGTGCGCGTCGCCGGGTCCTGACGTGGCTCGCGCGTGGGAACGGCTTCTGCCACGAGCGCGGCAAGTTGTCGTGTGGTGCCCAGAGGTCCCCGCGCTCGAGCCGCAACAATCGCTGCTGCAATCTGTTTAGCAAACCGTTCTTCGCCATAATTTCTGATTACCTCCCGAATTTCAGATTCAGCCGCAGCAGAGAGCCACTCGGCCGCAGTCGATCCTGTTGTTGTGTCCATGCGCATATCGAGCGGCGCATCCTGTCTGAAGCTGAATCCGCGCGCCCCCTGGTCGAGCTGCGGCGAGGAGAGCCCCAGGTCGAGAAGGATGCCGTGCACGCGCGGGATGCCGAGCCTGGAGAGCAGCTCGCACAGCCGCCCGAATGCGCCGTGCACGATCGTGAATCGGGAATCGGTGATCTGCGCCGCCGCGCTCACCGCTGCGGGATCGCGGTCGAGCGCGATGAGCCGCCCCCGCGGGCCCAGCTGCTCGAGAATGAGCCGGCTGTGACCGCCCCGCCCGAACGTGCAGTCGACGTAGACACCCGCTTGCCCGACTGCGAGATCGTCCACGGCTTCGCGCAGGAGGACCGGCGCGTGTGCGTCGCTCACAGCGAAAAACCCTCGAGCTCCGGCGGCAGGCTGCCGGCGGTCAAAGCGCCCGCCTTCGCAATCGTCTGCTCCCAATGCTCTTTGTGCCACAGCTCGAATTTTTTACCTTGCCCCACCAGCACGACGGCTTTATCGAGCTCCGCGTACTCGCGCAGCGCCGGCGAAATGAGCACGCGCCCGGCCCCATCCATATCCACGTCGACGGCAAAACCGATTAACCGCCGCTGCAGCTCGCGAACGCGGGGATCCAGATTCGAGAGCCCTTCGAGCTTCTGCTGGATCAACTCCCAGTCAGGCAGCGGATAGACGAGCAGGCAGCGGTCGGCATCGGCGGTGATCACCAAATGGCCGGCACAGCGCTCCAGGAGGGCGTCGCGATGCCTTGCCGGCACCGCAAGCCTGCCTTTAACGTCCAGATTTAATTGTGAAATGCCGCGAAACACGAGCTCCCTCACCCAGGGGATACGGCGGCGCGTCCCAGACACTGGGGTCGACGCTTCTCCCACTTTCTACCACTTCGTCCCACTATATTGAAACTGCAAGGGAGGGTCAAGCGCTATTTGGGCTTTTTCTGGTTTTCCGACAATGACTTATGGGATCTTGCTTGCCTGATTTCACAAACCGAAAAAAGAAAAATCTCTTTTGTCCATGCCGGGCAAACCGCTAAGGGCCGTACTTAAAGTAGAACCTTAAGTACCGAGAGGTGGGAAATTCAGATGGCACAGGAAAACGCCGCCGGACGCCGCCGGAAGACGAAGAACAAGAATAAAAAGAAACGAAGCCGGCCGATAAGCCGGGTTCTGTCGTGGACAGTCATTCCTCTGGGCCCTGGATTACTCCAAAGGCTCAAGCCACCTACCCGCGAGCTCGGCGGGTCGCGTCATCGCTCGCCTATTTGGTGTTGCTCCCGGTGGAGGTTGCCGCGTTTCACCCTTACTCCGATCCGCTTTGCAGCAAACCCGAGCAAGACTCGTCTCTGTGGCCCTGTTCCTCACCTTCGTCGCACAACTCGCTCGCATCGAGCCCGAGCGCGTCACCGCGCCCTTCCCGAATACGAGACTTGGCTGCTTGCGGCAGTCCTCGGGCCGGATGATCCGCGTTACCGCGCCCATCCATATGAGTAATGCCGTTGCGCAGCAAAGCCCATGCGCCTTATAGCGGGCGGGAGTTACCCGCCACCGTACCCTGCGGAGCCCGGACTTTCCTCTACGCACGGAGCGGCGTGAACAACGCCGGTTAAACCCGTGCGCAGCGACTGTCTAGCCAGCTTCGCAACGCTATTGTACGCGTCAGGCGCACCAAAGGGTTTCGGGTTGCGCCCAGCAGGTTTAGAGTGGCAACCATCAGCCGGCACTCAGGCCGGCCAGACGGAGGATTCCATGCTGATGCGGCGTAGGCTCTACTTCGTTCTTCCGGATGCCGATAGCGCGCGCGCGATGCTCAACGAATGCCTGCTCGCGCGCATCGAGTGCAGACACATCCACTTCCTGTCGAAACGCGATTCGCTTCCTGATGACCTTCCCCAGGCGAACGTCCTGCAAAAGACGGATATCGTCCACGGGGCGCAATTGGGCATCGGGATCGGCGGGATCGTCGGCGCGGTTGCCGGGGTGTTCCTGGTGTTCTTTCCGCCGGAAGGCATCACGCTCAAGTTCGTCACCATACTCATCATCGCCCTCGGCGGCGCGCTGTTCGGCGCGTGGGCTTCGAGCATGGTCGCAAGCTCGGTGCCGAACTCGAGGCTCAAAGGCTTCGAGCGCGATATGGAAGACGGCAAAGTGCTGATGATGGTGGACGTGCCGATGCGGCGCGTTCAGGACATCCGCGATCTCATCGCGCGACGGCACCCGGAAGCACTGTCTGGGGGCGTCGAGCCGACGATCCCCGCTTTTCCGTAAGGGTGTCAGGCGTTATCAGCGTCTCGGCAGCTGGAGCGCCTGCACTGCGTGCCGTAGCGCGTCGAGCCGGCGCTCACGGATGCCGATCGCGTCGAGGTGGCGCAGGGTGTTGAAGAGATAGTCCGCGTTCGGTCCACGCGCGCCGCTGCAGTCCGCGATCGTTCGCGCGACTTCAGGCAGCTCGAGCCGTCCGGCGTAACTCTCGTGCGCGCGATCGGCGACGAACGTGAGCGCGCTGACTTTTTCTCCACCCAGATCGACGTTCACGACTCGCGGGCTGTAGGCCAGCTCGGGCATCTCGCGCTCCCACAAATTCTGCAGCACGCAATCGACTTGTGCATCGGCCACCAGGAAGGCGATGCCGCGACAGCCCCCGCCGCGATCGAGGCCGAGCACGAGCCCCGGCAGCTCGGGCGTG
This sequence comes from Burkholderiales bacterium, assembly GCA_046597455.1. GTDB lineage: Bacteria > Pseudomonadota > Gammaproteobacteria > Burkholderiales > SG8-41 > JAQGMV01. The sequence goes on from JBKJKJ010000400.1 coordinate 43,257, forward strand.
CCGCGATATCGCGTGGAGAGCACACAGAACGAACGATGGTAGCCCCGCAGCCGCGCGGGCGCCGCGCGCAGGTATTCGAATCCCGGGTTCCACATGAGCGAGCCGTAACCGAAAATCCACAAGTCGCCGTGCGGTAACGGCGGGCAGCACGCATGCTCGACCTGGCGTGACTGCGGCTCGGAAAGATCGTTCATAGATCGTTCATACGGTCGATTTAACGCTCCGCGGACCGCGGCGGCTTACACGAGGCGCCATGCGACGTCCTCTCCGGCGCGAAACGGCACCAGGCGCTCGCCTCCGAACTCGAGTTCTTCAGGTATGCGCAGCGGCTGCTTCACGAGGGTGATGCGGGCCTCGTTGCGAGGCAGCCCGTAGAAATCGGCACCGAAGCCGCTGGCGAAGTTCTCCAGTTTGTCCAGCGCGCCCGCATTATCGAAGGCCTCGGCGTAGAGCTCGATGCCCGCACAGGCGGTGTAAATCCCGGCGCAGCCGCAGCTCGTTTCCTTGGTGTGACGCGCGTGCGGCGCGCTGTCAGTGCCGAGGAAAAACTTGCGGTTGCCGCTCGTCGCCGCCGCAACCAGCGCATCGCGGTGGGTTTCACGCTTGATCACCGGAAGACAATAGTAGTGCGGACGTATGCCACCGACGAGCATCGCATTGCGATTGAGGAGCAGGTGATGCGCGGTAATCGTCGCGGCGACGTTGTCCGGCGCCTCGCGCACGAAATCGGCGGCTTCGCGCGTGGTGATGTGCTCGACCACGATTTTCAGCGCTGGAAAGCGCGCTGCGAGCGGCTCCAGAACGCGTTCCAGGAAAACGCGTTCGCGATCGAAGATGTCGACCGCGGCATCGGTCACTTCGCCATGGACCAGCAGCGGCATGCCGTGCTCGGCCATCGCTTCGAATACCGGATAGCGGCCCACGAGGTCGGTGACACCCGAATCGGAGTTGGTGGTCGCCCCGGCCGGATAGTATTTCACCGCATGCACGGCGCCACTCGCTTTCGCGCGACCGATTTCCGCTGGTTGCGTCTTATCGGTCAGATACAGCGTCATGAGCGGCTCGAAGCGCGCGCCCGCCGGCAGTGCCGCAACGATGCGCTCCCGGTAGGCCAGTGCGGCCTGCGTCGTGGCCACCGGCGGGCGCAGATTGGGCATGACGATGGCGCGGGCAAAACGCGTCGCCGTGTCGTGCAACACGGCGCGCATGTGCTCTGCATCCCGCAGGTGCAGGTGCCAGTCGTCGGGGCGGATAATGGTGATGCGTTGCATGATCGTAAGCGGTGAGGCGCGTCACTGCGACGCCAATGCCGAATGTTAATCGCGAATGTCAGTTTCTCCGGCGCTTTTTTTCGTCGCGTGTTTCATCGCACCGCCCGACTTCAAACGCAGATCTACACCTCGCCGCTGACGGCCTTCAGTTCCAGTGCGAGCGCATATAACTCATTTTTGCGCGCCCCCGTGATTCGTGCGGCCAGCGCCGCCGCCTGCTTCACCGGCAGCTCCTGCAGCAGAATCTCGAGCGTGCGCCGGGCGTGCGCCTTCGCCGCGTCCTCGTCGCGTTGCGCGCCTTCCACGATGAGCACGAACTCGCCTTTCATCCGGTCAGGATCGGCGCCGAGCCACGCTGCGGCTTCGTTCAGATCGCAGGTGTGTATCGACTCGAAGAGCTTCGTCATCTCGCGCGCGATGACCAGACGGCGGGCGCCGAGCACGGCGGCGAGATCGCCCACGCTCTCCAGTACGCGGTGCGGCGCCTCGTAGAAAACCAGCAAATACGGTAACCCCGCGATGGCTTCGAGCTCTTTGCGGCGCTCCGAGGCTTTCGATGAAAGAAATCCATAGAAAAGATGCGGCCCCGCGAGCCCGCTCGCCGAAAGTGCGGCGGCGGCCGCATTGGCACCGGGTATGGGCACGACCGTGTGACCCGCCTCTCGCACCGCCGCGACGAGGCGCGCGCCGGGATCCGAAAATGCGGGCGTCCCCGCATCGCTTACCAGTGCCACGGAGCGGCCGGCTTCGAGCTGCGCCACGATCCGTGGCGCCGTACGCTGCTCGTTGTGCTCGTGCAGCGCCGTCAGCTTTGTCTGGATGGCGTACCGGTCGAGCAGCTTCGACGTGACCCGGGTGTCTTCGGCGGCGATGACATCGACCCCCTTGAGGATTTCGAGCGCGCGCAGCGTGACATCCTTGAGGTTACCAATGGGCGTGGCGACTACATATAATGTCGCCTTTGCTCTTTCGGAATTCTCATGCCCATCCGCGCGCTCCATCGGTGGTCGTTCTCGCTGTGGGTTGTCGCTCTACTATACGGGGGCGTAGCCGCGGGCGCCACTGACGCGCCGTATACCAGTGTGGGACAGGCGAGCGCCGATCCTACGATTTCGCCGCACGTCGCACTGCTCCTCCCCACCGGCTCGGACGTCTTCGCAAAACCGGCCGAAGCCGTACGCGCGGGATTCCTCGAAGCGGCGAAAAAGCAGACGGGCGCACCGATCGCGGTGCGGTTGTATGCCGCCACTGAAGACCCTAAAGACGTCGTGCAGGCCTACCGCAACGCGGTCGCTGCCGGCGCGCGCATCGTGGTGGGGCCGCTCACTCGCAATGGTGTGACGGCAATCGCGACCACGCTCAACCTGCTCAGCGTGCCCACGCTCGCCCTCAACGCACCCGAAGGCGTCGCCGCGAATCCGTCCAACCTCTACTCGCTCAGTCTTCAGGTCGAAGGCGAAGCACGCCAGATGGCGCAACTCGCGCTGAAAGAAGGGCGCCGCAGAGCGCTGACCGTCTCAGAGCCCACTGCGCTGGGCAAGCGCTCGCGCGAGGCTTTCATCAACGAGTTCGAGCGCGGGGGCGGATACCATATCGCCGACTATCTCTTCGCCACCGACAGCATGAGTCTCGATGGCATGCGGCGGGCAGGCAGCCTCGGAGTTGCCGACATGGTTTTTCTCGCGGTCGAAGCGCCACACGCGCGGCTCGTCAGACCACAGTTCGCAGGCCTGCAGGCCTACGGCACTTCGCAGATCAACCCCGGCTCCGCCCCACCTACCGGTTTCATCGACCTCAACGATTTGCGCTTCGTCGACATGCCCTGGCTGCTGCAGCCCGATCACCCCGCAGTGATGGTGTATGCCATTCGCGCAACGCGCGAGCCTGACGATTTCGAACGCCTGCGCGCCCTGGGCATCGACGCATTCCGGGTCGCCGTGGAATTGCGCGAAGGCAAGCGCAGTTTCGACATCGATGGGGTCACCGGCCGCCTGACGCTGGCGCCGGACGGCCAGATCAGGCGCGCCCTGCCGGTCGCTCGAATCGTCGGTGGGCAGCTTAGCGTCGTGAGCGATCCGAAGCCGTGATACGCGGCGCCGAAGCCGAAACCATGGCGGCGGCTTTTCTGGAACGCGCGGGACTCAGGGTAATCGAACGCAACTATCGCTGCCGCCTGGGCGAAATCGATCTCGTGGCGCGGGACGGCGCGACCACGGTGTTCGTGGAAGTGAGGCAGCGCGCCTCGTCCGCATTCGGCGGTGCGGCGGCAAGCATTACCGCGGCCAAACGCCAGCGGCTGATCAAGGCCGCGCGGCATTACCTTTCGAGGCTGCGCACGTTACCGCAATGCCGCTTCGATGCGCTGCTCATCGAAGGTGACCCGCCGCGCATCGATTGGGTCAAAAACGCCTTCGGGGAGTAGCTCCTGTACAATAGCCCGCCATGGACTTGATCAGCCGCATCAGCGAAAACTTCTCGGAAAGCGCCCACCTCAAACTGCAGAGCATGGACGCCCTCGCGGGCCCCATTGCCGAGGCGGCCGAACGCATGGTCCAGTGCCTGAAGCGCGACGGCAAGATTCTCGCGTGCGGCAATGGCGGCTCGGCAGCGGACTGCCAGCACTTCTCCGCGGAACTGCTCAACCGTTTCGAGATGGAGCGCCCGTCGCTCGCGGCCATCTCGCTCACCACCGACACTTCGACGATCCTGTCGATCGCCAACGATTACGACTTCGACCAGGTGTTCTCGAAACAGGTGCGCGGTCTCGGGCACGCCAACGACGTACTTCTCGCGATATCGACCAGCGGAAACTCCCGCAACGTCATCGCGGCGATCGAAGCCGCCCACGAGGCGGGAATGACCGTCGTCGCGCTCACCGGACGCAACGGCGGCAGGATGGCCGAGACCCTCGAATCGACCGACGTGCACATCTGCGTGCCGGCCAACAGCACGGCGCGCATCCAGGAAGTGCACCTGCTCTCCCTGCACTGCATCTGCGACGCCATCGACTGCCTTCTACTCGGAGTTCAATAAATGCGCCTATTCATCACCGTGCTCGCGATTGCTCTCCTTCCTGCCCTGAACGGCTGCGCCTTGGTCGCCCTGGGCGGCGCCGCCGCAGCGGGCGGCTATCTCGTCGGTGAGGATCGCCGCGCAGGTCCGGTGATGGCCGAGGATCAGTCGATCGAGATCAAAGCGAGCAATCGTCTGAATGACAAGTATCCCAATGCGCACATCAGCTCGACGTCGTACAACAGGCACGTGCTGCTGGCGGGCGAAGTTCCCGACGCCGCGGCGAAAGCGGAAGCCGAGCAGATCGTGCGCGGCATAGAAGGGGTCCGCGGCACGTTCAACGAGCTGCAGATCGGCCCCGTGAGCGCGCTTTCCGCGCGCGCCAACGATTCGTACATCACGTCCAAAGTGAAAGCACGCTTTGTCGACAGCCGACGATTCAATGTGGTGCACGTCAAAGTCGTGACCGACGCGAGCACGGTATATCTCATGGGTATCGTCAAAAAGCAGGAAGCGAACGACGCCACCGAACTCGCCCGCACGACGAGCGGCGTGACCCGGGTCGTGCGCCTTTTCGAATACCAGGACTGACGCACCCCGCGTGAGGCGTACCGCGTGAGCCCCGACGCGAAAGCCGACGTTTACGCCACGCCTGCTTTCGAAAGCAAGATCTGTCCGCTCGCCGATCTCGCCGGACGCGCCGCCACACTACCTCGACCGGTGGTATTCACGAACGGCGTCTTCGACATACTCCACCGCGGCCATGTCACCTACCTCGCGCAGGCACGCGGGCTGGGGGCGAGCCTCATCGTCGCGCTTAACACCGACGCATCGGTGCGGCGCCTGGGCAAAGGTGGCGATCGCCCACTCAATACGCAGGCCGACCGCGCAGCCGTGATCGCCGCGCTGGAGCCGGTGAGCCTCGTCACCTGGTTCGACGAGGACACGCCGCTCGAGCTCATCCTCGGACTCAAGCCGGATATTCTCGTCAAAGGCGGCGACTGGCGTGCGCAGGACATCGTCGGCGCCTCGGCGGTGCAAGGCTGGGGCGGAACCGTGCATTCGATCCCGTTCGAGCATCAGCGCTCGACCACTGCGCTGCTCGAAAAAATCCGCCGGCCGTAAAGCCGGCGCAGTCGTTTCAAACTCGAGGATTTTCGCGCGTAAGGGCGGGATCCGGTTTTGCGGCGCCCTCGCCTAGATCGGGCACGCGCCGGCCTTGATCTGCGTCGATGGAAAACCGCGCTGCAATTCCGCGATCCGCGCCACGGTCGCCGCGTCCGGCTCGCGCACGTAGTACGCGTAGCGTTTGGCGCCGGCGCTTTCCCCCAGCGTGCGCTGCATCGGCGGCCGCGGCAACTCCAGCCGGCCCAGTGCCACTTCGGCTTTACCCGCTTCGATCACCCCAAACGGACCCCATTCGAGGCATGCCGACTTCGCCGCCTGCCCGCCCGGACCGCGTGTGGCCGCGTTCATGAGCTTGATCCGGGCCGGATTGATCTGAAGGTCCTCGATTCGCGACGCAGCCGCGGCGCGGTTCCCGAGGCTGAGGCGCGCGTATGCAAAAAAAAGCACGTTCGCGAGCAGAAGCACGAAAAACACCAGCCTCGCGTTGATTTTGCGCCGTTCAGACATCACTCGTTCCTATGCATATCAGTCCTTCGAGCACCAGATTATCCACGACTTGAACACGTAAGGTCAGCAGGGGCTCGAGCATGGCAGCGCTCCCCCCGGACAGCAGCGTCGCCGCATCGCCTTCGCCGGTCTGCGTCATGTAGCGGATCATGCGGTCGATCGCCCCGGCCAGCGCGTTGGCTGCGCCGCTGGAAATGGCATCGCCCGTATTGTCCGGAAAGAACCTGAAGCTGCCGTCCTGCGATTTCAGCAGCGCGGTGTTGCGGGCGAGCGACTGGCGCATCAGGTCGTAGCCCGGCACGATAAAGCCGCCGAGAAAAATGCCTTCAGCGGAAAGCGCATCGACCGTCATCGTGGTGCCCGCATTCACCACGGCGCACGGGCCGTCGTGAAGCGCGCGCGCGCCGATGAGCGCCGCCCATCGATCGGGACCGAGCTGATCCGGCCGGGCATAGCTGCTGCGCACCCCGCACTGCTCGATGCGGCTGACGATCCACAACGGTGGGGGCTCGAACACGCCGAGCGCTTCGGCGATCCGCGCTGCGGCCTCATCACCCGCGACGTTCGCGACCACGATGCGATCCGGCGGGGTCAGTCGCCAAACGGCACCGGCCAGCTCGTCGGCCTGCGCCGTTTCGACCGCGCCACGCTCCAGCCATCGGCCGCTTTCGTGCAGGCCCCATTTGATGCGGCTGTTTCCGGAATCGATTGCCAGGATTTTCATGCGCCGCTCTTGGCGCGGGCGCCCGGTCCGCGCAACGCCGGCGCGGTCCGTCGCAGACTGATTTCGCCGCTGTGCAGCCGGCGCACCGCCGTGCCCGACTGAAAAAGCAGCGCGCCGTCGTCCGCCACGCCGAGCGCGATACCCTCTTCGGTGCGTCCGGTGGGCAGTTTCACCGCGACACGCTGACCCTGATGCGCGTGATGGCGCTCCCACTCTTGCCGCAGCGGCGCGAAGCCGCGCTCTGCAAAATCATCGAGAACACGCGTGAGCTCGACCAGGACGGTCGCCAGGACCGCGCTTCGGTCGAGCGCGTGCCCGCATGCGCTTTGCAGATCGATGCAGGGCTGGTCGATGCGGCTGCGCATCGCCGGCGACAGGCGCACATTGAGACCCAGTCCGATGACGACTGCGCTCGGACCCAGCGCGTCGCCGTGCATCTCGATCAGCATTCCGGCGAGCTTTTGTGCGCGCCACAGCACGTCGTTGGGCCACTTGAGCTGCGCCCCTTCGACACCCAGCGCGTTCAGTGCGCGGATGACCGCGACACCGACGGAGAGACTCAGCCCGCCCATCGCACCGGCGCCCTGGGCGTAGCGCCAGAGGATCGAGAACGTCAGCGAGCGCCCGACACCGGCCTGCCATACCCGTCCCATTCGTCCGCGCCCGCTGCGCTGCCATTCCGCGGCCATGACGCTGCCACTGGGCGCCCCGCTTCCGGCTCGCTCCATCAACAGGGTGTTGGTCGAGTCCGCGATGTCCACGACTTCGATCGACAGGCTCGATGCGTGCGTCCCTGCGCAGCGCGCGACTTCCCGGGCATCGAGCAGCGACACCGGCTCGGAGAGCTTGTAGCCGCGCCCGCGAACCTTGTAGACCTCGAGCTCCGCGCTTTCGAGCGCGCGCACCGCATTCCACACCGTGCCGCGAGATACGCCGAGCGTGCGCGCAAGCCGGGCGCCGGAGTGGAATTCGCCGTTTGCGAGTAGCCGCAGGAGCCTGAAGGAGAGGTCCGTCATGGGGCGTATAGAATATCCGATACCCGATCCCACAGCGGAGGACGATTGATGAGCACGCGTTCACTTGTAGTCGCCTCACTCGGTGCGGCGTTGCTGTTGCCGCTGCTCACCCACGCGGCTGAACAGTCCCGCTACCCGTCGCGCCCCATCCGGGTGATCGTGCCTTACACCCCTGGTGGAATTACCGACGTGACGACACGCATGGTGACGCAGGAGCTCGTCAAGAGCTTCAGCCAGAACGTGATCGTCGACAACCGGCCCGGCGCGAACAGCATCATCGGTGTGGACCTGGTGGCCAAGTCGAGCCCCGACGGCTACACGCTCGCTTCGGTGATCGCAGCCCACGCCGCCAACCAGACGCTCTATCCGAAGCTGCCTTACGACTCGATCAAGAGCTTCGCGCCGGTGTCGCTGCTCGCGACTGCGCCGCTGATTCTTTGCGTGACGAATTCCCTGCCGGTCAAAACGGTCAAGGATCTCGTGGACCTCGCAAAAGCCAAACCCGGGACACTTACGTTTGCTTCGAGCGGCATCGGCGCCGCGGCCCATCTCACCACCGAGCTCCTGATGCTGACCACCGGCACGAAATTGATACACGTGCCCTACAAAGGCACCGCGCCGGCGCTGCTGGATCTCTCGGGCGGCCAGGTGACGATGATGATGGACACGCCCGGATCGATGCTTCCGCACTCGCGGGCCGGGAGGATCCGTGCGCTCGCGATGGCGTCGGAAAAGCGGGTCGCCGTCGCGCCCGAACTTCCGACGTTCATCGAATCCGGCGTTCAGGTGGTCGGCGGTACCTGGGTCGGCATCCTGGCGCCCGCGGGCACGCCGCGCGATGTTGTCAACACACTGAGCCGCGAAATGCAGCAGGTCCTCAAACGTCAGGACCTGAAAGACCGCTTTCTTCAGCTCGGCATCGATCCGGTCGGCAACACACCGGAGGAGTTCACCCACTTTCTGAAGGATGAAGTTGCGAAGTGGGGGAAAGTCATCCGTGCAGCCAACGTGAAAGTGGAATCGTAACGTTGAGGAAAGTGAAGACGCACATCGTCGCCATGGGCGGCATGGCACTGCCGCCCGAGCTCGACAATCTTCTGCTCATCCAGTATTTCCTTCGGCAGACCGGCCGCAAAAAACCGAAAGTCGCCTTCATCGGCACCGCGCACGGCGATTCCGAAATCGGACGGCTGCGCTTTTACGCCGGTTTCAGCCAGTTCGACTGCAAGCCTACGCATTTGCCCCTGTTCGCGCGCACGCCGCGTGACCTCGAGTCCTTCGTGCTCGAGCAGGACGCGATTTACGTCGGCGGCGGCAACACCCGCAGCCTGCTCGCCGTATGGCGCGACTGGGGTCTGGACCGGCATCTGCGAGCCGCGTGGGAGCGCGGCGTCGTGCTCGGCGGCGCGAGCGCAGGCTCGATCTGCTGGTTCGAGCACGGCGTCACGGACTCGATCGCGGGCCCCCTGACCGCGTTGTCGTGCCTGGGTTTTCTGGAGGGCAGCAATTGTCCGCACTACGACAGCGAACTTAAGCGCCGGCCGACGTTCCAAAAGCTGGTTGCCCGCGGCACGATTCCCCACGGCTACTCGGCCGACGACGGCGCAGCGCTGCATTTTGTCGACGGCACATTTGCGCGCGCCGTGTCGTCCATCCGCGGAAAAAAGGCCTATCGCGTGACGCGAGCAGGCAGAAATGCCGCGGAACGTATATTGCCTACTCAGTTCCTGGGTGGCGCCTCCGTATAATTCAGGTTCATCAGTAATTCATGTCATAGCCGCACTCCTTCGCGGGCCGCCGACATTGATGGCATTGATTCATGCATCGGTAAGGAATTTATTTTGTCTGCAAAAACCACGTCATTGATCAGGAACGAGGCACTTTCCGCATTTGATAGCGCCCAGGCTGCGGTTCGTGCCTTCGTGAGCGGCACGATGCTGGACGGTGCGGCCGCGAGCGCTTTCGGTGCCGATGTCACCGGCGCCGCGGTCGCTGCCGCAGTGCACGATTTCGATCGAGACGGATGGCCTGCACTGCGCGTGGCGGACGCGGCGACGCTGCACGGCGCGCGCGCTGCATACGATCGCCTGAGCGACACGATTTATCTCTCCCAGGATTTCATTGCCGCTTCCCGCGGCGCACCCTCCGCCGTCGTGAACGTGCTGGTAGAAGAAATCGGGCACGCCCTCGATGCGCGGGTCAATGGCACCGACGCGGCGGGCGACGAAGGCGCCATTTTCGCCCAGTTCGTGACCGGGCACGTGCCGGACGCCCAGGAGCTCGCTGCTTTGAAGACCGTAAACGATCACGGGACGATCACTGTCGGCGGCGCAACGCTCGACGTGGAATTCGCAGCCCCGATCGTCGGCTCGATCACGCTCGACGGCAGCCTCGCCGACTGGACTACAGCTGACGAGATCGACAAGACCCTCAGTGTGTCGGGTTACGACATCTTCGCCAAAGGCACCGGCGGCTCGTATGTCTTCGCGCTGAGAGCGCCCGTCGCCATCGGCGCCAATACCACCGCCTGGCTCAACACCGACCAGAACACCGCAACCGGCTACAAGATCTGGGGTTTCGCCGGCGGCGCCGAATACAACATCAACTTCGACGCCACCGGCACGCCGCATCTCTATACCGGAGATGCAGGCCAGACGCTGGTGTCGGGCGCTACCGTCTCGTTCGCCTACTCGGCCGACCACAAGACCGTCGAGTTCTCGATTCCCACCAGCGCGATCGGTTCGCCGAAAGCGATCAACACCCTGTGGGACATCAACAACAATACGTTCCTGCCGACCGATTACTCGCTCACGCAGTTCCAGGTGGTCGATACCGGCACCGGACCTACACCCGCACCGACGCCGACACCTACGCCGACACCGACACCGACACCTACGCCTACGCCCACCCCGACGCCGACGCCTACCCCGACACCCGTCGCACGGATCACGCTCGACGGCAACCTCGCCGACTGGACCGCAGCTGACGAGATCGACAAGACCCTCAGTGTTTCGGGTTACGACATCTTCGCCAAAGGCACGGGCGACTCGTATGTCTTCGCGCTGAAAGCGCCTGTCGCCATCGGCGCCAATACCACCGCCTGGCTCAACACCGACCAGAACACCGCAACCGGTTTCAAGATCTGGGGTTTTGCCGGCGGCGCCGAATACAACATCAATTTCGACGCCACGGGCACGCCGCATCTCTATACCGGAGATGCAGGCCAGACGCTGGTGTCGGGCGCTACCGTCTCGTTCGCCTACTCGGCCGACCACAAGATCGTCGAGTTCTCGATTCCCACCAGCGCCATCGGTTCGCCGAAAGCGATCAACACCCTGTGGGACATCAACAACAATACGTTCCTGCCGACCGATTACTCGCTCACGCAGTTCCAGGTGGCCAATACCGCCCCTTCGCCTGCACCCACTCCGACACCGACACCCACGCCGACTCCGACACCCACGCCGACACCCACGCCAACGCCGCCATCCGCCGATCTCGTGAAGAAAATCGGCATCGTCTACTCGGAGACGTCCGCGAACCAGTATTTCGACAAGATGGCTTACTCCCAACTCTTCATGACCGCGCAAAGCCAGGCGACCATGGCGGGTGTGCGTTACGACATTCTGAACGAGGCGGACCTCACCAACCTCGCCAAGCTGTCGAATTACAGTGCGCTGGTGTTCCCCGGTTTTGCCCACGTCGCTGCGGGCCAGGTCGCGGCGATCGAAAGCACGCTCAAGGCCGCGGCCCAGCAGTATCACGTCGGCCTCATCGCCGCGGGCGAATTCATGGTTTACAACGCTGCGGGGACCGCCCTCCCCGGCGATCCATACGCACGCATGAAGACGCTCCTCGACCTGCAACTCGTGAACGGCGGCTTCCCCGCCAACCTGACGGTCAATGCCGCGGACGTCGCTCACCCGATGATGGCGGATTACGGCTCGAAGGAGCTCATCCACAGCTATACCGGCGCCGGCTGGCTCGCCTTCGCGCCGGTGACGACGGCAGGCACGAGCGTGCTCGCGACCCAGACCGTCGGCGGGCAGACGTATGATGCTGTGGTCGCGACCAATACCGGGGGGCGCAACGTCCATTTCTCGACCGACGAAGTGATGGGCGACAACAACCTGCTGTGGCAGGCGATCGACTATGCCGTCAATGGCGGCGGCGTGTCAGCCGGTCTTCAGCTCTCCCGCAGCACCAGCATCGTCGCGTCGCGCACCGACATGGACCAGGCGCAGGAGATGCTGGACGTGAAGCCGGAAAACGGCGGTCCCGGCGTTTACGACAAGCTGCTCCCCATACTTCAGCAATGGAAGAGCGCATATAACTTCGTGGGTTCGTACTACATCGACATCGGGGCCAAGGCCCCGGATCAGCAGACCGACTGGGTGAAATCAGGCGCGTACTACAAGCAGCTCCTCGCGATGGGAAACGAGCTCGGATCGCATTCGATCACGCATCCGGATAACACCAACACGCTCACTGCGGCAAAGATACAAAGCGAGTTCCAGGGCTCCCGCCAGATCATCGAACAGCAGATGAGCCAGATCCTCGGCCAGCCGTTCAAGGTGGATGGCGCCGCGGTGCCGGGCGCGCCGGAATCGCTCGCGACCGCACTGTCGATCATCCAGTACTACGACTATCTCTCTGGTGGCTTCTCCGGCGTCGGCGCCGGATTTCCAGGCGCCTTCGGCTATCTCAACCCGGCAATGGCAGCTCTGGACAAGGTCTACCTCGCACCCAACGTCGAGTTCGATTTCTCCCTGGTCGAATTCAAGAAGATGACGGCGACGCAGGCCGCCGCAGAGTGGCAACGCGAATGGAGCGCCCTTACCGCGCACGCCGATGTGCCGGTGCTGATCTGGCCGTGGCACGACTACGGTCCGACAGCGTGGTCGACCAGCCCGCCGGCAGCATCCCCTTACAACACCGCGATGTTCACCGACTTCATTTCGCACGCGTACAAGGCGGGCGCTGAATTTGTCACGCTTTCGGATCTTGCCGATCGCATTTCGGCTTTTCACAAATCGACGCTCGCAACGACGGTGTCCGGCAACACCATCACCGCGACCGTGAGCTCACCCGACGCGGGCAAGTTTGCGCTCGACCTGGACCACCTGGGCACGCAGAAAATCGCCAATGTCACGGGATGGTATGCGTACGACAGCGACAGCGTCTTCCTCCCGCGCAACGGCGGCTCGTACACCATACACCTCGGTGCCACGGCCGATGACGTCACGCACATTACCAGCCTGCCGATGCGCGCCGAGCTGCTGTCGGTGAATGGCAATGGGACGGATCTGAGCTTCTCGCTCATCGGCGAAGGAAACGTCGTCATCGACCTCGTGAATCCGGCCGGCCGCACGCCGGTGGTTACAGGCGCCACGATAACGAGTCTTGCGGGCGATCTTCTCACTCTCGGTGTCGGGGCTTTCGGGCAGCACGATGTCGCGGTGGTGCTCGACCACGCGCCGACGATCACCTCGAACGGCGGCGGCGCCGCGGCGGCGATTTCGATCGCCGAGAACGCGACTGCGGTCACCAAGGTCGTCGCGAGCGACCTGGATGCCGGTCAGACCCTGACCTACTCGATCGCGGGCGGCGCCGACGCGGCGAAGTTCGCCATCAACGCGCAATCGGGATTGCTCGCTTTCCTGACTGCGCCGGACTTCGAAAATCCGCTCGACCAGGGCGTCAACAACGTCTACGACGTGACCGTCGCTGCGCGCGACAACCTGGGTGTCGCGGCCACGCAGGCGCTCGCCGTTACGATCCTCAACGTCCCGGGAGTCACACGCGTCGGGAACGACGCGGCGGACACGCTGACCGGCACCAACGAGGAAGACTCACTCTCCGGCCTCGGCGGAAACGACATCCTTTACGGTCTGGCGGGAAACGATATCCTGATCGGCGGCTCAGGCAACGACACGCTGGTCGGCGGCCCGGGCAACGACACCCTGACCGGCGGCGCAGGCTCGGACCGCTTCGTTTACACCTCGATCAATGACGGGCTCGACACGATCATCGATTTCACCACCGGAAGCGCCGGCGACAAGCTCGACATCAAGGATGTACTCATCGGTTACAGCGTTGCGTCGTCGCGGATCAGCGACTTCGTACACCTCACGGGCGGCAGCAGCACGGTGGTCTCGGTCAATGCCGACGGTATCGGCTCCGACTTCGTCGCGCTGGCCACCTTGCAGGGTGTGTCCAATTCAGCGAGTCTGCTCAACGATTTGATGAGTCAGGGCAATCTCATCGTCGTGTAAAGGCCGCCGCCGGTTCCATGCAAGTCCTGCGTGTCACCGGCGCCGCGGCGGACCCATCATGCCAGGAGGCTAGATGCGCCGAACCGAGCCTGAGAGCGGCGTTTCAGGACCGTGAAGTTGCGGCGAGCTTCCGCGTCCGAGCGACTGCCGGTCGATCACGATCAGCTTGCGCTTGTGGCGGCGCACGACGCCCCGCCTGATCATGTCCTTGATCACCCGGCTCACCATTTCGCGGGACGCACCGACCATCGATGCGATCTGTTCCGAGCCCGGCTGCACCTGCCACTCTCCGTTTGCTTCGCGGCTCGACTCCAGAAGAACGCGCGTGACGCGCTCGTAGACGTCGGTCAGCGCGAGGCTCGCCATCTTCCGATGCGCTTCGTCGAGACGCTCGAGGACGGTGCGCAACATCGCCGTGGCCGCGCCGGCATTGCTTTTCATGCACTCGAGCACGGCCCGGCTCGGAATGTAGAGGACTTCGCATGGCCCTTCGGACTCGAAGTTCGACGAGACCGGTCGGCCATCGATGATGCCCGCTTCGCCAAAGAACTCGTTCGGTCCGATCGAAGCCGCGATGAGCGCGTGACCGTCGCCATCCTCGAAAAGGACCCTGACGACACCGGAAACGACTACGTAGAGCGCGTCCGCCAGCTCGCCCGCGTGGAGAATGCGCGTGCGGGCCGGATAACTTCGATGCTGCGTCGCCGATAACACCTCGCCGAACTGCGCATCGGTAAGCGAGGCGAAAAACGGGAGGCTTTTCAGTACGCTGGGGTTTCCTGCAAGACGCAACATACTGAACGCTCATCTTATTGATAGAGTGAGCGAATTTAGACTACCGAGGCGTGTAAGGTTGTGATAAACGGCACCTTTTTTGTAAAAGATTGTTACCCGTTTTGGTTATTCAGCGCGCATGCCAGTCACCGCGACGACCTTCGCCCACTTTTCGACTTCCTTCTTCTGGAAAGCGGTGAACTCATCGGTTCCCAGCGGTGACGGCTCGGCGCCCTGTGCGTGGAAGCGCGAAACGGTCTCCGGCTGGCGCAGGATACGGTTCACTTCGGTACTCAGCCTGTCGACTACCGCCCGAGGCGTGCCGGCCGGTGCGAACAGCCCCAGCCAGTTGAGCATCTGGTAGCCGGGCAGACCGGCTTCAGCGATCGTAGGCAGATCGGGGAGCACCGCCGAGCGCTGTCCCGAGGTGACCGCCAGCCCTCGCAGGCGTCCGGATTTGGTATGGGGAGAGACTGAAGCCGCTGTCCCGAAAGTAACGGGCACTTCACCCGCAACGAGCGCCACCATGGCCGGGCCGCCGCCTTTGTACGGCACGTGTACGAGCTTCACGCGCCCGAGATGCTCGAACAGCACTGCCGCGAGATGGGTCGAAGTCCCCGCACCCGCCGACGCGTAGTTGATCTGTCCGGGCTTCGCGCGAGCCAGGGCGACGAGATCCTTCACGCTGCGCGCCGGCAGCGACGGGTGCACCGCGAGGATACTCGGCGCGTCCGATAGCCGCGCGACGGCCTGGAAATCGCGCAGAACGTGATAAGGCAGCTTCGGATAAAGCGCCTGGTTCACCGCGTGTGTGCCGACGCTGCCGACCGTGAGCGTGTGGCCGTCAGGCGCCGACCGCGCCGTCACTTCGGTCCCGACGATACCCCCCGCCCCGGCGCGATTCTCAACGATGACCTGCTGCCCGAGCGCAGCGCCGAGCGGACCGGCCACCACCCGGGCGGTGAAATCGACGAATCCACCGGGCGAGAATGCTGCGATGAGGCGCACGGGCCGCGCCGGATACACGTCCACGCCGGCAGCATGCCCCTCGATTGCGACTGCGGCACTGGCCAGCAGGATCCATCGGGTCGGGTCGGATATGTTCATAACGCCTCTCTCCTCGCTGCATTGTTATACGATGCGCTGAAGCTTATCAGCGCGAAAGCGGCCGAACGTGGCATCGGCGCGCACCCGCCGATGCCCGACCAGACGCCCGCAGCGGTGCGCCCGGCGAGCCGAGTGCCGCATCGCGCGTCCGACGCGAAGAAGCGTAACGGGTCACCTGCTGTCGGCAAACCGCTAGCAGCCTGTCGGACTTACCAGTCGGGACAGGCTGCTAAAGCAAAACCGGACGGATTTTCGCAAAATATGATTTCAAAAAGCCTCAAAAGCGTGTTTTCCATGTCAATTCGGCTGTCCGGTTTTGCATAAGGAGCTTGTCGCATCGCAAGTCCGACAAGCTCCTACGCGGCGCCCTGCGCTGCCCGGGTCACGCCGGCCCGGTCATACCTGCGCGGCAAGCCGCTGAACGTCGAAAGCGCCCG
>JBKJKJ010000536.1:0-3290 GCA_046597455.1 Burkholderiales bacterium
GCCGGAGAGCGGGACCGAGGACGGCCTGCCAGCAGCGACTCGCGCGTAATCACAAAGACACAGTCGTCGCCGCCGCTCGTCATGGGCCACAGCAGCGGCAGGTTCGGGAAAGCGCGCGCGACGCGCTTGCGGTTGTGGCCCACCTCCACCACCAGCGTTCCGCCTTCGTTCAGATGCGAAGGCGCCTCGTCGACGATGCGGCGCACGAGATCGAGGCCGTCGCGTCCGCCCGCCAGGGCGAGCGCGGGCTCACGCCGATATTCTGCCGGAAGTGTGCGCATGACCGCATCGCGCACATAAGGCGGGTTGGAGACGATGAGATCGTAGCGACGTCCCGCCAAACCCCGATAGAGATCCGACTTGACGAGCGACACGCGCGCGCCCAGCCGGTAGTCGGCCACATTGCGGCGGGCGACGGCCAGCGCGGCGGACGAGACATCGGATGCGTCTACTGTGCTCCGCTCGAAAGCCAGCGCGAGCAGGATCCCGAGACATCCCGAGCCCGTGCACAGATCCAGCGCGGTTCGAATCCGCGAGGTGACCGGCACCCACGGCGCGAGATCGTCCCTGAGCAGCTCGGCGACGAAAGATCGGGGAACGATGACGCGCTCGTCGACGTAGAAGCGGTGCTCGCCGAGCCACGCTTCGCGCGTGAGGTAAGCGGCCGGCATGCGCGTCTCGATGCGCCGCTCGACGAGCGCCATCACGCGCCGGTCTTCGGCGCTCGTCAGGATACGGTCGAAGTGAGGCGCCAGATCGTCCAGGGGGAGCGCGAGTGCGTGCAGCGCGAGCCATGCCGCTTCGTCGTGGGCGTTGGTCGTGCCGTGTCCATACGAGACACCCGCGGCTTCGAGGCGCCCCACGGCATCGCTCAGCAACGCGCGCAGTGTGCGCAATGTGCGACTCGGGGCTCGCGGCGAAGGTGAGCCGGGTGTGCGGCGGGGCCCGCGCTCAGCCGAGGGCATCCAGGTTGAGCTTGATGCTCGAGAGGTCGTCCTGGGGCGGCGGCGGGCGATTGGCGGCGGCGGGCGGGGGCATGGAACCGTCCGCGTTAGGGACGCGGTCAGGCATTTTCGCAGCGTTATTGATCAGCCAGTGCAGGTTCGTCGGCGAATCCGAATTGGCCATGGCTTCTTCCAGGGTGATATTGCCGTCGCGATAAAGCCTGAACAGCGACTGCTCGAACGTCTGCGACCCCGGTGCAAGACTTTGCTCCATCGCATCCTTGATCTGGTCGATCTGGCCGCTCTTGATGAGCTCCTGGATGTGCTTCGTGTTCAGCATCAGCTCGACTGCCGGCACGATTTCTCCGTTCACGTCGTGTATCAGCCGCTGCGAGATGACGGCCTTGAGGCTGACCGATAGGTCCATTAGCAGGCTTTCGCGCGAGTCGTGCGGAAAGAGATTGATGACGCGGTTCAGCGCGTAATAACTGTTGTTGGCGTGCACCGTCGAGAGGCACAAATGGCCAGTCTGGGCGTATTGCAGCGCCGCGCCGAAGGTATCGCGGTCGCGACACTCGCCGATGAGGATGACGTCCGGCGCTTCGCGCATCGCGTTCACGAGTGCGTTGTGATACGAGCGCGTGTCGATGCCGACTTCGCGCTGATTCACGATGCTCTTGTCGTGGCGGTACATGAACTCGATCGGGTCCTCTATGGTGAGGATGTGCCCGGAGTGATTCCGGTTGCGGTGGTTGATCATCGCGGCGAGCGTGCTCGATTTTCCCGACCCGGTCGAGCCGACCACAAGTATGAGACCGCGTTTCTCCATCACGATCTCTTTGAGCAGGTCGGGCAGTTGCAGCTCTTCGATCGTGGGCGGGTTGTGCTTGATGTGCCGGATCACCATTGCGCACGCCCCGCGCTGGCGAAAGATATTGCAGCGAAAGCTGCCCACGCCAGGCTCGACCAGTGAGAAGTTGATTTCCATCTCCTTCTCGAAGTTTGCGATCTGGTCCTCGCTCATCGTCTCGTAGGCGATACGCTTCATCGTCGCGGCGTCGAGGATGTTGCCGTCGACGGGGACGACATCGCCCTTGATCTTGATCTGGACGGGCGAGCCTGCGGTGAAAAACAGGTCGGAAGCCTGGGTTTCGGCCATCAGCGTGAACAGCGATTTGACGAACATGGCAGGTGTCCCGTTTAGTGGTGTGATGCGGCAGCCGCGCGCGTCGATTCAGTCGCTGCGCAGGAGCTCGTTGATGCTGGTCTTGGCGCGCGTTTTGGCGTCGACCTGTTTCACGATCACGGCGCAATACAGGTTGTAGCGCCCATCGGCGCTTGGAAGCGAGCCGGAGACGACCACGGAGCCGGCGGGCACGCGTCCGTATAGGACTTCACCCGTATCGCGGCGATAGATCTTGGTGCTCGCACCGATGAATACGCCCATCGAAATCACGCTGCCCTCTTCGACCACCACGCCCTCCACGATTTCCGAGCGTGCGCCGACGAAGCAGTTGTCCTCGATGATCGTGGGATTCGCCTGCAGCGGCTCCAGCACCCCGCCGATGCCGACGCCGCCTGACAGATGTACGTTTTTGCCGATCTGCGCACACGACCCGACCGTGGCCCACGTGTCGACCATCGTGCCTTCATCGACGTACGCGCCGATGTTGACGAACGAAGGCATGAGCACCACGCTTTTCGCGATGTACGCGCCCTGGCGCACCGCGGCCGGCGGCACCACCCGAAAGCCGCCGGCCTGGAATGCGGCGGCATCGAAATCGGCGAACTTCGAAGGCACCTTGTCGTAGTAGCGCGAATAGCCGTCGGCCAGCACGTCGTTGTCCTTGAGTCGGAACGACAGCAGCACCGCTTTCTTTACCCACTGGT
Source organism: Burkholderiales bacterium (assembly GCA_046597455.1). Taxonomy (GTDB): domain Bacteria; phylum Pseudomonadota; class Gammaproteobacteria; order Burkholderiales; family SG8-41; genus JAQGMV01. The sequence goes on from JBKJKJ010000536.1 coordinate 2,835, forward strand.
GCGTCACCCAGTCGCCGCTCGTTTTCTCGGCCACACGTAGCGTGCCGCTGTCGAGCATCGCGATCGTCTCGCGCACGGCGTCGCGCACCTCGGAGGCGGCATTCGCCGGTGTGATATTGGCGCGGTCTTCCCACGCGGCATCGATGGTTTTCTGTAGCTGCTGCATCTTGATCGTCCTGTAGTTGAAACCGAAGCAAGGGAGCGACCGGGAACAGCCGGCCGCCCCTGTTCCTTCAATGTCGCGCCCGAGGTGGAAAAACCGGGGCCCGGGTGTGTTCGCCGCGTGTGGTCATCTATCGGGCGCGCTCCGGGATTCCGGACACGAACGTCCGAATACGCCGGGCGGCTTCGGCGCACTCATCGGTGGACGCCACCAGCGCGATGCGAACGCGGTTGGCGCCCGGATTGACACCGTTGACCTCACGTCCCAGAAAACTGCCCGGCAGCACCGAGACC
>JBKJKJ010000590.1:0-10398 GCA_046597455.1 Burkholderiales bacterium
CCTGCGGGTGTTCCGAACGCGATCGTCACGCGCCTCAATCAGGAGGTGAATATCGCGATGCAATTGCCGGCCGTGAAAGAACGGTTTGCGGCATTCGGCGTCGACCTCGCAGGCGGGTCGCCCGAAGTGTTCACCGCGCGTATCAGGAAAGACGCCGCGAAGTGGGCGGATGTGATCAAGCGCGCGGGAATCAAGCCTGATTAGGCCCTGGAGATTGCGTTACGGCTGAGCGCCTGCGGTTTTTCGCGTCCGTCGACACGCTCTGGCAGCCTTCGAGACGCGAGCGCTCAGCACGCACGGTTTTGTATCTGCGCTGTCGTGCCTCACGCCAGCAGTGGGCTGATTCAAAACCCCAACCGTTCGTGTTGAGCGTGGCGCTCGCGAAGTCGAAACAAAACGCCGCCAGATTTTCGCATTTCGACTTCGCGCTGTCGGCTACGCTCAATGCGAACGGATTTGGCGTGCGAGCGCTGGCGCCGCTGCATTGCTCACGCGCATCACCGCATCACCGCCTCACCGCCTCACCGCCTCACCGCATCACCCCATCACCCCATCACCCCATCACCCCATCACCCCATCACCCCGCTCTCACTGCGCTGTCGCGGTGGTCAGGCCGAACGCCTCCGCCAGCAGCGTATATGAGTGGTGCCGCGCAGCCGGATCGTAAGTCCAGGTGTTGACGACCAGCTCTTCGAGCCCGAGGCTCGCCGCGAGGTCGGTGAGCCTCGCCTTCACCTGCTCTGCGGTGCCGACAAACGCTTTGGTGCGCATGAACTCGATGCGCGCACGTTGTGCGGTGTCGTAGGGGTAAGCAGCGGCTTCATCCGGTGGGACGAGCGCCTCACGTATGCCCACATCGCGCAGGATGCGCGAATGCTCGCGTGATGTCGCAAGATGCTTCGCTTCGGCTTCGGTGTCGGCCGCGACGGCCCACACGCAAATGGTGGCCTGCGGTTTCGGATGGCGCGCACTCGGACGGTAATTGCGGTGATAGAGCTCGAGCGCCTGCTCACACCCCTGACCGTCGGTGAAGAAGTAGGCGAAAGCGTACGGCAGCCCGAAATGCGCGGCGAGTTGCGCCCCGTAATCGGAGCTTCCGAGTATCCAGAGCTCCGGCACGGTCGGGCCCTGTGGATGCGCCTTGATCATGCCGAAAGGGTGCCCTTTTTGAAGGGGCCCGCCGGATACCCACGCCTGCAGATCGAGCACCTGCTGCGGAAACTCCTCGTGCGCATTCGCATTCGGGTTCAGCGCGAAAGCGGTGCGCTGGTCGGACCCCGGCGCGCGGCCCACGCCAAGATCGATGCGCCCGGGGGCGATACCTTCCAGCACGCGAAACTGCTCGGCCACTTTGAGCGCGGAGTAGTGCGGCAGCATGACCCCGGCGCTGCCCACGCGAATGCGCTGTGTCGTCGCAGCAATCGCCGCCATGAGGATCTCCGGCGCCGTGCCGACGATGTTGTTGGTGTTGTGGTGTTCCGACACCCAGTAGCGGTGATATCCCAGCGCCTCGCAATGGCGCGCGAGCTCGAGGCTGTCACGAATGGCGACGTCCTGCGTGCGTCCCTTTACCGCGGTCGACTGGTCGAGTACCGATAGCTTCATGTTTGCTTTCTCTCGGGGTTTGCGTTTCGCGCATAGTATGACTGCAAACCCCGGCCAGCCGTGTTGAATGGCCCGCCAGCGGTTTTGCGTCGGGGAAACGCCTGGTCGGGGACGACGCGGGAAGTAAATCGATGGCCTGCCCGAGACTTGCGCGTCGATCCCGGCCTTCTCGCCTTCCGGCCCACGGCGTTTCCATTTCGAGCAGTGCACTGAAACAAGCGCCCTCGCGCATCATCCATTTGGGGGATGCGCTGCGCGTGGCGAGGTTGTTATGGTTCAACCATCACAAAAACCCCGGGCCTCTTTGCATGTCCCGACCGAAATCTTGCGAAGTGACGCAAGAGCGAAAATGGAGTTTCGACAAAGATCGAGACCAGAAATGGCGCTGGCGGTGTGTCGACGCGTGCGACGGGAATACCGAATCGGCCGAATCCTTCGAGACCTTCGTTGAATGCACGATGGATGCAATCCGCCACGCACTCGATCGCAGACGTCAGGGTGGAGGTTCCAGCGGCTTGGGTTAAGTCGCGATCTCGTCGGGTCGATAGCGTTGCAGGAATATCGCGAGGCTTGTGAAAAAAACTCAGTTGTCGTTGCGTTCGACGCCCGTCGTCGGGCGCCATGCGAGCCCCGACCGCGCGATCCTGATCACCGGCGTTAGAATCACCGCAGATCCTCTGTCGATGACGCGAAGCGGGTTGCCGACCCCCGCGCGAGACGCATGAAGGAGATCTGATGCCCGCCATCTCCGTTCGATTCCCCGCCACACTGGGCCACGAGCTTTCCGCGCGCCTCGAAAGCCCCGTGGAGGCGCCGCGTGCATACGCCATCTTCGCGCACTGTTTCACCTGCTCCAAGGACTCCAAAGCCGCTGCCTACATCAGCCAGGCGCTGGCGGCGCGCGGGATCGCGGTGCTCCGCTTCGACTTCACCGGCCTCGGCGCGAGCGGCGGCGACTTCGCCGATTCGAATTTCACGTCGAATATCGACGACATCGTCTGTGCGGCGCGCTACCTGAAGGAAAACCACACGGCGCCGCAGATCCTGATCGGCCACAGCCTCGGCGGTGCCGCGGTGCTCGCGGCCGCGGGGCAGATCCCCGAAGCCCGTGCGGTGGCGACCATCGGCGCGCCGTTCGATCCCGGCCACGTCGAGCATTTGCTGAAGAACAAGGACGACCTGGTTTCAAAAGGAGAGGCGACGGTCGATATCGGCGGGCGCCCGTTCCGGTTGCGCAGGCAGTTCCTCGAAGATCTCGGGCGTCACGATCCGTCCACCACGATCGGCACCTTGCGTAAAGCGCTGCTGATCATGCATTCGCCGCAGGACACCATCGTCTCAATCGACAATGCGGCAAAGATCTTCATGGCGGCGAAGCATCCCAAGAGCTTCGTCTCGCTCGATCATGCCGACCACCTGCTCACCAAAGCGAACGATGCGGCGTATGCCGCCGAAGTGCTCGGCGCGTGGAGCTCGCGCTACCTGGAGACGCTTTCGGAGACACAAAACGAGCCTGTCGCCGGTGTCCGCGTTGTCGAAGCCGGGGCGGGGCCGTTCGCCCAAGACGTCTATGCGGGCCGCCACCGTTTCCGCGCGGACGAGCCGGTATCGGTCGGCGGCGCCGATTCGGGGCCCAGTCCTTACGAACTGCTGATGGCGGCGCTCGGCACGTGCACCGCCATGACCATTCGCGGGTATGCGGACCGCAAGCAGATCGCGCTCGAACGCGTCACGGTTTGCCTCAGCCACGACCGCGTCCATGCGGCGGATTGCCAGGATTGCGAAACGCGCGAAGGGCGGATCGACCGCATCGGGCGTGTGCTGACGCTGGAAGGCAACCTGGACGAAGCGCAGCGGGCGAAACTGGTGGAGATCGCCAACAAGTGCCCGGTGCATCGCACCCTGCATTCCGAAGTCTGGATCGAGACGAGCCTGGAGAGCTGAACGTCGGCCGGTCGACGAACGAGGGAAGCCGGCGTTTCTCAGTCAATCCGAGGTCCCTTAAACTACAGCTTTTCCGTTGCCCTCGCTCAGCACGAACCCGCTTCGGCTGAGCGTGGCGCCGCCGCACGGTCTGTGCATCCTTTTCTCATATTTCATGACCGAAACACCGCTCGACCCGCACTATTACCTCAGGAATTTCCACACCGTTCTGGAATGGGTCACGCAGCGCTATGGCGATCTGCTCACGGCCGAAGAGCTCGCGCTGACGACCGGCTTCGCTGCGCTTCCTGAAGTATCGCGCGCCTTGCTCGTCAGAATGGTGATGCGCAAGGGCGAGCGCTTTCGTGCGAGCCGACTCCATTACACCGAAATCGGCTGCGTCGATGCGGCCGCCGGACCGCTGATCGAGCGCGGTTGGGTCGACGGCAATCCGGCACTGACTCTGGACGCGTTGTTCGCACTACTCAACAAGCCCGAGCTCGCGCGCATCTTCGGCCGACCGTCGCTCCGGTCCGGGATGCGGAAATCCGACCAGCTCGAATCATTGCGCGCAGAATATCCGCAGGCGCGCCGCTTCCGCGAGTGGTGCGCCGGCAGCGACGATCGCGTTTACGAAGTTCTCGTCAGCGCGTGGTGCGAGCGCATCCGTCTGATGTTCTTCGGAAACTTCCATCAGGACTGGGCAACCTTCGTCCTGTCCGACCTGGGCATGTTCCGTTATGAGAGAGTCGACTTTCCGGACTCGTCGCGCGCTTTTCACACGCGCTTCGATGTCGACGAATGTCTGCGGCTCGATCGCTGCCGGACGCGCATGGAGGCGGGCGAGGCCGTCGAGGCGGTGCTCGGTGATGTGCCTCGCGGCGCTTATGCCAATCCCTGGCTTGAATCACGGCGAGGCAAGCTCCTGTTCCGTATGGCTCACGCGTGTGAGCGCGCGGGCGAATTGCCGAAGTCGCTGGAAATCTATGCGCTGAGCGATCACAGCGGCGCACGGATGCGGGCCATCCGCGTGCTGGGGCGTACGGGGCAGGAAGCCGCCGCACTGGAGATGGCGGTAAGCGCCGAGGAAGCCCCCGAGAGCGAATCCGAAAAGCAGCAGCTGTTGCGAATCATACCGGCGCTTCGACGCAGGCTTGGCGGCCCGCCGGTGCGCAGTCGGCGTAGCGCACCGGTCCCGCGCATCGATCTGACCTTGTCGCGGCCGGACGCGGCATGCGCCATTGAGGGTCTGGTCCAGGCGCAGCTCACGCAAACCGATGCGCCCGTGCATTACGTCGAAAACCTGTTGATCAATTCGCTGTTCGGGCTGCTTTGCTGGGACGCGGTGTTCACGCCGTTGCCGGGTGCGTTCTTCCACCCCTTCCACCGCGGGCCCGCTGATCTGCACGCGCGCGATTTTTACGAACGTCGCAAATCACAATTCGACGATTGCCTGCGCGAGCTCGATTCAGATCGATACCAGAACACTATCCATCGCAACTTCAGGGCAAAGGCGGGTATCCAGTCGCCGTTCGTCGCGTGGGGCGGGCTCGATGTAACGCTACTGGAACTCGCGCTCCGGTGCCTTCCTGCGGCACACTTGAAAGCATGCTTCGAGCGCATTCTTCTCGATGTGCACGCGAATTGCACCGGTTTCCCTGATCTGATCCAGTTCTGGCCCGCCGAGCGGCGATACCTGATGATGGAAGTCAAAGGCCCCGGGGACCGGCTTCAGGACAACCAGACTCGCTGGCTCGATTACTTCGCCGCGCATGCCATGCCGGTTTCAGTGTGCTACGTGCAATGGATTGAAACGGCGGCTCAAACGGCGACTCGAACGGCGGCCTGAATCGCCGGCGTCTGAGGATCGCGGGGGGGCAGCGCAGTTTGGCCTTTTCGCGCACCAGCCCCGGCGGAATACCGTTATGCTTTCGAGTGGCACGCCGGCGATGTTTTGATGCGGGAGAACATCGGCACCATAGATAATGCGCTACCCGATTACGGACCCGACAAGCACCCTCATTAAGCGCTGCCAGGTGATGGCGACCCGGTTCGCACCTCAGGAATGAAACCCAAAGGACTGTTCATGACATCACGATTGAAGCTCAATCTGGCCGCGGGCGCGCTATGCCTGCTCATCGGATCCCCTGCTATTGCGCAGGAATTTCCCACCAAACCCATACGCATCGTGGTCGGCTTCGCCGCCGGGGGGCCCACTGACGTCATCGCCCGCATCCTCGCGCAGGACATGACCGCGATGTGGGGGCAGCCGGTCATCGTCGACAATCGTACGGGTGCGAATTCGCTCATTGCCACCGAGACCGTTGCCCAGGCCACGCCGGATGGCTACACACTGCTATTTGCGTCGCTCTCCCACAACGTCAATGCCATCCTCCTGCCGAACGTGAAATACGGCCCGCTGAAGAGCTTCGCGCCGGTGAGCCTGGCTGCCGTGCTGCCGCTCCTGCTGGTCGCCAAGACCGATGCGCCATTCAACACGGTGCAGGACTTGATCAAGCTCGCCAAAGCCAAACCGGGTGACGTGACTTACGGTTCCGCGGGTAACGGCGGTTCCGCGCACCTCGCGGCAGCGCTGCTCGAGACGTCGTCCGGTACGAAGATGACGCACGTGCCGTTTCGCGGCAACGCGCCTGCGCTGACCGAAGTGATGGCAGGCCGCGTCACTTTCATGTTCTATCCCATGATCGGCATTCAGGATTTCGTCCAGAGCAAGCGGCTGAAAGTGGCTGCGGTCGGCACGGCAAAACGACATCCGGACTATCCGTCAGTGCCGACGATGGCGGAGTCGGGCTTTCCGGGTTTCGAAGACACGGCGCCGTGGGTGGGTCTGCTGGCGCCGGCACGCACGCCGCCTGCGATCGTGAGTCGCCTCAACGACGCCTTACGCAAATCGATCGCAAAGCCGGAAAGCAAAAAGCGCCTCGAGGCCCTCGGGGCGATCACGATCGGCGATACGCCTGCGGAGTTCACGGCGTTCCTGCAAAAGGACAGTGACCGCTGGGCGCGCGTGATCAAGGCGGCCGGCGTCAAGGCCGAGTGAGCTCAGCCTCGAGCGCCTACTCGATTGAGGACCTGCGCCGCCTGGCGAAAAAGCGGCTCCCTCGCGCCGTTTTCGACTTCTTCGATGGCGGTGCGGAGGACGAACTCACGCTGCGCGCCAATCGCGAAGCGTTCGAGCGGGTGCGACTGGCGCCCCGCGTTCTCAACGATGTGGCACACGTCGACACGACGACGATGCTGCTCGGGGCGCCCTCGCAGCTTCCGATCGTCGTCGCGCCTACGGGTGCAGTGGGTTTCGGCTGGCGCGGGGGCGACGTGGCGATCGCGCGCGCGGCTGCACGGGCCGGCATTCCGTATACCCTCTCGACCACCGCAACCGCCTCGATAGAGCGCATCGCGCAGGAGGCTCAGGGGCGGCTTTGGTTTCAGGCGTATATCCTGAAGAAACGTGAGTTCACGCTCGGTCTCATCGAGCGCGCCCGCCATGCGGGTTACGAAGCGCTGATGATCACGGTCGATTTGCCGGTGGGCGGCAAGCGCGAGCGCGACTTCCGCAACGATTTCTCGATTCCGTTTCGCTACACGGCGAAAAATGTTCTCGACTTCGCGCGCCGCCCGCTTTGGGCGCTGTCGATGCTGCGCTACGGTGTTCCCGTCATGGAAAACATGACGGGTTTCACGCCCGACGCGCAGAGCGCCGCTGCAACCGCCTCTTCAGTCGGCCGCAATTACGATCCGTCGTTCGACTGGGACAGCCTGAAGCAGTTGCGCGACCGGTGGCCGCGTAAGTTCATCGTCAAGGGCATCGCGCGGCCTGAAGACGCAGAGCGGCTCGCAGTGCTGGGGTGCGATGCGCTCGTCGTGTCGAATCACGGCGGCCGGCAGCTCGACGGTGCAGTGGCGAGCGCCGATGCGCTTCCCGCAATCGCGCGTGCAGTGGGCGACCGCCTCGACGTTCTGGTCGATGGCGGAATACGCCGCGGTCGCGACGTTGTGAAAGCGCTCGCACTCGGCGCGCGTGCCGTCATGATCGGACGCGCGACGCTGTATGGCGCATGCGCGGGTGGCGAACCGGGCGCCGTGCGCGCAATCGAGATCCTTCGCGACGAATTGACGCGCACGATGCAGCTTTGCGGCGTGAGAACGCTTCGCGAGATCGATCGTGAACTTCTGGCGGGGGATGGCGGACGGTCGAGACTTCAATGAAAGTCCTCTTACGTGCAATGGTCCTGATAGCTGAGCGCCCTGGGCGCTTGCCGGTCACGACATGCCACGGGGCGCCGACTAATCTATTCGCCGCCGGCAACTGAAGTAGAGCCCGGCGATGCCGATGAGCGTGAGCGGTATCCCCAGCATCAGCCGCTGGCGTGTCCTCGCCTTGTCACGCAGGTCGCGCAGGACCAGTTGCTCGCCCGCCGAGATTTCGCTGCGGCCCGCGATGTACTGGCGCATGCGTTCGGCTTTTTCGGGCTCCATCGTCGTTCGGCCCCATTGCACATCCTGTTCGAGCGCGCGAAGCCTTGCTAGCTCGGCTTTCGCGCGCTCGATCGATTCGAGCATGTCGCCGCGGGTTCCGCGCTCGAATTCGGTCAGAAAGAGCGTATGGACCGGTGGTGCGATATTCTCCAGCGCGGCGAGCCAGGGCTGGTCCATTTTCGGGAATGCGAGGAGGAGCATGCCGGCCACTGCGGTCAGGGCGAACACGAACCGGCTCGCCGTGCGGATCGAAAGTGCTTTGATTGCGAACGCCAGCCCTACCAGAGCCAGGGCGGTCCCGAATGCGGTCACGATCGACGGGCCGGTCGGAAGGTCCCATGTCCACGATGCATAGAGGCCTGCCGCGGTGAGCGACGCGCCGAGGGCCCACGCGATCAGAAGACGCCGTCGCAGGTCGGGCGTGAAGAGGCCTGCCATCGCGGCGGGGACGATGAGATAGGCGAAAACGAGCAGCACGCCCGCGATGCGCACCGAAGAGGTCACGACCAGCGCGAACGATCCATAGAAAACCACATCCCACACGAGCTGACGTCCAGCCGCGGCGGGAAGGCGCGGTTCGAAGGACGCCTCCATGAGCGGTCGGCGGAACGCCAGGTGCACGAGGCCTATCACTGCGTAGAGCGCGGCTAAAGCGGCCACCTCCTGCGGCGTGACGGTGAGAATGGAGCCGATCAGGAGCTGCTTGATGTGCTCGGCCCCTTGCGGCACACGGTCGAGTGCAATAACGCCTAGCGATGACGATACGGCGTAGACGATGCCGATCACTGCTTCCTGCTGGATGCGGCCTTCGCACGCGCGCGCGAAAGCGAAGAGAATCGCGCCGCCGAGGGCGAAAGCCAGGGCATACCAGTAGCCCGCATCGCTCTGCACGCCGTGACCCGCGAGCATGGCCACGGTCAGGCCGAGCGCGGCGATCTGGGCGAGGGAGAGATCGACAAATACCACGCCGCGGGCCAGCACGTGCAGGCCAAGCCACGTGTGAATCGCGGTGAGCACGAGCCCGGCGATGAAAGGCCATAGCAGGAGCTCGGTCACGGCCGCGCGAGCTTCAGTGCCTCGGCCAGTTTCGCGACGTTCTCATCGAAAAGGCTCAGGTAGTCGTTGCCGGAAGCGAACAGCGTGACCGCGCGCGCGCCGCTTTTGAGCTCGATTTCGCGCACGAGTGAGGGATTCGAATGCGAGTCCGCGATCACGACTTTGACGCCTGCTTCGCGCATGCGCTGAAATAGCAGCGCGAGCTCGGCCGGGGCCGGCGGTACACCGGGCTGCGGTTCAGCCGCGCCGACGACCTGCAGACCGAAGCGCTCGGCGAAATAGGACCAGCTGTCGTGCACGACCACCAGCCGGGCGCCGCTGAACGGTGCGAGAGCGGCTTTCCACCGCTCGATGCGTGCGGTCAGCACGGCCAGGAACGCGTTGCGGTTGCGTTCGAATTGACGCGCATCGTCGGGCCGTGCCGTGGCCAGGGCGTCCCGTATGACTGCAGTGATCGGCACGGCATTCTCAGGATCGAGCCAGTAATGGGTGTTGCCGAAAGCGTGTGCATGCGCACGGCGTTCAGCGCGCAGACGCGGCGTCTGAGTCTGGATGATCCGAGCGCGCTGCGATGCGTCCACGATGGCCACACTTTCGGGCAGCCGCAATCTTCCCAGCCACGGTTCGTGATCGAGTCCGACGCGGATGAGGAGCGTCGCGTGACGCGCGCGCACGAGCTGTCCGGGCTTGATCTCGATGGTGTGCGGATCCTGCCCCGGCGCAGCGAGGCTCTCCACCGCCACACGCGTGCCTCCGACTGCGAGGGTCAGCGACATCAAATCAGCCGAAGTGGTGACGACACGCAATATCTGCTGCGCCACGCCGGGTTCCGGTGCCGCACTCAGCAGCGCAAGCGCGAGGGTCAGAAGCCAACGCGCGCAAGTGCGTTGTGGCGCACGGTCGGCCCCGGGCGGTGCCACGCATCGGCTACCCGGGGCAGACGGCCAACGCATCGATTAAGAGCGTTTGAGCCCGGTGAAGATCGATTTCGGGATCATGCAATGGACGCCTTTGCGAATGTCCACCACCTGCGATACACGGCAGTCCCCCGTCATGGACACCAGACTGTAGGCTTCGTAACGCGTCATCGGCGCGATCTTCTGGGCAGCCAGCCAGTTCACCGCCTCGCGCGTCGCATTGTTCATGGCGACATTCAGGTCTTCGTTGACCCCGACTGTGATCCAGTGAGTGCGTGTCTCGATCAAAGGCCACTCGAGCTTCATGTCCTTGCGCACGATGGGCTGCAGGCGGATTTCCTTGAAGGAGCACTCGAGCGCAGTGAGATTGACTTCACCGTTCCCCTGGCGGCAGTGCGAG
>JBKJKJ010000347.1:0-2945 GCA_046597455.1 Burkholderiales bacterium
GCCCGCGGCGGGCCTTACCCCGCTCAGGACGAACGGTGTGTTGGGGTGTCGGTGCATCCATTCTTCGACTTCAACGGCGTTACGCTGAGGAGCACGGCAGCTGAGAGCGCGTCGCCGACAGGCGAGCTCAAGCCCATCCGTTCGTCCTGAGCGTACTCAGGCGGGCGGGAACGATTGTCTGCCGATTTCCGTGGTCAGGTCACGCGAGGGCGGCCGACGCCCTTCAGCCGGCGTATATTGCATGAGGGTCCCCGCGGAGCTCGACCATGACGTTCCTGTGGCGTCACGCCCTCTGGCTTCTACTGTTGCTGCCGGTCGTGGCCGGCGCCTATGTCGCGTGGCTGCACCGCAAGCACAGCGGGTCGGTGCGTTTTCCCACCTTGCTCCTGCTGCGTCAGTCGATGACGCTGCGCGATCGCGTCAAGCCGCACGTACCCGCTTTCCTCCTGTTTGCAGGTTTCGCTGCGCTCGTTCTCGCCGTGGCGCGTCCGGTGACGCTGGTGAATCTGCCGTCGGGGCGGGGGACGATCGTGCTGCTGATGGACGTGTCACTCAGCATGGCGGCGAGCGACGTCCCGCCGACGCGGCTCGAAGCGGCCCGAGCCGCCGCCAAGGCCCTGGTCAGGGCACAGCCGCACGACGTGCGCGTGGGCGTCGTCGCGTTCGGCGCTCACGCTGATGTCGTGCAGCCGCCGACCGCGAATCGCGAACACGTCATGGCGGCGCTCGACCGGCTCGAGCTGCAGCGCTATACCGCGATCGGCAACGGCCTCATCGGCGCGCTCATGACGATCGTGCCGATGGCGGACATTCCACAGGGCTACGACATCTTCGGTATGGGTCGTGCACCCGAGAAGGCGTATCGCGCCGCGTCTGATGGACAGCCGATCGAGCCCAAGCCGCACCAGGCGGTTGCGCCGGGCTCCGACCGTTCCGCCGCGATCATTCTCGTCAGCGACGGGCGCGGGACAATGGGCGTTCCGGCGCAGAAGGCGGCGAAACTGGTCGCCGGTTTCGGTATTCGCGTCTATACGGTCGGTGTGGGGACGCTCTATGGCGGCGTCGCCAACGTCGAGGGATGGCCGACGATACACGCGGAGTTCGAGGAGGAGACGCTCCAGCAAATCGCGGACATCACGCGCGGCGAGTATTTTCTCGCACGCGACGCGCACAGGCTGACGAAAATCTACGAGACGCTCGGCGGACGCCTCGTTCTGGAACGACAGCCGCAGGAGGTCACGGCGCTGTTCGCTGCGCTCGGCATGGTGCTGTCGATCGCCGCCGCCGGGCTCTCGCTTTGGTGGAGGGCGCAGTCGCCGGGCGGTTGATGGTCTTGCGGTATGCTCGCCGCACCACGCCTTTTTGCGTGGCTCGGCATGAGCTGAAAACCATACGAGGAGTAATGCATGCATCCTGTTGCAGCGGCGTGGCTGTTGCTGGCGCTGATCCCATGCGTCAGCGGCGCGCAGAGTTATCCCGTGAAACCCGTCAGGCTGCTCATCGGTTTTGCCCCCGGCGGCGGCGCCGACGTCGTCGCGCGGGGACTGAGCCCGAGGCTCACCGAGACGCTCGGCCAGCAGGTGATCGTCGAGAACCGGCCCGGCGCCAACGGGTTGATCGCCGCGGAGCTGGCCTCCAAGGCGCCTCCGGACGGGTATACGCTGCTCATTGCACCGGGGAACTACGCGTTTGCGCCCGCCATGGAGCCGAAGCTGTCGCTCGACATGACGAGCGCATTCGCACCCATCAGCCTGCTCGCCGAAACACCGCTGCTCGTGGTCGTTCATCCATCGCTGCCGGTCAGGAGCATCCCGCAGCTCGTCGCCCTCGCGAAATCGCAGCCCGGCAAGCTTTCGTACGCGTCGGGCGGCGTTGGCGGCTCCGCCCACCTCGCGACCGAGCTCTTCCTCACGCTCACGCAGGTGAACGTGGTGCACGTGCCTTACAAAGGCACCGGCGCGGCGATCGCCGACCTGGTTGGCGGCCATGTGCCGCTGTGCTTTTGCACCTTGCCGTCCGTGTTTTCCCAGACGAAGCAGGGCCGTTTGCGTGCAATCGCCGTCACGACCGCACGGCGATCGCCCGCCGCCCCCGATATTCCGACGGTCGCCGAAGCGGGTGTACCCGGCTACGAGATGAGCCAGTGGTATGGCCTGCTCGCCCCTGCGGGCACGCCCGGCGCCGTCATCGACCGGCTCAACGCGGAGATCGGCAAGGCATTGAGGCATCCCGATTTGCTCAGCCGCTTCCAGGCCGATGGCGCGCAGCCCGCGGGCAGCTCACCGCAGGCGTTCGGCACCTTCTTCAAGGCGGAGATCGCGAAGTGGACGCGCGTCGTGCAGAAGGCGGGGATACGTAACTGAAGTCAGCTCGATTACTCGACGGGTATGCCGGCTGCTTGTGACCCCACGGCTCCAGCGCTGAACAATCCCGCTGCGAACGACGGGTGCACGACGAGCAGACACCTTTGCTTCGCGCCGGCTCGCGATCACACCCGTATGCGGTCATGGTGAGCAGCAGATTCATGGTGATCCAGTGACCCAGTGATGCAGTGATGCAGTGATGCAGTGATGCAGTGATGTAGTGATGCCGTGATGCCGTGATGCAGTGGGTGATGCAGTAGGTGATGCGGTCATGCAGGATGGCCCGCGTACGCAGGAATCCTGCCGGGCGCAATGCGGGCCGTCCGCGTCAGGCAGGAGCGATCCCGTCCGTTCCGCCCGAGTCCCCCCACCCCTGTTCATCCGTCCGCTGCGAATATTTGCGCGCGACGGTATGACACGTCGAGCTTACGTTTAAAATGACGCCTGACCAAAAAACCGAGAATCATCATGGCCGCCCATCGCTGTTTTACTCATGCCAGCGGGTCGTTCCTTTCTGGTGCCGCTTTTCTTGTCGTGATGACGAGCGCAGCGCTCGCACAGCAGCCTTCGGCCCCGCCTGGC
>JBKJKJ010000360.1:0-11359 GCA_046597455.1 Burkholderiales bacterium
CTTCCACCAATGGCGGTTGTGGTCACCGTGGGAAAAGATGGACCCCGAGATGAAGCGAACCTACAGCGGCCCTGCACGCGGGAAGGGCGCGGTATACGAGTGGGAAGGCAACAGCAAAGTCGGCAAGGGGCGCATGGAAATAACCGACACCCGTGCGCCGGGCAAGATCACGATCAAGCTCGATTTCATGTCGCCGTTCGAAGCCCACAACTTCGCCGAATTCACCATCGAGGCCAGGGGAGGCACAAGCGGGGTCACCTGGAGCATGGGCGGGCCGGTGCCCTATCCCGCAAAAGTGATGCACCTCTTCTTCGACATGGACAGCCTGGTCGGCAAGGACTTCGAGACCGGTCTCGCCAATCTGAAAAGCGTCGCTGAAAAGTAGCGGGGCGCGTCGGCGGTGCGGATCCGAAGCGGCCGTGCGTGAGCTGCGGCTTTACCGGTACAGCGGCCGCTGGCCGGGCGCCCAGTTTTCGAGCAGCACGCAACACGCCAGGATGCGCGTGCGGCCGACGTCTCCCGCAACCAGGCGGAATTGTGAGCGGCCCTGGATGACCGTGAGCTCGACGAAATAGAGCTCGCCGGGTCGCGTGTCGAGCTCGATCTTGCCCATGTCGACGCCCATCCCGTGCAGGACGTGACGACCGGGAACCGGATCGACGCGGAAGAAGCTACCGGGCAACGTCTGTCCGACGAGGCGCTCGTCCACATACAGAATCGAATCGTTTGCGGCATCATCTTCGGCGCGGTCGAATCGACTCCGATACACGTAAATCGTGGCCGCGTTGGGATGGGTGACAAACTGCTTGGCATCGGCATCGCGATCACGCGCAGCCTGGGGCGTGGAGGCGCAGCCTGCGATCAGGAGCGCCAGCACGAGCGCCAATGTGCCCCTGCGAATGTCGAGTCGGATCAGTGCAGCAGGCATGCCGGCCTCTTAACTCGATTTCCCGCGAAGCCGATACCACGGATGCGGTTGTCCCGGCGTGCGCACGCGCAGGGTGTAGACCGACGTATGCGCGCAGCAGAACAGCGTTCGCAGGTCGGCGCCGCCGAAGGCGAAATTTACTGCCTGCTCGGGAAACGCGATGGTCCCGACGCGCTTGCCGTCGGGCGTGAAGACCCAGATACCGCCCGGCCCGGTGCAGAACACGCGGCCCTGCGAGTCGACTTTCAGCCCGTCCGGGATGCCCGGCGCCGTGCCTTCGTTCATGTCCGCGAAAATGCGGCGCCGGATGAGACTGCCGGCGGCGTCGAGCTCGAGGGCATGGATGTATTTCGACGAGCGCGTGTTCGCCACATACAACGTGCGCTCATCCGGAGAGAAAGCGAGGCCGTTGGGATATTCGCAGTTCGCCACCATGCTGACCGCGCCGTCCGTGGCCACGCGATAGACCGCGGCGCCGTCCCACAGGTTATCGACACCTTCGGGTGGCGGTATCTCGCGCCTGGAGTAAGCCACGCGCTTGTTCGGGTCGGTGAAAAACAGACTGCCGTCCGAGCGGCACACGACGTCGTTGGGCCGGCTGAAGCGCCCGCCCTTGAACCGGTCCGCGACCGTCTCGACCTTGCCGTCGTGGCCCAGGCGGGTGACGCGCCGCCCCCCGCCCTCGCAGTGTATAAGGCGTCCCTGCAGATCGAACGTGGTGCCGTTGCCTTCCTCCGTCTCTCTCACGAGCTCCGGTGCCTGCCCCGGGGTGATCCGGTAAAGCTTGTTCGCGCGCAAGTCGACGAAGAAATAAAAACCGTCAGGGTGCCACAGAGGCCCCTCGGTGAATGTAAAACCGGTTGCGAGGCGCTCCGCTTCGGTCGTCTCGAGAATGTCAGGCAGGTCGTTGGTCATGATCAGTTTCCGTTGGGGTCTGTATGGAGACGGTGCGCGCTGCGCGCACCGCGTCAGGCGCATAGTCTGGACCGCGCACCAGCCTCCCGTCTACAACTGACTACAACACCCGCGTAGGCTGGCCGCTGCCGCTGCCGCTGCCGCGTCCGATCGGCACCCTACGCTTACGCTTTGCTGCGATGCGCCGTTATTGCCCCGCTGGGAAACGCGCATCGAGGGAAGGGCCTGGCGCTTGCGCAGCCGGCAACGACGCGTCTCTCCGGAGCGACCAGACGGTGTCGGCAGCGCAATTTCCCTGCGCACGAAAATGCGCCACAATGCCCGGCCCAAGCGATGGCTCTGTCCTGGAGGAGGTAGCCCATGTCGTTCAAGCTCAATCACCTGCACCTGAAAACCGGGGATCCGGAGAAGACGGCGAAGTTTTACGTCGACACACTCGGGGCGAAGATCGTGAATCAATCGCCGAACGGCGGTTACCGCCTGGACCTGCACGGCCTGTCGCTCAATGTCACGAAATTCCTGGAGAGCCAGACCCGCGAGCAGAAGTACGGCATGGAGCACATCGCGATCGACACCGATGAGCTCGATGCGCTGGTGGAGAAGCTCAAAGCCCAGGGCATCCACATCCTGGAGGAAACCATCGTGTCGGGCGGGCGCCGGGTATGCTTCTTCGAAGGACCGGACGGCGTGCAGCTCGAGTTCCTCGAAATGAAGTCTTAGACTCGCCGCGCCACCCCCGACTCACGAATCGTGGCGCCCGCGAGCGCGCCTTCGTCGAACCGTGGATTGAATCCGGGCTTCATGTGCCAGCTTCCGGGACCGCACGCGAACCAAAGTGCGGTGACGAAGTGATGGCATGAAGTGACACGATGATGCAGGCCTAAAGGAGTATGGATCATGACCGCAGCGGATCGTTTACGCGTAGGACTCATCGGAGCGGGCGGCAGGTGGGGCCCCAGAGCTCACGTTCCTGCCCTGCAACGGGTGCCGGAAGTCGAGCTTTACGCGGTGTGCACCGCGCACGAGGACACCGCGCGGGCCGCCGCCGAGAAATACGGCGTGGAGCGCGCCTACAGCGACGACAGTACGATGCATGCGAATCCGGCGGTCGAGGCCGCCCTGGTCGCCGTTCGGGTTCCGGCGCACTACGTGCTCACCAAGCGTGCGCTCCAAGCCGGCAAGCCGGTGTATTGCGAATGGCCGCTCGGCGCGAACACGAAAGAAGCCGAAGAGCTGGCGGCCCTCGCACGCACCATGAAAGTTCGCACGATGGTCGGACTGCAGCGACGCGCGTCGCCCGCTTATATGCGGCTACGCGAGCTCGTGCAGGAGGGCTACGTCGGCAAGGTGCTGTCGGTCAACATGATGCAGATGGGCAGCGGCGTGCTGACGCGCACTGCCGATCGCACCTGGCAGCGCGACGCCACGCTCGGCGCCAATACCCTGACCATCACCTTCGGCCATTCGATGGACGCGCTGTGCATGGTCGCCGGGGAGTTGACCGAGGTATCCGCCGTCGTGAGCACGCAGGTGCCGCAGTGGTTCGAGACCGACACCAAACGCTATGTCGACGTGACTTCGCCCGACAACATCATGGTGCAGGGCACGCTCGAAAGCGGCGCGGTGGTCAGCGCGCACGTGGGCGTGCACCCCTACCACGGCAGCGGCTACCGGTTGGAAATCTACGGCACCGAGGGCACGCTGATGATGATCGGCGGCGGCGAGGCCGGACAGGAGACCAAGCGCAAGCTCATGGGCGGGCACAAGGACGACAAGGCGATGCAGGAGCTGGAAGTGCCCGAGCGGCTCAAGTGGGTGCCGGAGGACGTGCGCAGCGCCGGCCCCTCGTACGACGTGGGTCAGATGTGGGTGAAGTTCGCCGAAGCGATCCGCACCGATACGCGCGTCGAGCCCGACTTCGATTTCGCGGTGCGCCGTCACAGGATGCTCGACGCGATCTCGCGCGCGTCGCAAACCGGTCAGCGGCAGAAAGTCGTGCTGTAGCGCTCGATGCCCGGATCAGGCGTTCACTACCTGCCGATCGACGGCACGGTCCTGCTGTTGCTCGGCCTGTCACTCGTCCTCCTGTTCCTGCTGACCGTTTTGCGCGTCATCAAGTACGCCTACACGAGGATAGGGCTGGCACCGCAATATTTCTTCGCCGTGATGGTGCTCACCCTCGCCGGCAGCTACGTCAACCTGCCGATGTTCATGGTGAGTGATACCGCAGGCCCCTCGCACGACGGTGTTTCAGGCACGATCGTCGCTCTGAACGTGGGGGGCGGCCTGATCCCGATCCTGCTTTCGGGGTATCTGACGATCAGAAACGGCATCTATAAAAACGCTGCGATCGGCACGGTAATCGTGGCAGCGGTGTGCTATGTCCTCGCCGAACCGGTGCCGGGCGAAGGCATTGCCATATCGGTGTTCTACCCGCCGGTCATCACGGCCGCGACGGCATTGCTGCTGTCGCGAACCCATGCGGCGCCGCTGGCCTACATCTGCGGTAGCCTGGGCACGCTGATCGGCGCGGATCTGCTCAATCTGGGGCTGCTGTCCGGACTGGGCGCGGAGGTCATGTCGATCGGCGGCGCAGGCACGTTCGACGCGATATTCATCACCGGCCTCATGGCCGGTCTGCTCGCCAGCATAGGGATGCGCAGACGTACGGCGTGAGTGGGATTCGAGTTTGATTCTTCAGGAGAAGGGAATGGGGATGCGGATTGGGTTAGGGATGGCGATGCGGATGCGGATGCGGCAGGGCTTGATTCTGGTAGCGATCCTGGCAGGTTGCGCGACCGTGGAAGACCGCGGGTTCACCACCGGCGAAGCGTCCGCGAAAGTGCGCCAGCAATACCAGGCGTGTCTTTTTGCGGCATCGGACAAGATGTCCAAAGCGCCGGCCTCGGCGGACGAGATCACCGCCTACGCCGAAGGCGAATGCCGAAGCCGCTACCTGTCTTATGCCGATGCGGTCCGGGCCGAATTCGCGGCAGGCGCCGATTCGAGCGCGCAGAAACAATATGCTTACGACAAGGCCGACGCCCACTTGAGACAGATGCTGGTCGAGACCCGCCGCATCCTCTCGGATCGCATCAGCCTGCAAAGTCTCACTGGTCAAGCGCCGGAACCGGTCTCCAGGTAAAGCGCGCGGTGGGCCTTTGCCGCCTCGGGCCCTCGTGACGTCTCAGGGCCCCTATCCGACGTCAGAACCGGTAGCAACTTACCGGTGAGCGACGGGCCCGCTTTCGGCGGGCGGCCGTCGCGAACGTTACTCTCGAACTGACTGATACAGGCCGGTAGTCGCTTCCGGCGTCGAGTGACCGCTCAACCGAGCGCCAGTGGCACGTCTCTGAGAAAAACCGTCAGGTCGGTGGTCGGCGGTCGGGCCGGCACCTGGTAGAAAAGGTCGGCCGCGAAACCGCGGTGATACGTCGTGTGGTTGACGATGTGCAGCACGATCTCCCCGCGCGTCATCACACCCTCGCCTCCGCCGACGAACGTGAAACTCACCTTCTCGTCGAGCGCGGCATCCGTGATGTCGTCACTCCACGCGACATACCAGTCGTCGATTTCGCGCTGGCCTTTTCGCAAATCATCGAGCTCCGGCGGTTCGCTCGTATTGCGCCCCGCAAAACCATGTTCGCGTCCTTCGAGGTGAGCCTGAAAGATGCGGTCGATCACATAGTTGTGATTGAGCGTGTGGACGATGTTCTTGAATAGCGTCGTCCGCGGTTTGGTCGCTTCGCCGGACGGCAGCTTCGACACCGCCTCCAGCATGAGCTCGTTGGCCCACTTGTTGTATCGCGTCAGCGTGCGTGCAGAGCGTGTCGTGATCATGATCGCTTCTTTCCTCAGCCTGCCTGCTACCCCGGCTTTTCGACCGGTTCGATTTGTCGCGGCCGCAGAATGCGGTAGGTCGCGACAGCCCGGCACACTGCGTGCCCTTTCTCGTCGGTCACCTCACCCTCCGCGAAACCGATGCTGCGACCGCCGCGCACCACCTTCGCATTGCACGTGAGCACACCCACCGCAGGCGCGAGATAGTTGACGGTCATGGAAATCGTCGCGACGTCGGCCGGCCCCTCGATCGTAGAGCGCAAAGCCTGCGAGAGCGTGATATCGAGGACCGACGCGACGATCCCACCGTGCACTTCACCTCGCGTATTGCCGAAATGCTTCACATAGGGAAGCCGAATCACGCATAGGCCGTCTGCCAGCGCTTCGAGCTCGAGCCCGAGGTGGTCGTAGAAAGGCGGAAAGGAGCGCCAGCGGGGGCCCGTGGGATGCGCCGCTGCCGGCGCTATGGACTCGCCCTTCACGCTGCCCTGCCGTGATGTCTCCCTCTCCCCACCGGCAGGGAGAACAGATCGTCGAAGTCGAAGCGCTGCCTCATCATCGGCCCTTGAATACGGGTTTGCGCTTCTCCATGAACGCGCGCCGGCCTTCGACGTAGTCCTGGCTCGCAAAACAGTCGGCGACCACTTTTTCGCTGAGAGCGTTGTCGCGTTTGTCCGAATCTTTCACGTACTCGTCGATCACGCGCTTGGCCGAAACGATCGAAAGCGGCGCATTCCCGGCGATGTTATTCGCGTAGGACTCCACAAACGCTTCCAGATCGGCCGCGGGCATGACGTAGTTGACGATGCCCATGCGAAATGCTTCCTGTGCATTGCAGCGGCGCCCCGTGAACAGGAGGTCTTTGGCCGCCGAGGGTCCGACGAGCTCAACCAGCTGCCCGAGGCGGTCGGCTGCGTAGCCGATGCCAAGCTTCGCCGCGGGAATACCAAAGCTCGCGTCCTCGGTGCAGATACGCAGGTCGCAGTTGAGCGCGATCGCCATACCGCCGCCGAGGCAGTAGCCGTGGATCATCGCGATGGTTGGTTTGGCGCTTCCCTTGAGCAGGGTGCGAAAGCGCTCTCCGGTCCTTGTGTAGTTGGCAACGTCTTCCTTGGTTGCGCGAGCCTGTTCGAATTTCGAGATGTCGCCGCCCGACACGAAAGCCTTGCCGCCTGCGCCCGAGAGCACGATGACGCGGATCGCGTCGTCCGCGAGGAAATCGTCGAGCACGTCCGCGGCCGCGATGGACATGTCGAGGGAGAACGCGTTGCGCTTCTCCGGGTTGTTGAAAATCAGGTGCCCGATGGCGCCTTGCTTCCTGGAAACGATCTTGCTGTCCATGACCGCGGTTGCGGCGTTCGTCGTTTCGGTTGTCACTGTGTGTGCACTCCTGTCGAAGATTCGATTTCAAGCGGAAGGAAAAGAGCGGGGTTCAACGATCTCGACGTTCTCAACATTCTCATATCGCGCCTTTGGCTCGCAGCTCGCTCATCTGCGCATCCGAGTAACCGAGCGTGCGCAGGATCTCTTCGGTGTGCTCCCCCGCGTCCGGCGTGGGGCTGCGAATCGCCTTGCGCGCGCCCTCGAAGTTGATCGGCGATCCGACCAGGTGGAACTCGCCCTTCTTCTTGCTCGAAACCGGCGCCGCCATCCCGAGATGCTGGACCTGCGGATCGGCAAAGACCTGGTCCATCGAGTTGATGGGGCCGCACGGCACGCCGGCTTCCTCGAACAGCTCAACCCAGTGCGCGGCGGGCTTGGTACGCGTGATCTCGCTGATCGCGGCGTTGATCGTCTTCCTGTCCTCGCTGCGTTTGCCGCGCGTGGACCATTCCGGTTTTTCCTTCCATTCAGGCTTGCCTATCGCGTCGCAAAAGCGCTGCCACACGCGCTCGGACGCCGCAGCGATGTTGAAATTACCGTCGCTGGACGGGAACACCCCGGTGGGGATTCCGGTGGGGTGATCGTTGCCCGCCTGCTTCGCGACCTCCTTGTCCATGAGCCAGCGCGCAGCCTGGAAATCCATCATGAACACCTGCGACTCCAGCAGGCTGGTGTGCACCCAGCGGCCGACGCCGGTTCGGGTGCGATCGAAGAGCGCCATCGTGATGGCCAGCGCCAGCAGGTTGCCGGCGGTCAGGTCTGCGATGGGCAGACCGACGCGCACCGGACCCTGGCCGGGGAGTCCCGTCACCGACATGAGACCGCCCATCCCCTGCACGATCTGGTCGACGCCCGCGCGCTTGCCGTAGGGGCCGGCCTGGCCGAAACCGCTGATGCTGCCGTAGACGATGCGCGGATTCACTTTTTGCACGTCCTCGTAGGAAACGCCGAGCCGGTGCTTCACCGCGGCGCGCATGTTCTCCACGATGACATCGGCGCGCTCGACGAGCTTCATGAACGCGGCACGGCCTTCATCGGTCTTCAGGTTCAGGTGCATCGTGCGCTTGTTTCGATGCAGGTTCTGGAAGTCGAATCCGTCGCGCCGGCCGGTGACGTCCTCGCCCTGCGCTTCGGGCGGCTCGACGCGGATGATGTCGGCGCCCCAGTCGCCCAGATGACGAACACACGTCGGGCCCGCGCGCGCGAGTGTGAGATCGAGGACGGTGATGCCGGACAGGGGCAGGTGCGAAGAGCTGGAAACGGGGGCAGGTGCGTCGGTCATGTCTGATCTCTCTCCTGTAGACGCGCGTCGTCTGAGCGGCGCGCGGGTGATGCGGTTGCGGGCGTCCAGTTTAGCGTGCGCGCGGCGGTTTTTCCCGGGTGGCCGGGGCACCCGGCATTATTCCCCGAGCAGCTCGGACACGGGTGCCAGTCCTTCGATGTGGTCCGAGATCACCTTCACGATGACCAGGATGGGAATGCCGAGCAGCAGACCCCACAGCCCCCAAATCCAGCCCCAGAAAAGCAGGCCGACGAAAACCGAGGCCGAGTTCATCCGGGAAGCGCGTCCCAGCATCCAGGTCGTGAGCCCCATGCCGAGCAGGGTCGAAATGACGAGCGTGCTTCCCGCCACACTCACGGCCATCGACAAGGTGTCGAACTGCATGAATGCGGCGAGGCCCGTCGCGACTGCGATCAGCGACGGGCCGAAATACGGAATCACGTGCAGGAGCCCTGCCGCGATACCCCAGGCGCCGGCCTGCTCCATGCCGAAAGCCACGAACGTGAGCCACGTCAGCACGCCGAGCAGCACGTTGGAGACCAGGAGCACGAGCATGTAGCGCTGGATCTGGTTGTCGATCTCGTCGAGGATGCTCACCGTGATCTTCTTCTCGGTCAGGGTGTCGCCGATGATCTTCACCAGTTTGCGCTTGAACAGGTCGCCGGAAATGAGCAGGAAAATGACCAGGAAGAGCACCATCAGCGCCTGCGCCATGCCTGACAGCGCGCTCTTCGATCCGCTCCAGAGATAATCCTCCAGCTTGGTTCCCGGCTGCTCGATCTGCACCGTCGTCGTCCGGGCGCGAGTGGGCGGCTCGGGCGCGCCTTTGGCGACCTGCTCGATATCCTTCGCCACCTGCTGCACCCGGCTCACGGTGCCTACGCCGCCGCCGCGTAACGCGTTTGCGACTCTCTGCATCGACACCGGCAAGCCTTCGAGGAGCTGCACCGCGTCGTCGGCCATGAGAAAGGCGCCCGTGACGGTCGGGCCGATGAATGCGGCGAGCACGAGGAGTGCGGCGATCATGCGCGGAATCCTCGCGCGCTCGACCCAGCCCACGACCGGGGACAGCATGTACGTGATCAGAACGCCGAGGAGCAGCGGAATCAGAAATGCTTTCGCCCATTGCAGGAAGTAAATCACCACGAACACGGAAATGAGCAGCAGCGGCATGTTGCGCACGTGCACCGGCAGCTTGAGTGCGCGGCCTTTGCGTTCTTTTGTTGCAGCGGGACGACCGCCTGGATCGGGCGTAGCGGACACGATGAGGAGCCGGTAGTGGGAGGGGAAAGCGTGTGCGAGGTTACCCGAGCACGGGGAAAAAAGCAGCCGATACGCGTTAGCGCACGAGCTCCAATATCATCCCCGTGGGCTCGACGCGGAACTGCTCATCGGACAGCGGGACGACCGCGGTGCCGTCGGCGAGCTCGTGTCGCACGCGCCCACGCTCGGTGCGCACACCGTGATAGGTGGGTATCGTTTCGATCGGCGTGATCAGGAGGATGACATGGACGCAGCCCTCCTCGTCCACAGCCTGGATTCGTTGAATTTCCTGGGACATGCGTCACGCGCCTCCTCTGGACTGTTTTCACCGGGCGTCGGAGTGCATGATACCCCGGCGCGAACGCGTGTAGTGCCACCGGCGACAGCCCGGCGAAAGGTTCGAACCTGCCAAAAGAGTAACCTTTGCCCATCAGTCAGCCCATTCGGCACGGAGGTCATATGAAACACTCATTCTGGAAACTCGCACGCTTCGCGGCGGTGCTGGTGCTCGGCACGCTTTTGACCGGTTGCGGTGAAACCGTTTCCCGCGACGATTTCACTGCGGGCGTCATCGGCAAAACCGAAACCGAGGTCACGACCAAGTTCGGCAAGCCGGCGGCAGTCGCAGTCGACGTCAACGCCCCGGAGCGCGTCGTCTGGACCTACAACCGCGAAACGTTCGATCTCGCGAACGGGAACAAGATCGATTCGAAAACGAAGGTAACGTTCGAAGGTCCTGCCGGCACGCGGCACGCGACGAAAGTCGACTTCAGTTGACGGACATGCCGCCGACCGGCGGCATGTCGCGTGTCCGGGGGGCGAGCGCCTGCCGGACACGCCTCACCACTCAGAAACTTCGCGCAGGCGCCAGATTCTTCTGGTGCGCCGACTTGCGCGCGTCCCACGCGTGGGCGCGCGCGACGTCCTCGTTGATCGCGATGCCCCAGCCGGGACCTGTGGGAATCGTCAGGTAGCCGTCGACGATCTGGGGCACGCCTGTGGCGAGTTCGTCTTTCCACGGCACGTCGTCTACGTCGATTTCCATGATGCGCACGTTCGGCAGCACCGCGCACAGGCTCGCGCTCATGAAGGTCGAGAGATGGCTGTAGTGGTTGTGCGGCGCCACGTTATGCTGGAACGTCGCCGCGAGATCGCCGACCTTCTTCCCCTGTAACACGCCGTTCCACGGCACGTCGATCATGAAGACGTCCGCCGCGTGCCGCTGGAAGAATGGCAGGTATTCCTTCATGTGAACGAGCGTCTCGCCGGTGCAGATCCTGGTGGTCGTCGACTGCCTGATCTGCAGCACCGCATCGGGATCGGGGTTGTCGACTTCGAGCCAGTGCAGGTTGTACGGCTCCAGCGCCTGGGCGATGCGCGTGCACGCTTCAGGCTTGAAGTGAAAGTTCAGATCCAGATTGATGTCGAAGTCGGGTCCGACCGCGTCGCGAATCGTGCCGATCAGCTTCTCGATGTGCGCGATCAGCGAGTTCGGCGCCCATTCGTCGTTCGGCCCCATCGAGCCGTCGAAACCGCTGAACCAGGTGCCGCCTTTACCAGGCATGAGGATGTTGGTCTTGAGAGCGGTGAAACCCCGCGCGACGACCTCTTTCGCGAGCGCGGCCACGTCATTCCAGCTTTCGATCGGGGGCTTGCCGACCATCTCGTGGTGGCGCACGCGCGTGGTGCCGCAATGTGACCAGTAAAGGCGCACGCGCTCGCGGGTCGGCCCGCCGAGAAGCTCGGTC
>JBKJKJ010000166.1:0-4169 GCA_046597455.1 Burkholderiales bacterium
CAACCTGCTGGTGGGGAACGAATCGGCCGATGATGCAGCCGTGTATCGCATCAACGATACGCAGGCGATCGTCGCGACGACCGATTTCTTCATGCCGATCGTTGACGACCCGTTCGACTTCGGCCGGATCGCCGCTACGAACGCGATATCCGACGTTTATGCCATGGGCGGCAAGCCATTCATGGCCCTCGCGCTGCTCGGTATGCCGGTCGGCAAGGTTTCGGTCGACGTCATACAGCGCATCACCGCGGGCGGCCAGGCGATATGCGCCGAGGCGGGGATTCCGATCGCAGGCGGGCATTCGATCGATTCGCCCGAGCCGATCTACGGACTGGTCGCGCTGGGGCTCGTCCATCCTGATCGCGTCAAGCGCAACGATCGCGCGAAAGCGGGCGACGTCCTCATCCTGGGCAAAGGGCTCGGCGTGGGGATCATGAGTGCCGCGCTCAAGAAAGGCGAGTTGCGGGAGAAGGCGTACGAGCAAATGATTGAAAGCGCCACGAAGCTCAATACACCCGGCCCCGAGCTTGC
The DNA here is from genome assembly GCA_046597455.1 of Burkholderiales bacterium. Taxonomy (GTDB): domain Bacteria; phylum Pseudomonadota; class Gammaproteobacteria; order Burkholderiales; family SG8-41; genus JAQGMV01. The sequence continues at coordinate 532 of JBKJKJ010000166.1, forward strand.
TGAAATGCCGCAAGTGCACGCGCTGACCGACGTCACCGGTTTCGGGCTGCTGGGGCACCTCCTGGAAGTCTGTCGCGGTTCGGGCCTGCACGCCGCCATCCGGTTTTCCGACGTCCCGGTGCTGTCGGCCGCGCGACATCTGGCAGAGCAGGGTTACGTCACGGGCGCGTCCGATCGCAACTGGGCGAGCTGCGAGCTGCACGTCACGCTACCGGCGCAGGCGCCGGAATGGCATCGAAAAATGCTCACCGACCCGCAGACGAGCGGCGGCCTGCTGGTCGCCTGTGAGGCGGGCGTCGCGCAGGCAGTGCTCGATGTGTTTCGCGCGCACGGATTTCGCGATGCGCAGGTGATCGGCGAGCTTGCCGCGGGTCAGCCCGGCATCACCGTCGATACGTAGTGTCCGATGCCGAGTGCCGAGTGAGCACGACGCAGCGGCAACCGGGGCTGCGTCTGTCTCGCCTTCCGCTTCGGAACTGAGTCCTGCCGAGCGCCACGCTATCGCGGCTTGCGCTTGAGCAGCGGCTTGAGGCCTTTCCAGATCGTGTCGAGCATCACCGCCTGGGCGTCACTCGTGGGGTGGACCTGATCGGCCTGGAAGAACCGGCGGTCTTCGGCGAAGCCTTCGAACATGAAAGGAACCAGCGCCGCTTTACGGGACCGCGCGAGCTCCGCATAGGTTTTCCGGAACTTTTCAGTGTAGGTCGTGCCGTAGTTGGGTGGCAATCGCATTCCGACCAGCAGCACGTCCGCTTTTTCCTTCCGGCTCGCATCGACCATCGTCTCGAGATTGTGCTTCATCCCTTCGATGCTCTGGCCGCGCAGACCGTCATTGGCCCCCAGCGCAAGAACCACGATATCGGGTCGGTGCGCCTTGAGGGCGCCGGCGATCCGATTCACGCCTCCGGCCGTGGTTTCCCCGCTGATGCTGGCGTTGGCCACATGATAGTTGAAACCTTCCGCCCGCAGCCTTTCCTCGAGCAGATGCGGCCAGCCCTGGTTTTGCGCGAGGCCGTAGCTGGCCGAAAGGCTGTCTCCGAAAACGAGTATCGTGCCGGCTGACGCTGCGGCCAGTGCGGCAGTGGGCATCACCGCCAGCGAAAAAATAAAGATCAAACGTGTGAGCATCAGCGACCAGTCAGATAAGAAGATAGTGCGGATAACCGGCATTGGAAAAACTGTGCCCAACGGCGGCACCGGATTGACCATCCTGCAGGATATTAGTTTCGATGTGCGCGCCGGTGAAGCCGTGGCGATCGTCGGGGTTTCAGGCTCGGGCAAGTCTACCTTGCTCGGGCTCATGGCCGGCCTCGATATCCCGAGTGCAGGTGCGGTGCATATCGATGGCCATGACCTGTTCAGCCTCGACGAGGACGGCCGCGCGGCGTTGCGTGGGCGCATGGTCGGATTCGTCTTCCAGTCATTCCAGCTCCTGCCGGCGATGACCGCGCTCGAAAACGTGATGCTTCCCTTGGAACTGGCCGGCGCCGCCGGCGCACGCTCGGCTGCGCGCGCGATGCTGGAGCGCGTCGGGCTCGCGCAGCGCCTGAGCCACTACCCGAGGCAGCTTTCGGGCGGCGAGCAGCAGCGCGTCGCGATTGCGCGTGCATTCGTCAGCGAGCCTGCACTCCTGCTGGCCGACGAGCCCACGGGCAATCTGGATGCCGCGACGGGGCGCCAGGTGATCGACCTCATGTTCGAGCTGAACCGCGAGCGCGGCGCGACGTTGCTGCTGGTCACGCACGACGAAGGCCTGTCGACACGCTGCGACCGGGTGCTGCGGCTGGCGGGGGGAAGGCTGGTCAACGGTGAGGTATGAGGTGTGTAACGGTGAGGAGCCTCGCGAGGGTGTTCTCCTCACGGCTCAGCCGTGGCGTCATCGAGGTGCCGAACAGGGACGATGATGATTCTCAATGAGCTCAGGCTCGCGCTGCGATTGTTATGGCGCGACCACCGTGCCGGCGAGCTCGCGTTGATCGCAGCAGCCATCGTGATTGCCGTGGCGAGCGTCACCACCGTGGGTTTTTTCACCGATCGCGTGCACCAGGCGCTGGGTCGGCAGGCGAACCAGCTCCTTGGCGCCGATCTGGTCATCGTGAGCGATCGTGCGCTCGATAAAAAGCTCGAAGCCGATGCTGCCGCGCGCGGTCTTTCCGTCGTTCGCATGATGCGTTTTCCCAGCATGGCGGTACGCGGTGAACGCAACGTACTCGCCAGCGTGAAAACAGTAACCGCGGGTTACCCGCTGCGCGGCGAGCTGCGGATCGGGAGCGCGCTATATGGTCCGGAGCGGCGCGCCGAAGGCATTCCGTTGCCCGGCACCGCGTGGGTCGACGAGCGCCTCTATACACAGCTTGGGCTTTCGACCGGGGATCGAGTCGAGCTCGGCAAGTCCAGCCTTACTGTTGCTTCCATCATCACCCACGAGCCGGATGCGTCGATCGGTTTCCTGAACAGCGGCCCGCGCATCATCATCAACGAGGCGGACGTTGCGGCGACGGGCCTCGTCCAGCGCGGCAGCCGGATCGGCTACCGGTTACAGGTGGCCGGGGCGGCGCAGGCCGTAGAAGATTTTCGCGCGTCGGCTGTGAGGGTCCTGCAGCCCGGGCAGCGTATCGAAGGCATACGCGACGCAAGGCCCGAGATCCGCTCTGCGCTGGATCGCGCAGAAAAGTTTCTGAGCCTGGCCGCGCTGGTGAGCGTCGTGCTCGCCGCGGTCGCCATCGGGCTTTCGGCGCGGCGGTTTCTGCAGCGCCACCTCGATGCCTGCGCGATCATGCGTTGCCTGGGCGCAAGCCAGGGCAGGGTGGTGAGGCTGTACCTGACGCATTTCATCGTGCTGGGCGTGATCGCGAGCCTCGTCGGCTGCGCGATCGGCATCGCCGCGCAATCGCTGCTCGCTTACTGGCTGGGCAACCTCGTAGCCATTGCGCTTCCGGCGCCGAGTGCGCTTCCCGCGCTCTACGGCATGTCTACGGGCCTGGCGCTCCTGCTGGGCTTTGCGTTGCCGCCGCTGGTCGCGCTCGGCCGTGTGCCGACGCTGCGTGTGCTGCGCAGGGAGCTGGGGGCGCCTCACGCGGGCGGCCTCATTACGTATGCCGCAGGCTATGCGGTGATCGCGCTGATGATACTGTGGAAGGCCGAAGGTCTGAAGCTGGGCGGCATGGTGCTGGGCGGCTTCACGGCTGCGATGATCGGCGTGGGCGCGTTGACCTGGCTATTGCTCAAAGCGGTCGCCAGTGTGCAAATGCGCGGGCTGACCTGGCGTTACGGCATCGCGAATCTGCGACGGCGCGCACTGGGCAGCGTGCTGCAGGTCGTGGCGCTGGGTCTGGGCATCATGGCTTTGCTGGTCCTGACACTCGTGCGCGAGGATCTGATGCAGGCCTGGAAAACGACGCTTCCGCCCGACGCGCCGAACCGTTTCGTCGTGAACATCCAGCCCGACCAGGTGCGGGCGCTCCAGTCGTTCTTTACGCAGCACGGCGTGCCGCAACCGGCGCTCTATCCCATGGTGCGCGCTCGTCTGACCCGTATCAACGAGCGCAGCGTGTCGTCCGCGGATCATTCCGACGAGCGTGCGCGCAGACTCCTCGATCGCGAGTTCAACCTGTCGTGGGCGAAGCGCATGCAAGCCG
>JBKJKJ010000317.1:0-4517 GCA_046597455.1 Burkholderiales bacterium
TTTCCCTCTGTTCGCGGGCGGCGAAGCCCGAGTCTAAGGCGAGCGCCGCCTCCTTAGAGGAGAACATCATGTCAGTCATCCTGGGAAGCGGCGAGCGTCGCTATCGCGTTATCGAGAACTGGGCGCAGCTGCCGCCGGGCTGGAATTTCAAGGACGTGGGCGGCGTCGGCGTGGACAGCAAGGATCAGGTCTACGTCTTCAATCGCGGCGAACACCCGATGATCGTCTTCGATCGCGAGGGCAAGTTCCTGCGCTCGTGGGGCGAAGGTGTGTTCAAGCGCGCACACGGGGTGCTCATCGATCGCGAGGACAACCTGTACCTCACCGACGATGGCGATCACACGATGCGCAAGTGCACGACAGACGGCAAGGTGCTGTTCACGATCGGCATCCCCGACAAGCCGGCCCCTTACATGAGCGGCGAGCCTTTTCATCGCTGCACGCACACGGCGCTATCGCCCAGCGGGGAGCTCTACATCTCCGATGGCTACGGCAACGCGCGGGTCCACAAGTATTCGCCGGACGGGAAGCTCATGTTCTCCTGGGGCGAGCCCGGCACCGACCCGGGGCAGTTCAACATCGTCCACAACATCGTCACCGACGACGAAGGCTGGGTGTACGTGGCCGATCGCGAGAATCACCGCGTGCAGGTATTCGACGGCAACGGCAAGTACGAAATGCAGTGGAACAATCTGCATCGGCCCTGCGGCCTGTATTGCCACCAGGGGGGGCGCGCGGAATTCCTGATCGGCGAGCTCGGTCCGGGCATGAACGTCAATCGCAACCATCCGAACCTGGGTCCGCGTCTCACCTTCGTCGACAAGTACGGCAAGCGCATCGCGCGCCTGGGCGGCGAGGACGGCCCCGGCCAGGAGGTCGGCAAGTTTCTCGCCCCGCACGGCGTGTGCATGGATGCGCGCGGCGACATCTACGTCGGCGAAGTCTCCTATACGAACTACGTCAACATCAATCCCGGCAAGGCCGCGCCCGAGTATATGCGCAGCCTGCAGAAGCTGGAGCGGGTGTAGGGGGCGCCGCTCGCCTTCGGCTCGGGCCTCGCCGCCCAGGTACAGAGGGAGACCTTCCACGGTTTCCCTGCGTAACCTCCCATCCCCCACTTGTTCTCGCAGCGTGTCCGCCAAGACCGACACGCTGCCAAGGGTCAGCTGCCGACTCTCAGACGAGCGTGTCCCAGTCGTCGGACCGAAAACCGGTCGCGCCACCTTTGCCCGTAAGCAGGAAAGGTCGCTTGATGAGCTTGCCGTTCTTCGAAAGCAGCGCGATCGCGTCCTGCTCAGTCATCCCTGCGTTGATGCGCTCGCCGATCTTGAGCGCGCGATACTGCTCGCCCGAAGTGTTGAACAGGTTCCTGAACGTCTTGCCGCTCGCCTTGAGGTAGCCCAGCATCGCCTCGAGCTCGCTCACCGTCGGCGGCTGCTCCACGATTCCAACCTTCTCGTACGCCTTATTGCTGGCGTCGAGGTATGCGAGCGCCTTCTTGCACGTGCTACAGCCGGCGTACTGGTAAATCCTGATGGCCATCGAAAGGTCTCTCGTCAGCAGTCGATCATCTCTCGCGTCAGGCGTGCGCCAGCCAGCGCTCGAACGCCTCGAGATCGGCGACAGTGTCCGGCACGTCCTCGCCCGGCCACGAATGACTGCCGCGGTTGATCCAGACCGCGTGCAGCCCCGCCGCACGTGCGCCCCGGACGTCGAGCTCGATATCGTCTCCGAGATGGACCACTTCCTCCGGCGCACAGCCAAGCTCGCGGCAGGCGGTGTGAAAAAGCGCGGGGTCGGGTTTGCTCGCGCCATGGCTGTGTGCCGCGATGGTGGCGTGAAACAGGTGATCGAGCCCGATCTGCACGAGACATGCGTTGCCGTTGGAAAGCGACGCGATGCGATATTGCGCAGACAGGCGCTCGAGGCAGGCCAGCACTTCCGGATACAGCTCCACCTGGTTGCGCGCGGCCATGTAGACGTCCAGGGACCCTTCGATGATCTGCGCGGATTGCGCGTCATCGGCCCCCGCCACGCGGAACACCTCCTCGAGGGCAAGCCGGCGAATCGTGCGGAAGTCGTGCCCCAGGTCGGGACGAGCGGCGTGGATCGCCATGCGCCGCTCCCGCAGCCGCTCCATCGACCAGGGCGCGATGACCTCGGGCACACGCTCGGTCAGCCATGCGAGGGTGAGGCGCTCGGCGCGCAGCAGCGTCGGTTCGCAGGGCCACAGGGTATCGTCGAGGTCCAGGGTGACCGCCCGGATCGACCGCTTTCTTCCAACACTCATCCAGCCCTGGACCTTTCGTGACCGTTCGCGGCGAAGTATAAGGTAAGGGGCAGAAGAATAACCCCTTCAGGAGGAAACCATGAAAGTCACCCGCATCGAGACGCTCCGCTGCGACGCCGGCTGGCGGATGTTCTCTTTTCTCAAGGTCATGACCGACGAGGGGATCGTCGGCTGGTCGGAATACAACGAGAGCTTCGGAAGCCACGGCCTCTCCGGGGTCATCGAGGCACTGTCGCCGGTCGTGATCGGCAAGGATCCGCGCGACATCGAGTTGATCAACTGCCATCTGCGCACGCAGACCGTGCAGTCCCGCGGGGGCATCAATCGCCAGGCCGTTGCCGCAATCGAGAACGCGCTGCTCGACATCAAGGGCAAGGCGCTCGGCGTGCCCGTCTATGCTCTTCTCGGGGGCGCTGTGCGCAAACGCATTCCCGTCTACTGGTCGCACTGCGGCAGCTACCGCGCGCGCTATCCGGATCTGCTCGGGGTGCCGCGGGTGGCGAGCTATGACGATCTCTCACGTCTCGCCGAAGAAGTAAAAAGCCGCGGCTACAGCGCCTGCAAGACCAACGTGATGATCCACGACGGCAAGACGCTGGCCGCCTATCGCCCGGGATTCGGCGCGAGCAAAGGTTATCCGGAGCTCAACTGGAGCAACGACATCGTCGATGCCGCGTTCAGGACAGCTAACGCTTTTCGCGAGGGTGGCGGCGCGTCGCTGGGCATCATGATGGACCTCAACTTCAACTACAAGACCGAAGGCTATCTGCGGATCGCCAAAGCCGTGGAACCGGTCGGCATGACCTGGCTGGAGATGGATACGCACGATCCTCAGTCGCTCGCGCTGATCCGCCGCAGCACCTCGACACCCATCGCATCGTGCGAAACGCTGTGCGAGCGGCGCGACTTCAAGCCTTTCTTCGAAGCCTACGCGATGGACGTCGCGATCATCGACGTGATCTGGAACGGCTACATGGAATCGCTCAAGATCGCCGCCATGGCGGACGTCTACGAAATGAACGTAGCGCCGCACAACTTCTACGGGCATCTGTCGAGCGTGATCTCGGCGCACTTCTGTGCGGCCGTGCCCAACCTGCGCATCATGGAGACCGACGTCGACGCGGTGCCGTGGCGCGACGAGCTCGTCGACGTGCCGCCGATCATCGAGAACGGCGAGTTCGTGCTGCCGACGCGGCCGGGCTGGGGCGTGGAGGTGAACGAAGCGGCGGTGCGGGCGCGGCCGCCGAAGGGTTAGGACGTCGAGATGCTGTCGTTGCAAAGCCGCGCACTACTCGGCCCATGCTGCATTCACGGGCACGATAGTGACCTGGCCGAATTCGCGCGATAAGGCGTGATGGGAGGCGCGCTACAGCACGCCTCCTCTTTTCCGTAGTCTGGGACGGATCGTGCGCAACACCCTTCTTGCACTCGCCGTTGTCCTGGCGTCGACGAGCGCGTTCGCTGCCGGCATCTACCGGTGGGTGGATGCAAACGGCGCCGTGCACTACGGGGACAAAGTTCCGGAGGTCCACAAGGACAAGGCCAAGCCGGTCAGTGTCACGGCCGCGTCAGAGGTAGAGCGCGCAGCAGCACAGGCAAGGGCATCGCGCGAGCGATCGCTCGTCGATTCTCTGAAAGGAGAGCGGGAAGTGGCGTCGAAGGCAAGGGTCACGACGCTGACCGCGCCGCCCCCTGCCGCGGTCAGCCGCAAATTGACCTGCGAGCAGGAATGGCTGGCCTTCGAGGTGAGCGGCGCGTGCTTCGCCCCGTACCGGCTCGTGGGCGGCGGCATCAAGGTGGAGGCGTTCAATCAATGCACCGACATACCGCAGCCGAAGTGCCAGAAGCCGCCCGAGCGTTAGAAATGCGCGCGCAAGGGGACGCACACACCATTTTCTACATGAGCGGCAAACCCGCGGTGCGTCCTTTTCCATCGACCTAATCCCAGGCCGGACTGTGCGGTGGGTTGACGATTCATAGTCCGCGGGCCAACCCCGAGATGCTGCTACTTCATCGTTCGTGAGCGTAACGTCGGAAGATAACGGGCCGGCCTCGAATTAATGCGTTAGCAAGCTCCACATAAATCGAGCCTGGCCCCTTAACACCAGGACGCGCGAAATATGATGCGAACTTCAGAATCACGACATTAGAACGTGCGGTTCCTGCTGGCGCTTTGGTTGTCGTAGTTGTCAGGCGGGGACCGGGACGCGGTGCAGCTTCACGCCCA
>JBKJKJ010000401.1:0-8791 GCA_046597455.1 Burkholderiales bacterium
TAATCGCCACCCCGTGCTGTCTGCCTCGAGGCTCTGCGCGTTGCCTTGCACCACCCTGCCCCCGAGCTGCTCGAACAACCGCAGATAGGCGAGCGCGAGGCCCTGAGGGTCTCCCACGCTGATGGGATCGGTCCATTGCAGCGCGCCGGTCAGTATCGGCGCGAGGTGCGGCTCGACATCCTGAAGCGCCTGTCGATCCAGGGCCCGGTAGTTCACGCTGAATTCGCGCTGCCAGCGTTCGGCTTCGGCGAAACGTTTGTCGCGCTCGCGCTCGGTGCGAAAAACCTTGATCCATCCCTTGCGGGTGAAGAGCTCCCCCGCGCCGGCTTCGGCGGCGAGCGCTTCGTGCTCGCTCACGCAATGCTCGATCAGCTTCGAATACTTGTGCGCGACCTCCCGGTGCCGCGCCGGACGGGAATACTTCCAGTACTGCCAGAGGAAAGGCGCGAGCCGCGGCAGCGCCGACGGGTGGTAATAGGCATCGATGGTACGATTGAACCCGTAGCGGATGAGCGCGCCGAAATCGTGCGGGAAGCCATACGGATAGACGCCTTCACGCTGGATAAGCCCGGCGTTGCCATACGACGTTTCCTCGGCCGCACCGCGCCGGTCGAGCACGACCACCGAGCGGCCGCGCTTTTGCAGGTGAAGTGCAACACAGATTCCCACGATGCCCGCGCCGAGCACGACGACGTCGCTGCGCCTGGAGGGCACGGCCGTCGTCATCGATCAGGTTGCGCGTTCGCGCGCCATACCGTGGCCAGCCACGGTTGCTGCTCGCGCGGCAAACCGGGGGGCCGGTAGTAGTGATCGAGCTCGACGAATCCCGCCGCGGAAACAAAATCACGCCAGGTAGCCAGATCCCAGTACGCGCCGTAGCGCTCGAGGTTCCAGCCTTCCTGGTTCGTGCCGCGCGGATTGGAGCTGAAGAAGACCCCGCGCGGCTTGAGCGCGGCGCGTAGCGCGCCGAGCACGCGCGGCAACTCCTGTGTCGGCACGTGAAACAGCGACGCGTTGGCGAATATGCCGTCGAAGCGGCCCGGCGGCAGGTCGAGCTTCAGGAAATCCTGGTGCCACACTTCGCACCCGCTGTACTCGCGCGCCATCGCCGCGAAGCGCGCCGAGCCTTCGAGGCCGATTGCAACGTGACCGCGGTCCGCGAAAACCTTCAGGTCGCGCCCGGGGCCGCAACCGAAGTCGAGTATGGTGTACGGCGATGCCGCGTCGACGTGCTCAAGCAGCGCCTCGACATTCTGGCTCACGTCGTGGCCGCGCGTTCCCTGCCAGAAGCTTTCGGCAGAGCGGTTGTAGTGATCCAGCGTGCGCCCCGCAATCGCTTCGAGCTCGCGCGGTGTCAGCTTTTCAGTCACGAATCCGCAAACTCCTCTTCTTCAGAGCTGCTATTGTAGGTGATACGCGCGCGCCGAACGGTGCTGCCCCGTGAACATCGAGACCCGACAGGAATTCGACATGCTCCCGACCCCGACCTTCCATCATCTGCATCTGAACTCGGTCGATCCCGAAGCGGCCATCGATTTCTACACTGAGCAATTTCCCAGCACGACGAAAACCGTGTGGGACGGCGCGCCCGCCCTCAGCGCGCCGAACGGTGTGCTGGTGCTCTTCACGCAAGTCGACGTATCTCCAGAAACGAATCGGGACACCGCGATCTGGCATTTCGGGTGGCACGTGACCGACGCGCGCAAAAGTCTCGAAACCTACAGGCGGCGTCCTCGAGTCACATTGCTGCCGCTCTACACGAGCGGCGAAGGCGATTCAGTCCTCATCAGCAGCGACACGTGGCCTGGCGTGGGTGGGGTGCTGGGGCTCACGTCGGCGCAGATCGCGGACGCGCGAGCGAGCAGCGTGGAACCGAAAGGCGGCGCGGGTTTCGCGTACATGGCCGGCCCCGACGGCGCCCTCGTGGAGTACGCCGGCAATCACCCTGCCGAGCGCTTCAACCACGTTCACCTGTACCAGGACGATCCGTATTGCGCCCAGCTCTGGTATCAGAAGCACCTCAACGCGCCGGCGATGCCGGGGCGCGAGAGCCCGACACCGATCACCGAGGCGAACTGCAAAGTCCCACGCGGCGCCGATCGAACATGGCCCGCGCTCGAGCGCGACGGCATGTTCCGCACGCCGCGCGCGGCGGTGACTTTCGGCGACGTCGCCCTGACGTGGTACCCGCGCCAGAGCGATCAACGGCCCGCGAGCACGCGGGGCCGCCTCGTCGATCACATCGGGCTCGGCGTTGCGAACCTCGACGCCTGGATCGAGAAGCTCGAGCGCGAACGCGTCACTTTCCTCGAGCCGCCTTACGCGCTGGGCGAGACACGTGCGGTGATGATCGAAGGTCCGAGCCGCGAAGCGCTGGAACTGGTCGAAGTCGTCCAGTCTAGTGGAGTGTAACGTTAGAACGGGTGGCAACTTACGGTGAGCGACGGGCCCGCTTTCGTGCGGGCGGCCGTCGCGAACGTTACTCTCGAAATCACTGATACGGGCCACTAAACGGTTTTGCCGCGCGCGTAGCGTTGAACATCTAGCTCTCCGGCGCGCGCCCGTGAATCCGGCTTCAGCATCTGCACGACGGCCGCGATGACGTCTTCGGTTCGCGGCATGAACAGCGCTTCGAGCGCGGGGCTGGCGGGCGCCGGCGTGTCGGGCGAGGTCAGACGCATCACCGGCGCTTTCAACGCGCCGAAAGCCTTCTCGGACACGATCGCGGCGATCTCGGCGCCGACGCCGCACATCGCGCCCGCTTCGTGGACGACGAGCAGGCGCCCGGTCTTGCGCACCGACGCGAGTATCGTCGCTTCGTCGAGCGGTTTGAGCGTGCGCAGATCGATCACTTCGGCCGAGACGTTCATGCTTTCCAGCTTTTGCGCAGCCTCGACGCACGTGTGCACCGCTTTCGAATACGACACCAGAGTGACGTCGCGGCCCGTGCGGCGGATGCACGCCTGACCCAGAGGGACCACATGCTCACCGTCGGTGACTTCTCCGGACTGGTAGCCGAGCGTCATGTCGGTGAAGAACATCACGGGATTTTCGTCGCGGATCGCCGACTTGAGCAGCCCGCGAAAGTCATCGGCCGTCGACGGCATGACGACTTTGAGCCCGGGGCTGTGCACGAACCACGCTTCCAGGCTGTGGTTGTGCTGCGCGCCGACACCCCAGCCCGTGCCCGTCATGCTCATCACGACGAGCGGGAACGAGAACTGCCCGCCTGACATGTAGCGCAGCTTGCCGGCACTGTTGACGATCTCGTCCATCGCATAACACAGGAAAGGCGCGAACAGCAGATCCACGACCGGACGCAGACCCGTCGCAGCGGCGCCCACGGCGGTGCCGGCAATGATGCCTTCGGCGAGCGGCGTGTTGCGTATGCGCTTCGCGCCGAACTCCTTCAGCAGGTCGGGGCGTTTGGTCGCGACCCCTTCGCCGAACATGATCACGCGCGTATCCCTGCGCATTTCCTCGGCGAGTGCGCGGCCGATGGCTTCGTTTACCGTTAATTGCGACATATCGACTCCTCAGGCGTAGACGTCAGTTGTCAGTTCGGATGCGGCGGGAAAAGCGGATTCGCTGGCGAAAGCCAGCGCGGCGGCAACAGCCTTATGCACGCGCGCCGCCATGCGTGCGACATCGCCGGTGGTGAGCTCTCGCGCCTCGAGGAGCTTCGTCTGGAGCGCCGCAATCGGATCCCGGGATTCCCATCGCGCCAGTTCCTGCTTGTCTACGTAGCCGAGATCGTCCGGCTCGTAATGACCTCGCGTGCGATACGTGTAGGTCTCGAGCAGAATCGGTTTACGGGTCCTGCGGATCCTGGTGACGGCGTCGACGGTCGCGGCATGCACCGCCTGCACGTCGTTGCCATCGACGGTGAGCCCTTCGATACCGTAAGCCGCCGCGCGTGTCGCAATCTTGTCAGTCAGCATCGTTTCACTGCGGTGGACGTAAGCCTGCCACTGGTTGTTCTCGCACACATAGAGCACCGGGAGGTTCCACACCGCGGCGAGATTCAGCGACTCGTGGAAGATCCCCTCGCACGCAGCACCATCGCCGAACAGACAGGCCACGATCGCGTCGCTGTTCTGCATGGACAGCGACAGCGCTGCGCCGGTTGCCAGCGAAAGCTCTCCACCCACGATAGTCGAGGTGAGAATGACGCCGAGCTCCCTGGCTGAAATGTGCAGCGAGCCGCTTTTGCCTTTGCAGTAGCCGGTGCTCCTCCCCATGATTTCGGCCAGAACGCGCCCCGGGTCGGCGCCGCGCGCGAGCAGGTGACCCGCGCTGCGGTGATTCGTCAGGATCAGGTCGTCACGGCCGAGCGCCTTGATGACCCCTACAGCCGCCGCTTCCTGCCCAACGGACGTGCACGTGCCCGGCGCCTTGCCGGCTGCGGTGAGTGTCCGGTTCTGCTCTTCGAAGGCGCGCACCAGCATCATCGTCTCCAGCAGCGCGCCCGCATCCGTAGCGTTCGTTGTCATTCCGCTCTCCAGTTGAAGTCACGGAGCGTGAGTCTAGTCACAGTGGATTGCGATCGAATGTCGCTTGCGAAACAGTTTGTTTCTGTCGTGTAACCCAGCACGGCAGCAGCGCGGCGCGGCGTCATCGAGCAGCGAGAGCATCGGGCGGCAGGCGCTTCGCGCCCGGACTTCTTGTTGCGGTGGCCGCATGAAATCGCCCGGATCCGGTGCATTTGGCACGGGATGTGGATTTTGGCACTTCCGGGGGCGTGGGCCGCTGCCCATACTGCCCCGACCTCACCTCGAAGAATCCAAACCGTTAGTTCAGCCCCCACGATATGACTTCAGCCATGAGCCCTTCAGAAAGCCGCAAGGCAATGCCCGCCCTCATGGTGTCGCGGCTGGATGTCGCTGCGGCGTGGGCGAATCGCTATCTCACGCCGTTCCTCACCGCCATCGCCGTCTTCGCGTTGTGCGTTGCCCTCGTATTCACGATCTACTACACCCTCCTCGACTTGCAGTGGATCGCGTTTCTGCTCGGCGTTCTGTTCGCTGCGGTCCTGTCGATGATTTCCCAGAGCGTCAAGGTGCAGTGGCGGCTGGTGCGGCGCACGGCCCAGCTCCAGCGCAGCAAAACACTGCTCGCGGAGGAGACGGCGCGCAGCGAGCGCTCGGCGCAGGCTTTTAAAACGGCCGACCTGCGTTTCAGAACAGTGCTCGACGCGACGCCCGTGATGATCTTCTTCGTCGATCGCGAGGGTCGTTGCCGTTACCACAACCTCGCTTTCGAGACCTGGTGCGCCCGCCAGGCGACCGACATCGGGGGCGTGCCGTTGCGCGACCTCATCGATGGCGCCATCTACGCAGACCTCGAGTCGCACGGCATGGATGCGGCCCTCGGCGCCGCGGTCGAATACGAGGCAATCTGGCCGCATGCGGCCGGCAACCTGCGCTTTGCAGTCAAGCTGCTGCCTTATCCGGTCGGCGCGCAGGCGACGAGCGGTTTCTATGTATTCGCGATGCCGCTGGGCGCCTCAGGCAAAGCGGCCGCGCAAAGTGCCGTGCAGATCGTCACCCTGCCCGGCGATCCCGCAGCCGCCGGCGAAGCCGCTTACGTGAGCGAAATGCAGCAGCAACTCAGCGCGGAGGAAGATCCGCGGGAGTATTTGCTGCGCGCGATCGAACAGGACCGATTCATCCTGCTCGAGCAGAAAATCGAGCCGCTCGCGCCGCAGAGCGGGGAGGCGAATTTCCGGGAGATACTGCTGCGCCTGACCGAAGAGGACGAGCGCACCGTGCCCCCGGGCGGCTTCTTCGAAGTCGCTGAGCACTTCGGCCTGATGCCGGGCATCGACCGCTGGGTCATCCGCCGATTGCTCAAATCGTGCGCATCGAGGAAAAGCGCAGACCCGGCGTGGCGCGTGCCCCTGTATTGCGTGAACCTGAGCGCCGACACCTTGCGCGACCGGACTTTTCCGAATCACGTTCGCACACAACTGCGCCATTGGGACATGGCCGGCAGCCGCCTGTGTTTCGAAATCAGCCATGGCGCGCTGACTGAATGCGAAGTGGATTTGATGGTGCTGATGGAGGACCTGAAACCGCTCGGCTGTCGTTTTACAGTCGACTGCTTCGGAAGCCACAAAATATCGTTTGCCCCGTTCGAGCGCCTGCGCTTCGATTTCATCAAGATCGACGGCAGCATCATCGGTGAGATCCTGCATGAGGACTCGGCGTTCGCCAGGGCCAGAGCGATCGTGCTGGCCTGCAGCAAAATCGGCATCCGCACCATCGCCCAGTTCGTCGAGGACGACGCCACCCGCGGGAAGCTGAAGACGATCGGAGTCGATTTCGTGCAGGGATACGGGATCGACAAGCCCGGCCCGCTGGGCGTGATGGCTCAGGGGGGAAGCCGGGCGTGATTTCATTCGGGCACAAGTGCACCTGAGCCCCCGCCCAGGCCCGCTATATGCATCTGCTTAGTCGACTTCACAAAAGTTAGGCGAGCAGCGATGAAAGCAGCATCGGCGTTAGCACTAGCAACCTTACTGAGCGTGATTGCGACTTCCGCGCTCGCACAGGACGTCATGGGTGTCGTGAAACGGAGTAGCGGCAGTGTCGTTTTCGAGCGCAGCGGCTCGCAGGTGGCGGTTGCGCCAGGCACCGTGGTTCTCAGGGGCGACCGCCTCGTCACCGGCGCCGACGGCTATGCAAGCATACGCATGTATGGCGCAGCGCCCCTGAGTGTCGGCCCTGGCATCGACGTGGGACTCGACCGCTATGCCCAGAACCATCGCCCGGTTGTGGAGCGGCCCGTCCCCGCCATCCTGCAGGGACTTGCGTCGTTCCTGGCGATAAACCGGCAACCGTAACGCTGCGAGGCGAGCCGCCCGCACACTAGGTTTTGAGCCGGTAACCGGTCCTGAATATCCACGCCACCACCGCGAGCGACACCGCGAGGAACGCCACCGTCATGGCGAGACTCACCCCGATGCTCACGTCCGAAATCCCGTAAAAGCTCCAGCGAAATCCGCTGATGAGATAGACCACGGGATTGAACAAGCTCACTGTCTGCCACAGCGGCGGAAGCATGTCGATCGAATAGAAACTGCCGCCGAGGAAAGTCAGCGGCGTGATGACCAGCAGCGGTATGAGCTGCAGCTTCTCGAAGCCGTCCGCGCAGATACCGATAATGAAACCGAACAGGCTGAACGTCACCGACGTGAGCACCAGGAACGCAATCATCCAGAACGGATGCTCGACACGCAGCGGCACGAACAGCGCCGCCGTCGCGAGTATGATTACGCCGAGTATGATCGACTTGGTCGCCGCAGCGCCGACGTAGCTCACGACGATTTCCATGGGGGAGATCGGCGCCGATAAAAGCTCGTAAATCGTTCCGGTGAAGCGGGGGAAGTAGATGCCGAACGAGGCGTTGGCGAGGCTTTGGGTCAGCAGCGAGAGCATGATGAGCCCCGGCACGATGAACGCGCCGTAGCTGATGCCGTCGACCTCCTGGATGCGCGAGCCTATCGCCGCGCCGAACACGACGAAGTACAGCGAAGTCGAGATCACCGGCGAGATTATGCTCTGCATCAGCGTGCGCCCGGCGCGCGCCATCTCGAAAGCGTAAATCGCGCGGACCGCGTGCAGATTCATTGTCCTTCTCTCACCAGGGTGACGAAAATATCTTCGAGCGAGCTTTGCGTCGTATGCAGATCCCTGAACCGGATGCCCGCATCGTTCAACGCTTCGAGCAGCGCGAGGATGCCGGTGCGCTCGCTTTGCGTGTCGTAGGTGTAGGTCAGCTCGCTGCCGTTGCTCGCCAGCTCGAGGCTGTAGCCGGCAAGCGCGGGGGGAATGGCCTGCAGCGAGGTCTGGAGCTGCAGTGTCAACTGCTTCTTCCCCAGTTTGCGCATGAGCTCGGCCTTGTCTTCGATCAGGACGATCTCGCCGTTGCTGATCACCCCGATGCGGTCGGCCATCTCTTCGGCTTCGTCGATGTAATGGGTGGTCAGAATGATGGTCACGCCGCCCGCCCTCAACTCGCGCACGAGCGCCCACATGTCGCGCCTGAGCTCCACGTCGACGCCGGCGGTGGGCTCGTCCAGAAACAGGATACGCGGCTCGTGCGAGAGCGCCTTGGCGATGAGCACGCGGCGTTTCATGCCGCCCGAGAGCGTCATGATCCGGCTGTCCTTCTTGTCCCACAACGACAGGTCCCGCAGCACCTTTTCAATGTGACGCGGATCCGCGGGCTTACCGAACAGGCCGCGGCTGAACGACACGGTCGCCCATACGGTCTCGAACGCGTCGGTCGTCAGCTCCTGGGGCACGAGGCCGATCAGCGAGCGCGCGGCGCGGTACTCCCTGACGATTTCGTGGCCGTCCACGAGCACAGCACCTTCGCTCGCCTTGACGATGCCGCAGATGATGCTGATGAGTGTGGTCTTGCCCGCGCCATTGGGCCCGAGCAGCGCGAAGATTTCGCCGCGGCGAATCTCGAGATCGACATTCCTGAGCGCCCTGAAACCGGAGGCGTACGTCTTGGAAACGTTTCTTGCGGAGATGATGGCCTGCATGACTTGCCGTGTGACTGTGAGCCCGGCAATGTTACAGGAGGCTGCTGCGCGGTGCGCGCACCGGTGCGCACGCGTGAGGCGTGAGGGGTAAACGTGCCTACAGAACCGGTTCACCCTTCACGCCCACGGTATCGATCGCTGGTGGCCTGTATCAGTGATTTCGAGAGTAACGTTCGCAACGGCCGCCCGCTCGCGAGCGGGCCCGTCGCTCACCGGTAAGTTGCTACCGGTTCTAAC
>JBKJKJ010000552.1:0-4892 GCA_046597455.1 Burkholderiales bacterium
GAACGATCTGGTCGGAAAGCAGATCGACCTGAGTTGTGACCAAGCGACCAACACCACCGGCCCGATTCTGAGCAAGCAGGTGAAAGGTTACGCAGTGACCACCAAAACGCGGCTGAAGTCGCTGCCCGATCTGCCGACCGCCGACGAATCGGGGGTGCCCGGCTTCGAGAACACCACGTGGCATAACATCGTCGTACCCAGGGGGACACCCGCAGACGTCGTGAAGCGACTGAATGCGGAGCTGATAAAAATCGTGCACCTGCCGGACGTCGAGGCGCGCTTGCTGGGGCAGGGACTCACGCCGGTCGGCTCGAAGCCGGAGGAAGTCACCGCCAAGCTCAAAGCGGAATCGATACTCTACGCAAAGGTGGTGAAGGACATCGGTTACCAGCCGCAGTAGTCGGATGCGATGCGGGCGATGGGACGACCCGGTAACTGAGGCGTCCTGTCCCCTCGCACTCGTCCCCCGCAGTCATCTCTCCCCTCTCATGCTCTCATGCTCTCATGCTCTCACGCTCGTTCAGGAAACAATAGATGCGACGTTTCGTTCGTTTCATACCTTTCGTACCTTTCATACCTTTCATACCACTGGCAGCGGTCATCTTCAGCGCGACGCTCGCGGGACCCGTTGCCGCCGCCGAGGCCGCGCGCTACCCGGCCAAGCCCGTCCGCATCGTCGTTCCGTTTCCACCCGGCGGGTCGAACGACCTGCTGGCCCGCGTGATCTCTCAGAAATTCAACGAGGCGTGGGGGCAGCCGGCAATCATCGACAACCGCCCTGGCGGCGGCTCGACCATCGGCATCGAGGTCGTCGTGCGCGCGGCGCCGGACGGCTACACGCTGCTCACCACCTCGGGCGGCATCGCGATCAACGTGTCGCTATACAAGCTCCCGTTCAATCCGGTGACGGACCTCACGCCGGTGGCGCTCCTCGCGCAAATGCCATATCTGCTCACGGTCAATCCGTCACTGCCGGCCAAATCGGTGCAGGACATCATCAACCTCGCCAGAGCGCAGCCCGG
Source organism: Burkholderiales bacterium (assembly GCA_046597455.1). Classification (GTDB taxonomy): domain Bacteria; phylum Pseudomonadota; class Gammaproteobacteria; order Burkholderiales; family SG8-41; genus JAQGMV01. Next base: position 1,023 of record JBKJKJ010000552.1, read on the forward strand.
CAAGCTCGTCTATTCGTCGTCGGGGGCGGGCACCTCGGCACATCTGACCATGGAGATGTTCAACGCCGCCGCAAAAATCCACATGCTGCATGTGCCGTACAAAGGGGGCGCGCCTGCGGTGAGCGCTGTGATGAGCGGGGAAGCGCAAATGACGTTCAACGTGATCACGGGAACCTTGCCGCACGTGCGCAGCGGCAAGCTGCGCGCGATCGCAGTGAGCAGCGCCAAACGCGCCGAGGTCGCGCCGGAGATACCGACCGTGGCCGAGTCGGGTGTAGCGAGTTTCAACGTGGTCGCGTGGTACAACATGTTCGCGCCGGCGGGCACGCCGCGCAGCATCGTCGATCGGCTCAACACCGAGTTGAATCGAATCCTGCTGCAGCCCGACGTGCGCGAGCGTTTCAGGACCCTCGGTGTGACGCCGCTCAGCGGCACGCCGGAGGATCTGGGCACTCTCCTGAAGTCGGAAATCGCGCGTTACGCAAAGCTGATCAAGGACGCCGGCATCAAGCTCGAATGAACGGTGCGGGCGGATGATCCTTTGATCCTCAGCGCAATCGGCTCGAGCGTACGTGCCCCGGAGACACCGCGCTCACCTGTCCTCTACGTCTTCAGGACCTCGGCGCCGGGGGCGGCCTCGAGCTCGCAGGCGTTCACCGTCATGGCGAGCATGCTGTAATAGCCGATCACACCGGTCAGCTCGACGAATTGTTCGTCGCCAAAGCGCGCCTGCAGCGCTTTGGCCGTCGCATCGTCTACGCGATGCCTGCGGAGGAGGTCGCGCGTGAAGTCTACGATCTGCGCGTCCTCCTCGGGGATGCCCCGCGAGTGCTGCTCCCGTATCGCCGTGATGGTCGCCTCCGGCACGTTCTGCCGGCGGGCCGAACCCGTCTGTGCGCCCCACACATAGACCGCATCGAACTCGCGCGCGACGGTCATGGCGGCGAGCACCCGCACCCGCATGTCGAGTGAACCTTCGAAGCGCACATAGCCGCCCAGATGCACCAGATGGTTCGCAAGCTGGGGGCAATGCAGGAGCATCGTGAACGGTCCCTGAATCGCCCCGCGGCTCTCGACGACCGCGTCCGCGACGAGCTGATCCTCAGGTGCCAGTTGTGCCTTGCTGGTAATCGGCTTGAGCCTTGCCATGATCATTCTCCAGTGGGATGAGTAAAGCGGGTGTGACGAGCGGCATCGGTCTGCCGTGCCGTTCGTCACACCTGAACGAATCCGGGCCCGCCGGAATGTCAGTGCGCCCGCGGCGCGAGCTTGTAGAGTCTGGCGGCGTTATCGACGAGCACCTGACGGCGTTCGTTCTCCGGTATGCCATCGAAACAGCGCGCGATCGTCTGCCGGCTTTCCGGCCACGTGGACGTGGCCTGGGGAAAGTTCGTGCTCCACAGAAGATTGTCGAGGCCGATGTGATGGCGGGTCTTCATTCCCGTCGCATCGTACCACCCGACCAGATGACATTGCCGCTTGAAAAGCGCAGAGGGCAAATGCGCATAGCCTTCGTTCTGCAGGCGCTGGCGCTCGAACTGATGATCGGCGAGCTCCAGCTCGTAGGCACCCCACGCGAGCGAAGTCTCGGCGAAGATCACTTTCAGCCGCGGAAAGCGCTCCAGGATCTGTGAATAGAGAAAGTTCGCCACCACCAGCACGGTACTCACCGGGCGCGTGATCGCTTCCATGGCGGCGGCGACTTCCGGCGAGAACCCGACATAGGGCGGGAACTGGATGTCACGGCTCGCGCCTGCGTGGAAGCACAACGGCACATCGAGATCCTGGCAGGTCGCCCAGATGGGATCGTAGACGGGCTCGTTGATGTGCGGCACCTCGCGCAGCATCATCGGCACCGACGGCATGACCACACCCCGATGGCCTTTCGCCACCGCGCGTTTGATCTCGCTCACCGCGGCCTCGACCGGCGCCAGCGGAACGATGCACTGGGGAATGAAGCGCGGGCTGGCGGCGGCCCATTCTTCGATCAGCCAGTCGTTGTAAGCCTGGACGCACGCGAGCTCTAGGGCCGCGTCCTCGAGACGACCGAAGGTTTCGCCCGCCCGCCCGGCAACCGTCGGATAGAGGACGGAATAATCCACGCCATCGACATCCATCGCCGTGAGGCGATCGCCCGGCGTATACGCCATCTTCGGCACTTCGTCCCACCGCCGGGGCTCTCGTGCACGGTCGGGCATGGCTGCACCCGCGAGCGCAACACCCGCCATATCGACCGGCTTCCCGTCGACCATCCAGCGCTCGGTGCCGTCGGCCTGCTGCTCGACGTGCGGGATGCGCGCGCCCCACTTCGCTTTCGACATGCGCCGTATCCAGACCTCGGGGTGCTCCTGCACGTGATCGTCGGCGCTGATGAATCCGTATTTGAGTTCCATGTCGGCGCCTTCGCTCAGGAGAGGTTGTAGGTGCGCAGCGCGTTGCCATAGCACAACTGGTTGCGCTCGTTTTCCGGCACGCCCTTCAAGGTGCGCTCGACGAACTGCCGGGATTCGGGATAAGTGGACGTCGAGTGCGGAAAATCGGATTCCCACATGATGTTGTCCATGCCGATCAGGTGGCGCAACTCGATGCCGGCGCGTTCATACCAGAAGTTCATGCTGATCTGGCGCTTGAAGAGCTCGCTCGGCCGCGTCACGATCCCCTGCGTCCACAGATGGCGGCGCTCCCATTCGTGATCGCACGTTTCGAGCATGTAGTTCACCCAGCCGATGCCGGTCTCGGCGCAAACCCAGCGCAGGCGCGGGAAGCGATCCAGCACCCCTGAGAATATGAGATTGGGAACGAATTGCGCCTGGTTGGCGAAACCACCCGCTGGCCCCATCGCCTGTCCCTGATTCGGCGTGAAACCTTTCCAGCGCGGCACCCTGAGCGAGATGCCCGCGCCCGCGTGCCAGTGGATCGGCACGCCCAGGTCCTGGCACGTCGCCCACAGCGGATCCCACCACGGGTCGTTGAAATGCTTGAGGCCCGGACGCACCATGCTCGGCTCGGCCACCATCAGAATGCCGCGATGACCCTTCTTCACGGCGCGCCGGGTTTCCTCCGCCGCAGCCTCGACGCCGCTGAAGTAAGGAATGATCGCGAGCGGAATGTAACGATCGCTCTGCTCGCGCCACTCCGCGAGCGCATCGTTGTAGGCCTGCACGCAGGCGAGCTCGAACTCGGCATCGCCCTGAAAGAACGTGCCGCTCTGCACCGGGTCGTTGGGGAACAGCACTTCGCCGTCGACGCCGTCGCGGTCGAGGGCTTTGAGGCGCTCGATCGGGTCGTAGACCATCGATGGCACCTCGTCCCAACGCTGCGGAAAAGTCTTGCGGTCCGGGTCGCTCATCACTGTGGGACAGTTCACCGTGCCGCGCTCGCCAACCACTTTGCCGTGCACGAACCAGCGCTCGACCGGCTTGTCGGAAGCGCGAATCATGTGCGCCTTGTCGGTCGTCTCCCGAATCTGGGGAATCCTGTCGCCGAATTTCGCCTTCGACATGCGGCTGGTCCAGGAGTCCTTGTGCAACTGCGCGTGCGAATCGCAACTGATCAACCCGTACTGGATCTTCATGGCCCGGTTCTCCTGTCGAGCCGGCAGAGCCGGCACCCACCCGTGAATGGAAAACGCCTTACCTTCGGTGGGAAACGCTACACCGCTACGAGCGCTCGCGCCACTGTCATCCAATCGTGCTCCCACGCGGAAGACTCGCGGTAGCGTTCTCGTCCCCCGCTACCGACCACATTATGAAATTACGTTCTCGACTTTCAGCCGGCCATCGCGCTATACGGCATAGGATCAGGCGCACCTACTCGGATTTGAGACCGAGCGACTTGATGATGCCGGCATTGCGCTCCATTTCACTGCGG
>JBKJKJ010000119.1:0-5857 GCA_046597455.1 Burkholderiales bacterium
CCGACGACGGCAGTGACGGCCTGGGCCGGGCCATAAGGCACGTGCGTGACGTCGACTTTTGCCATCTTGAACAGCAGCTCCATGTCGAGATGAGGCGTGGTGCCGGTGCCTGAAGAGCCGTATTGCATCGGCGTGGTACGGGCGAGCGCGATGAGCTCCGAGAGCGTCGACGCTTTGACGCTGGGATGCACCGATATCAGATTGGGTGTCGTCGGTCCCTGGAGTATCGGACTGAAGTCGGACACTTTGTAACCGGGTTTGGCGTAGAGGCTCACGTTCACCACGAAAGCCGAGCTGTTCAGCAGCAGCGTATAACCGTCCGGATTGGCGCGCAGCGCCGTCTGCGAACCGATGTTGCCGCCGGCACCCGGGCGGTTTTCGACGACCACACTCTGGCCCCAGCTTTCGGCGAGCTTCTGGCTCACCAGGCGTCCGACGATGTCGGTCGATGCGCCCGGCGGAAAAGCCACGACGAATCGGATGGGGCGGTCGGGGTAGGTCTGCGCGTGAGCGACGCCGATCAAACCCACGACACCGAGACATCCGCCGAGCACCCATCCCGCAGTCCTCGATGAGTACCGAATGCCTGTCATTGCACTGTCCTCATGACCTCATGACCTCGTGGGCCTGTTTGCGGCTCATTCTACCTTCGCGCCGGATTCCCGGACCGCTTTCGCCCAGTTGTCCATCTCGGCGCGGACGAAGGCGCTGAACTGTTGCGGTGTATTGCCCACAGGATCGACGCCTTCGCGCGCGAAACGCTCGCGCAGCGTCGGGTTGCGCAGCGCTTTCACCGTCTGTTCGTTGAGCCGCGTGACGATCGCGTTCGGTGTATGAGCGGGCGCGAGCACACCGAACCACGGGCTCACGTCGAAGCCGGGAATGCCGGACTCGGCGATGGTGGGCACGTCGGGCAGACTGCTCGTGCGCCTGCCACTTGTGACGCCCACCGCGCGCAGGGTGCCGGCGCGGATGTCACCGAGCACCGGCGGTATGCCGGTAAAGAACATCTGCACGCGCCCGGCGACGAGATCGATCTTCGCGGGAGAGCTCCCTTTATAGGGAATGTGCAGGACGTTGATCGCTCCGCGCGTCCTGAACATTTCGCCGATCAGGTGCGGCGCGCTGCCGCTGCCGCCGGAGGCATAGTTGAGCTTGCCGGGCTGCGCTTTGGCCAACGCGATCAGCTCGCGCGGCGAGGCGGCGGCCACGGATGGATGGACGACGAGCACGTACGGCGTGGTGGCGAGCAGGGTGATCGGCGCGAAATCCCTGAGCGGTTCGTAGCCGAGCTTGCGATTCAGCCCCGGACTGATGGCCAGCGTCCCCGTGCCGCCCATTACGATCGTGTAACCGTCGGGCGCGGACCTCGCCGCCAACTCGGTGCCCAGCGTTCCGCCGGCGCCCGTGCGATTGTCGACGACGACTTGCTGGCCCAGGGCTTCGCCCAGCAGCTGTGAAACCAGCCGACCGGACATGTCTATCGTGCCGCCAATGGGATAAGGCATGATGAAGCGGATCGGGCGGATCGGATAGGCCGGCGCGTCAGCCGCATGTGCGACAGGCGGCTGAAGGGTCAAAACAGCGCACGCAAAAGTCATCAGGGATAGCGCGGCGGTCGTGCGATACAGATACACGGAGAGTCCTTTCGTTTTTGCCGTCGAAGCTGATCGTGTGCGAAACCGTCGCTGGGGCGCTATCGGATGCTGCGCTGCTCGTATCCGGCAAGCATTACGCCTTCGCAGATCGACTGGAATTCGTCGAACGTGAGGTAATGGCGCCCGTAATTCGTCGCGACTGCGGCGCGCGCCCTGAACAGCACCGTCTGAAACTGTTCTTCCGTGGGTGTGTGCCCCCAGTCTCGCATGAGGTTGCGCAGCAGTACCGGGTCATCGGTGTGGGCGCTGCTGCGCTCGCGACCGAAGAGTATCTTGCCCCCGATCACCGCTTCGAACTCGCGCCCGATCACGCGAGGCGCAATGCCGATCGTGGCTTCCGCGTTGTCGCTGCCTTCCATGTGGCCCGCACCTTCTTCCTTGTTCCAGTTCGCCCCGACGATGGGTTTCCACGGCGGCAGAGCGATGCCGTAAGCCTGCTGCACGTACAGGCAAAGCTCGTACAGGCGCTCGAGCCGGATGCCGGTCTGGATGCCGTACATCTCGAAAAGCGCAGCGGCTTCTTCGAGCGCGACGCAGCCGCCGCGATCGCCGATGCCGATCACCGAAGCGTCGACCCAGTTCGCGCCGCCTTCGACGGCGGCCATCGCATTGGCGGTCGCCACGCCGAGGTCGTTGTGATGCTGCACGTAAACATCGCACTTCTCGCCCACTGCCTGCCGGATCCGGCTGATATAGACGCGGGTGGCGAGCGGCGTGCTGTTGCCGCGACTGTCCACCGTATAGACGCCGTCGGCGCCGGCTTCCGCCATCGCCTTGTAGAAGAGGCACGCGGTGGCGGTATGAGCGCGCATGCTGTCTTCCATCCAGGGCACGACGCGCACCTGCTGTCGCTTCATGTACTGGATGCTTTCCGTAATGGCGTCGACAATCGCCTCCTTGGACAGCGCGCCCGAAAAATCGCCGATCGTATCGTCGTAACTCCACTTGAAAATCGGGCTGATCACTTCGGTGCCCATGTCGATGTGCCGATCGATGAGCGCTTTCCAGTCTCCGCGCAGCGGCGGCCTCACGCCCGGGCCTTTGGCGACCAGCCGGCTGCGTATCCCCATGCGGCGGCACGCCTTGATGAGGTCGCGCTCTTCGCTGAACGTGACGTGGCTCGGCAGGGTGATTTCGCCGACACCGATCGCATCGAGCCGCTCGATCACGCCCAGCCGGGTGTTCCAATTGAGCTGGTGGCCGACGCAGTCGTCGCCTTCGCTCACCGTGCAATCGATGAAGCTGATCCGGGCCGGCATGTTGGGGCGCGCGGCTTTCGCCTCGTCCTCCCAGTAGGCGGGGTTGACCAGCCATTTGCCGGGTTGATGCCAGGGCCGATCGGAGGAATTGCTCATGCGGATTCATCCTTTTTGAGCTGAGCTGAGCGGGCAGGCGTGCGCGCGAGGGTGCGCGAGTCTGCCGGGTTGTCAATGTGAGTCGGGTTCGCTCCGCGATGCCGCCTGCCGGCCTGCGGCTGTATCCGCGCGCACGATATCCATGATTTCCGCAATGTCGTCGAGCGCGTCCAGCCGCTCCACGAGATCGACGACGCGCTGCGCCGCCGAGGTGTCGATCACCCGACGCGCACACATGTGGAATTTGCGCAGGCGCTGCTCGCGCGTCAGCGGATTGCCGATCCAGCCGGAGAGCCGCTCGACACGCTTCGAGTAACACGCACCGCTTTTCATCGTGACCGAAACGATCGTGTGCATCGCATCGAAGTCGTTCGGTATGTTGTCGTCGATTCTCATCGTCACCCGGCGCAACAGCGAGTCCACGTCAGGCGAAAAGCGCCGGGCGTTGTCGAACGAATCGATGGTGATCTCCCCGTCGAGCAGCGCGACTGCTGTGGTGTACTGAACGCTGAACTTGCCGTCGAGACCCGTTTCCGGGAAAGGCCGGTTGACGTAGTCGAAGCGCGGAAACACGACTTCGACGCGGTCGATTTGCGCCGGATCGATCGCGTGCTCGGCACGCAACGCGAGCGCGGCGTCGATGGGCCGGTGGGTGAAGTAGTTGCTCGGATGCTTCTTGAAGCCGACGCCCGGATCGATCATGCGCAGCGGTTCGGCGAAACCGTCCACGAGCCGGGCGGGCTCGCCCTGGCCCTGGTAAAACGTATCGAAGAAACCTTTGGGACCGAACACGTCCGCCGCCGCGGTCCAGCCCATGCGTGCGAGAACTGCACACTCCACACCCATGCGCGCCGCGTGGCCGGAGTGTGACGATTTCGTCATCGTGCCGGTATTGAGCGCGATGCTGCCTGCGCGCGAGCCGGCCAGTCCCAGCGCCATCAGCATCTGCCGGTGGTCGAGATCGAGCGCGCGCGCGGCGCCCGCGACCGCGCCGAACGTTCCGGTCATCCCCGGCTTGTGAAAGCCCGAGCCGGTCTCCATACCCGTGGCGGCGAGTCTGAGGCGCCCCTGCACTTCGAACGCCGCGGCAATTGCTTCGATGACTTTTCTGCCGGAGAGGTGTTCGTGCTCGGCGATCGCCAGTATGGCGGGCAGCGTCGGCGAGGTCGGGTGATTGAGCGGGTACCAGGTGTTATCGAAGTCCAGGGCGTGCGCCATCGTGCCATTCGCGTACGCCGCATTCGGCATCGAAGTCCTGAAGCCGCCGGCGATGACGCTTGCCTGGGGCGCCCCGCCCATCGCCCTGACGTACTCGATGGAAATGCGTCCCACGCCGAGCGGCTCCGTAGCCCCCGCGAGCGTGACCGCGAGCCCGTCGAGCGTCACCTGTTTCGCCACGTCGATCGCTTCCGGGGGCAGCGACTCGTAACGGATGGCGAGGATGCGCTCGACGAGCCGACCCGTCAGTGTGCTTACGCCCTGGCGCTCGCCGCTCACGTTCACGTCAGTCCTTCGCCGCCAGCGTCTTCGCTTCCCGTGCCTTGATCGCTTCGTGCCGCTGCAGCAGCTTCTGCGCCCGGACGATGATCGGCACGTCGATCATCTTGCCGTCGACCGCGAATGATCCGCGCCCGGTCTTGGCCGCCTCGTCGTTCATCACAATGATCTTCCTCGCATAAGCAACCTCATCCGCGCTCGGCGAGTACTCCTCGTTCACGATGGTGACCTGGCCGGGATGGATGCAGCCTGCGCCGTCGAAGCCGAAGCGGCGCGAGCGCTTCACCATCGCGCGGAACTTGTCCCAGTCGCCGAAGCCCGCAACCGTGCCGATGAATCCGAGCGGCATCACGCCTGCGGCACGCGCCGCGATGATCATGCGCTGCTTGGAATGCAGCAGCACGTCGTCGTCGGGCTGCATGTCGCATTCGAGCGCGAAATCCTCGCCGCCGATATTCATGGCGACCACACGCGGGCTCGCGCGCGGGATTTCGTCGATGCGGCGGAACGCGTCGGGTGTCTCGATCATGGTGATGAACTTCGTGTGACCGACGCTCATGCCGCGTTTTTCCTCGAGCTCGGTCACGAGCTCGTCGAGCATCCGGACGTGCGAGGCGCTGTCGATTTTGGTGCACGCGATGCCGTTCACGTCCGGGCAGATCGAGTGTTCGAGATCGCGCACGGTCATCGACAACGGCCGGTTGATCCGCACGATCACGTCCGCCCCGCCACGCTTGACGCGCGCAGCGGCTTTCTCGACCAGTGTGCGTGCGCGGTCTTTTTCGCTGGGCGGAACACTGTCTTCGAGGTCGAGCTGTATGACGTCGGCCCCGCGTGTATGCGCCGTGTCGACGTACTTCTCGACGTTCACCGGCACGTACATGAGCGAGCGCCACACGGGCAACGCTGTCTTCATCGTCCTTCTCCTGTCGTAATGCGAAACCGCGCCGGCGTCACTCGAGCTTCAGGCCGGCGTCCTTTACCACCTGCCGCCATCGATTGATTTCGGCGTAAACGTACTGCGTGAATTCCTGCGGGGTCATCGGCATCGGCTCGCCGCCTTCGCGTGCGTATTGTTCCCTGAGCTGCGCGGTCTGCATCGCTTTTCGCAGCGTATCGGAAAGCCGATTGACGATTTCAGTCGGCGTTTTGCCGGGCGCGGCGAGACCCCACCACAGCTCGCTCACGTAGCGCACACCCCCTTCGGTGACGGTCGGAATGTCCGGCGCGAAGCCCGAGCGCTGGGCGCTGGCGACGCCGAGCGCCTTGATCCGCCCGGCTTTGACCTGCACGAGCGCGGACGGCAGGCTCGTGACCACGAGCTGCACGTTGCCGCCGAGGAGATCG
>JBKJKJ010000605.1:0-3165 GCA_046597455.1 Burkholderiales bacterium
TCGAAGCCGCCACGGCGAGCGCGCTGGCCTGCGCACCCGCCATCGGGGCCTGAATGAGCGGCTTATCGATTCCGAGGAGTTGTTGCAGTGTCATCGTCACTCTCCGTGTTCACGCGGCCGCTGCAGCTCGAGTCAGGCCGGTGAGTAATCATTTGTGGGTCGCTGCTCGGTCCAGCGCGAGGTTGGGAGACGCGGGCCATTTCTTTTCATACACAACCATATCAAAGTTGGCGACTTCTATCTGGAGCAGGTTCGATATGAGATTGCGGCCCAGGTACGCCGCGATTGCGATCGCTGCGCCGGCACCGCCGAGTGAAGCGAAGACCACTTCCATGGATGACCACATAGCGCAGGCTTACCGATTCCGGTGTTCTATAGAGTGGCGCGGTCCGGCCGTGTCCCGCGCCTGACGGGAGTCGCTTAGAAGCCGTACAGCCGGGCCGGATTGTCCACCAGTATCTTTCTGCGCAGGGTCGTGTCCGGGACCCACACGGCCAGCTGATTCAGGACAAGACCGGTGTCGACCTGAAAGAGCGGCGTCAACTCGGTCGGCTTGCGGCCTGCGGGCGTCGCCGAGTTCGGGTGCGGCCAGTTCGTCCCCCAGACGATACGATCCGGATTGGCGGCGATCAGCGCTCTGGCGAGCGGCTGGAAATCGGAATAGTCGGGTCTGGGGCCGCCCGACACCGAGATTTTCACGTAGGCCTTGCCGCTGCGGACCAGATCGACCAGATCGGAGAAACCGGGCTGCTGCACGCCGAGCTCCGGACGCGGATTGCCGAAGTGGTCGACGACGATAGTCACCGGCGAAGCCGCGAGGGTATCCTTGAGCGCGGCGATCATCGGCAGGGTCGTGTTCAGCTGCACGTGCCAGCCGCGGCTCTTCATGCGATCGACCGCAGGCTGCAGCCGCTGGCGCGCGACGTTCGGGTCGTTGGTGCCGCCCGTGGACAGGTTGAGCCGGATGCCCCGCACGCCGGCCTTTGCCATCATGTCGAGCTCGCTCTCCGGCGTTTTCTCGTCGATGACCGCGACGCCGCGTGCATCCGGGCCGCGCGCCTTCATCCCGAAAAGCGTGGCGCCGTTGTCGGTGCCGTATACGCTGGGCGTTACGATGACCACGCGCTGGATACCCAGCGCCTTGTGCAGCGCTGCCATTTCGTCGGGCATGGCCATTTCGGGCGTGTACACCCGACCGTCGAAAAACTGGAACTGCGGCGCGTGTATGTGGGTGTGGCAATCGCATGCGCCTGCCGGCACGTCGAAGTTCACTCGCGTTGCAGGTTGGGCTGCCTTGGCGAATGCCGCTGGAACACGCGTGATGGCTGCTCCGGCAACCGCTCCGATGATGAGTTCGCGCCGCGTCAACATGATTGATTTCCCCTTGGTGTGGATGTGTGTCTGCCTACCGACATTGTGCCGAATGTCCCGGCTTGCGGGTTATCTAATAGCGCTGCGGTCGTGGAGCCGTCCCGTGCTTCGCCGGGCTCGGCGTCATTGCGCTTGCGCCGTTGGCTGATCCAGGTGCAGCTTGAAACCCTCGTGGGAAGAAACGAAACCGAGGCTTTCGTAAAAGCGAATGGCGTCGGGCCGTGCCTTGTCGGATGTGAGCTGTATCAGATGGCAGCTTCGTTGACGTGCGCGATCGATCGCCCATGCGAAAAGCTTTTGCCCCAGTCCGCTCGAACGCACCGCCGAGTCGATGCGCACGCCCTCGATCAGGGCGCGCCAGCCGCCCCGATACGTCAGGTACGGGATGAACGTCATCTGCAGTACCCCGATGATTCGACCATCCAGTTCCGCCACGATGAGCTCGTTGTTCGCATCGCGGTCGATGGCCTCGAACGCGACGTAGTAGCTTTCGGGCAGCGGGGACGCGAACGCCTCGCGTCTGGCGCCAAGAGGATCGTCCGCCAGCATGCGCACGATCCCAGGCACATCGTCTCGCGATGCGCGGCGAAAGACAGGCGTCGTGCCGTAAGGGGGTTCAGCCATGGCGTCGATTATGTCGCTTAACATCCGCAGTTGAATATCCCAGCTCATATATTCGAGATAGGCCCGGATCATCCGCTCGAGCGGCGGGGGGTCATAGGTGTCCACCGGCGTCTTCAGCCCACGATCAGGTGCCGCTTTCGATGTACTGAACATCGGCAATCCAGTTGCGCTTCCTTCGCGCCAGCCGAGACCCTTCCCCTTCGCCGTCGAAGCTTGCCGACGCACGACGGAAGAGCGATTGATGAACGCCTTCGAACGCGTTGACGCTGACAACCGCGTAGAGGCGGTCGTCGATCCGGCTGGTCACGACCGGGACGACGCCGCAACGGGCGCAGGTGTGGAACTCTGCGGTTCGGGTTCCGAACGCGTACCTGGATACGAGCGCCGGATCTTTGACCACGACCTCCAAAGCGCCGCCCGGATTGGACGTCCATGTGCCGCCGTGCTTGGTGCAGAACGAACAGGTGCACGCGCGAACCGGAATTTCGGCGGGATCGGGCTCCCAGGTAAGGGAGAAAGAGATGTTCCCGCAGTGGCATTTACCGTGGATCAACATATGTGCGATCTCCACTGCTGCGGCACTCGACTTGGTGCCATTCAGAGATTGAAAGCCGCAAACCGCTTGACGCACCTACTCAGGGCTTGGCTCATGAAGCTACCGCCTCAAGTCACCGGCAATGGAAGTGACAACCGCCGCCGCTGCCGCGGCAAGCGCTTTCGCTGTGATGTCCGGGTGGGCTATCAGTGCGTCAAAGTTGCCGAAGGTCGTCGTAGCGGGACTGTGCTTCCATCCCTCGGCCTTTGGTCCCCATCCCGCCGCATGAAATCCACGGTAAAGATGTGTTTTCCGGTCTTTGGCGAGAACCGTTGCCACAACAGTAATGGTTGGCAGGTAGTCGCTGGTGACGCCTGTGGCTATGAACCCGGTGATTGTCGGAGTAATTACAGCAACGACATCAGCATCGGACTGAATCTTGTCGAACGCTAATGTGTACTTCCCGTCCTGCTCCTCCCACGGGCCGTTCTCCGCTCGCGCCTCAAAGCCGGCGCCGGACCCCGGTGGCCACCCAAAGTCCCCCACCTGTGGCCACCCCAAACTCCCCCATCTGATCGAGCCTAGGCGCGCCTGAACCGGGGGCGCCCGACGGCGGGACGTTACGCTCCTCCCAG
>JBKJKJ010000504.1:0-2501 GCA_046597455.1 Burkholderiales bacterium
TCGCGCACCATTGGATCGATCATCGCGGCGGCGGTCGGCCGGTCGAGGCCGGCTTTTTCGTAGCCGCGCAGCCCGCATTCCAGTAGCGCGGTGAGGTAATTGCACACGATCACGCTGGCCGCGTGATAGACCGTCTTGAGCTGCGCATCGATGCCGGCCACTCGGCCGCCGATGCGCTCGAAAGCGGGAATCAGCACCTCGAGCGCCGCGCGATCGCCTTCCGCCGCGCAGTACGTCCCGGCGAACGTGCGCACCGCGTCGCGGGCATCGGCGAAGGTTTTGAGCGGGTGCACGCTGCCCACATGGGCGCCGAGGGCTCTAGCCGCCGCAAGCTCCGCCGAGCTCATCGACCCGCTGCAGTGAAAAATCACATCCCCCTGCCGCAGCACACCCGAACCCGCGATTTTCTCGCACGCGTCGCGGATGCGCCGATCGGGTGTCGTGAGCATCCAGACGTCGGCCTGGCGCATGCTTTCGATGCCATCGACAGGCCGCCCGTCGCCGATGAACGCAACCGCCGATGCGCCGCCCTGCGGCGTGCCGTCGAGCACGTCGTGCACGGCGAAAGCGCGCTTTTCCTCCCACAGGGAAGCAAGCGTGCGACCCACCCGGCCCGCACCGATGATGTTCAGCGTCCTCATGCCGACCGATGATACCGCGAAGATTTGCGGCGATCCGGAGGGTCCGTAAGCGCGCGGCCCCGTTCGTGCGTTATATCGCGAGCCATGAAGCCTGCCCGACGCCTTTTTCTGCAACGCGCTGCGGCGCTCGCCGCATTCGGCGCAGCCGCCCCGGCGCCGCGCGTTCTCGCGCAACCGCGGTACGGCGCTAATCCATTCACGCTCGGCGTGGCCTCGGGCTATCCGAACGCATCAGGCATGACCTTGTGGACGCGGCTTGCGCCGCATCCGCTCGACGGCGGCGGCATGCCCTCTACGCCGGTCGAAGTAAGCTGGGAGATCGGTTCGGACGAGCGCTTCGGAATGGTCGCCGCGCGCGGAAAGGCCGTCGCGCTACCGCAATGGGGGCATTCGGTGCACGTCGACGTAAATGGCCTGGAGCCGGCTCGCCCATACTGGTATCGGTTCCGCGCCGGGGACGAGCTCAGCGCCACCGGAAGCACGCGCACGGCACCCCAGCCGGGCGAGGCCAATGCCAGGCTGCGTTTCGCTTTCGCCGCGTGCCAGCAGTATGAGCAGGGTTATTTCACCGCGTATCGCCACATGGCGCGCGAGGCGCTCGACCTCGTCGTGCATCTGGGCGACTACATTTACGAGTCCACATGGGGGCGCAATCTCGTGCGGGCGCACGGCGCTGACCAGCCGCGAACGCTGCCCGAGTACCGCAACCGTTACGCCCTCTACAAGCTCGACGAGGACCTGCAGGCGGCGCACGCTGCGTTCCCGTGGATCGTCACCTGGGACGACCACGAGGTGCAGAACGACTACGCGAACGACCGCTCCCAGGATCTCGATCCGCGCGATGCCTTTCTCCTGCGCCGTGCCGCCGCCTATCAGGCGTACTACGAGCACATGCCGGTGCCATCGTGGGCACAGCCGCGCGGCCCCGACATGCGCCTGTACGGCAGCGTCTCGTACGGGCAGCTAGCGCGTTTTTTTGTGCTCGACGACCGCCAGTACCGCTCCCACCAGGTCTGTTCGCGCCCCGGCCGGGGCGGCAGCACGGTGGTGCGCGAAGAAGACTGTCCCGAGCGGCTCGATCCCCAGCGCACGATGCTCGGCTCGCAGCAGGAGGCGTGGCTGCACGAGAGCCTCGGTGAGACACGAGCGAAGTGGAACGTAGTGGCGCAGCAGACCCTCATGGCGCAGGCGGACCGCCGGCCCGGGCCCGGAGGCGATTACTGGACCGACGGCTGGGACGGTTATCCGCGGGCTCGCGAGCGGCTGCTGCAATCGATCGCCGGGCACCGAGTACCGAATCCTGTCGTCATCGGCGGCGACGTGCACATGTCGGCGATCGCGGATCTGAAAGTCGATTTCAGCGACATGAGTTCGCCGGTCGTTGCGACCGAGTTCGTGTGCCCTTCGATCACGTCCCAGGGACCGTCGGTGAAGCGCGTGGAGCTGATACTCCAGGAAAATCAACACATCAGGTTCGCCAACGGTGCGCGGCGCGGCTACACGACGATCGACCTCACGCCAGCTCGCTGTATCGCACGCCTGCGCACCGTGACCAGCGTAACGGAGCGTGATTCGGACATCCGCACGCTCGCGACGCATGTGGTCGAGGACGGGCGCCCCGGCGCGCAGCGGGGTTAGTACGACACTGGATGCCGGATTCACTCCGGCATGCGATCAATATTCGATGGAGTAGCGGTCGGGCGCAACCGTTCATCCTTCGACTTTGCTACCGCGACGCTCGGGACGAACGGACAATTTTGACCGCGACGCACTGTCCATCGAACGTGCACGCAACACCCGTTAGCACTGAGCGTAGTGTCATGTCCGCGAAATGACTTGTACTATTCTCTGGGCGCAAAG
>JBKJKJ010000091.1:0-5615 GCA_046597455.1 Burkholderiales bacterium
CGGGCGGTGGGCGTTCAGCCGTCGTCGGTCGGTTCCGGCTCGTCGCTGTAGCCGTTCTTCCGCGCATCCGAAACGCATTCCTCTCGGGTGAGGAACGCGCACCTCGAGTTGTCGACATTGCCCGAGGGTTCGTCGGCATGCTCCCAGTACCACAGATCGGAATCGTCCTTGTACACTTTCCATCCGCCGGGCGTCGGGGGCGCGGTCCTGGCATCGGCGTCGGCGGCGACGCGCGACGCACGCCGCAGACCCGAGACGGGAAGGCCCTGTTTGAGGGCGTCCGCCTCGCACTCGTTGCGCGTCGCGAACTCGGAGGAGGCGTTCGCGACGTGACCGTCGCGCGTCACGAGCTCCCATATCCATGCCCTCGACAATGTGCTTCTGATGCGTACCTTGGTGTTGATGCTGTCCATAATCCTGGTTGTGGGCTAAAGCGCTGCCATGCTTCGCCGGCGATCGGCGCCCTGGCGATGACGCCAGAGTCCGTGAAAAAAGGCCGCCATGATAACGGAAGACGAGCGGCCAGATGAAAAACGCGCAAAACCCGCAAAACTCGAAAGCCGTCCGTGTTGAGCGTCGCGGTGCCAACGTCGAAACACGGCCGCCTTGCTGAGCCGCGAGTAATCTGATGGCGCAGAAATACGATTTGCGATCAGTTTATCCTCAGCGCGTCGAAACCTGAGCCACCCTACCTGGTGGAAGAACGGAACGATCAGAAACCCGAGCGCACCCGCATAGAAAGCATACATCAGCAGGCGATTGGGCTGCGCCTGCCGGATCAGGCGCGGCAGAAAGATCCGCACGACGAACGCGGCCGCGGCAAAGCTCGCCAAGACGGACCCGATCGCGGACGCGGACAACCCGATCTCGTGCCCGTAGATCGGCACGTAAAACTGAAACAGATCGGTTCCCAGCTGCACCAGTGCGCTGGCAGCGATCATGCGCCAGATGCCGGGATCGGCCGGCAGGTTCGCAGGCGGCGCGGCCGTGGCGGGTGTCGCGCGGGGCGCCGGTAGCGCGCGCCAGCCCAGCGGCAGCGCCACGAATGCCGTTGCCGAAATCGCCACGATGACCAGAGACGCGAAGGCGTGGCCGTAGTGGTCGATCGAAAAGCCGGCGACGAGCGGACCGACGAAACTGGTTGTTGCACCAACGAGGCTGAAGTTGCTGAAGTTGCGTGCTCGTTCTTGCGGCCGGCTCAGCACGCCCACGAGGTTTTGCAGCGTCACGTGATAGAACGCGATCGAGAGTCCGCACAACGCCGCTGCGCTATAGAACGCGCCGATTTCGCGCACGTAGTAGGGAAGCACGAGGGCGCCTGTTCCGGCGACTGCGCCGAGGAGCAGCAGGCGGCGCGGTCCAATGCGGTCGCTGAGCGCGCCGATCGGCCACGAGAGGAGCAGCGGGAACAGATAGAACATACCGCCCAGTACGCCGACCGACGATGCGGGCGCCCCCAGCTCAAGCGCATACAAGGTGAGGACGACGCGCGCTGCATTGAGCGCGACGAATGCGATAAAGGCGAGGGATAGCGCGAGGGCCATGGCTTCGAGTTCCAGCAAAGAAAGCGTTCTGGAAAAAAGCCCGGAGTGTACGGGGTGTTGGATCGACCGGCATCCCGAGAACGCGGGGGCGCCCGAAACGCGTCTCGAGAGGGTGTCGTCGTCGAGCGACGATTCATTCCGCAGCGTCCCATCTTCACAGGGGGAGATGCGGCGGCGGCACGGGCTTTGCAATGATGAAGATGCTGCCGAATCCTATTTCGGCGATACAACAAGTCAGGAGAACAGCATGAAATCGAGAACCCTACTTGCAGCAGCAGTTGTGGCGGTGTGGTCGATCGGCGCGTACGCGCTAATCGGTTCAGCGGCGGCTGAGTGCCGCCCCGATGCAACTGACGCGGCGGGTCCTCAGGGCTCGCCGCGTTCTTTTTGCTGGTTGCAGAGTAGGGTGTGACATATGACGCAGTGGCGCCGCAGCGGCCTGCATCACCCGCGGTTCACGGGTGTGGATTGAGTCACACGAGGGGTGAAATACCGGTCTGACGCTCAAGAATGAAGACCCGGCGCCGATAGACTACGCATTCCACTCTTACCGGATGCTTCTAGACGCCATGAAAAATCTCAGCAATGCTCTCCTTGCAGCAACTTTCGCCCTTTTCGCGCTCGCCGCAGCCGCCCAGGACTACGCCGGCGTGGTTAAAACCAGTAAAGGCTACGCGTCGGTCGAGCGTGGCGGCACACAGGTCAATGTTGCGCCGGGTGTCCAGCTCAACCAGGGGGACCGCATCGTCACAGGAAAGGATGGCTACGTCGGCATTACCATGCGTGACGACACGCTGTTGACCCTCGGACCCGGGAGCAAGTTGAGCCTCGACGACTATGCGTTCGACGCCAAAACCCACGACGGCAGCTTTCTTGCTTACCTGAGCAAGGGGATGTTGTCCGTCGTAACGGGTTTGATCGCACGCCGCTCGCCGGATTCCTTCGTCGTCAAGACGCGAATCTCGACGATGGGCGTGCGAGGCACCGAATTTATAGTGGAAGCAAATGACGACGAGGCTTTGTAGAGCATATCTGGGGTTACTCATAGCGGTTTCAGTCTTCGGCTGCGCACAGCCGCCGAAGCCAAAACCCACCTATTCGGAACGGATCACCCTCCTGCCGAACAAGGATGGGCGCTCGTCCGCATTGATCGTCACACGAGAAAGTGGCGAGCAGCGCATCGCCAAACCGTATGAAACCGTCGAGCTCGTCGACGGGAAGGAGCGGCGCGCGGAGCTTGCCCAGCCGGACGTCGAAAAGCGTTACGGCGACGTGCTCGAAGCGCAGCCTGCTCGCCCATTCACCTATACGCTGTATTTCAACACCGGGACGACCGAGCTCACGTCGCAGTCGCGCGCGTCGCTCGGTGAAGTGAAACAGAAGATCAAGGGTTTCCCCGCGGCGCAGGTCACCGTGATCGGTCACACCGACCGCGTCGGGAGCACCGAGTCCAACGATTCTTTGTCGCTGAAGCGTGCAGCCGCGATCCGGGACATGCTCATCCAGCTCGGCATCGCGCGGGAGGCGATCGAAATCGTGGGCCGCGGCGAGCGCGAGCCGGTCGTCCAGACCGCCGACAACGTCGCGCAGGAACGTAATCGCCGGGTCGAGATCAAGCTGCGCTAGCGTCGTCCCGCTGCGGCGATGGATTCGGGTCGCCACCCCACCGAGCAGGCGAACGCCTGCGTCGCCCATTGTTGGGGCAGCAACTGGCCGCATCCGGCCCGGTTCGCGCCGCAGACGCCGCCCAACGACGGCGACCTCTCGATGTGCTATACGGGTTTGAGTGAGCGAAGGCAGGCGGGCTGGAGGCCGGAGTGAATCCGAACCTTCGACGTCTGCTTTGGGAAAATCGGCGGGACATCGGGCTGTGATCAACAGTCCCGCGCCACGCGCGATCTTCCGCTTAGCCGGCGCGCGATGACTTGCCGCGAGTGCGTGTCGGTCTGGCCGTCGCGGCCCGCGAGTGATGCCGGGCATACGAATCGAGGAGCCGACGGATCATCCGTTGGTACTGTGTCCCGTGTTTCTCTGCTTCGCGTTTGAAAAACTCGACACTGCGTTTGGAAAGCGCGATCGTTACCTTGACGCCTTCCTCTCGCAGAGCCAATTCCTCCGGAGAGGGCAAAAAGTCGGGCACCACCTCAAGCTTTCCCAGAGCTTCGTTCGTGTATCTGATTTTCGCGGTCATAAATCCGTTTGCCCTTTCGCCAGTAACCCGCGCCAATTATCCGAATTACCTGTTCTCGGTGCGTGAATCGCACAGTCACCACGCCGCCTCCCACCTCGCCGAAACAGTAATATCGCTGCTCCCTGGCACTGTGCGAAAGATCCCTCGCAATAACCCGCTGTGGATCGGTAAACGCGAGTTGCGCTTCGGCGAATGAAACCCCATGTTTCGACTGGTTTTCCACGTCCTTGCGCGGATCCCAATCAAAGCTGGCTGCGGCCATTGGATGGTATCAGAACCCGATCGACCAGCCATACCTGGGTATGGCGGCTGGTATGGCCGGCCGCGCCCCGGCCCGCTAATTGGCGACCGGCGCCACAGATACCCCGCGAACGCCGGTCCGCTCGATGGCGTGGGCGACCAGACCGGAGGCCTTCGCATCCTCGACCATGCGACGAAGATAGACCACTCCAGCATCGCGGCCCTTCGGCACGGCGACCGACTGCTGAACGGCCATGAAGCGACCTTCGACGATGCGGGAGTCTGGGAGTTGCCGTCCCCAGTCGAGGAGTCCCTGTGTCAGGCCGGCAAGGGCATCGACCTTGTCCGTGCGCAACAGCGCGAAGGCAGCGGCGCTTCCTTGCGGCGAGACCAGTTCAGCCCGCTTCAGATTCCGCCGCAGGTAGAGCTCGTAGTTGGCTCGGGCGGGTGCGGCCACGCGCACCCCTTCGCGGTCCACGTCTGCGGCCGCGCGTGAACGCGAAGAGCCCTTCACGAGGTAGGTCGCCTCGATCTCGAGGTACGCCGGAGTGAAAGTCATGAGCGCCTCGCGCTGTGGATCCGAGCCGAGAAATGCAACGTCCCATTTTCCGGTCGGCGCCGCATCCCCGAGCGCAGCGACGCTGTCGAAGAGGACGAATTCGACGGGCACACCGAGGCGGCGGCCCAGCTCCTGTGCCAGTTCGACCGCAACGCCCCGCAATTCGCCCGTTGCCCGATCCTTCGCAGCGAGAATCTGATTGTTGGCGTTGATCCCCGCCCGCAGCTTGCCGCCTGGCGCGAGCTCAGCGCGTACCGCCGGCGTGATGTCGCTCACCGTCGCACATGCGGCCACGGCCAGGGCGAGGGTCAGAACGACCGCGACGCTGCTTTTCCTTGCGATATGACTCATAGAGGTTTTCGCCAGACGCGGATCTGATGCCGGTCTTCCTTCGACAGGCCGTCGACAAAGTCGCCGCTTCCGCTGCCGAACTTCAGGTTCGCGTGCGACTGATCGTATGTCAGCCCCTGTTCTTCGAAGTGGGCGATCAGCGCGGTGCGCGGCATGGTCACGCTGTACTGAAAGATCCGCCAGACGGGGTGGTATTGGGCGAGCTGCCTCGCCGTTTGCTCGAGCATCAGCTTCGATCCGGGAGGCAGCCTGACGCCCAGTTCGTCGGCAGTCGGGGGCCGCTGGGTCAGCGCCTTCTGCACGGCGACCCGCTTCTGATTCACGACGAATCCACCCGTTGTGACCGTTGGTTCGGGCCCTTCTTCAACGATGTTCGTAAACCTGTCGTCTGCGGGGACCGATCCTGGAATCAGGAGACTCAGCAGCAGCGCCGTGCGAAGGTGCTTCATACCACGGTGCGGCAGGACGACTGCTTCTCGAACGTCCCGATGATCAGCGTGCCGATCACTGCCGTCACTAACGGACCCACCCACTGCAACAGCAGTTGCTCCCAGAAAGCTCTCGGCATGTGGCCTCCCGTAATCCTGGCTCGGTACACGACTCGGAAAGATCTCGACGCGCCTGCTTGGTCGAACCATGCTAGATCAGGGATGCATCGCTGGCAATCCGCGGCAACAAGCGAGCGAAAGCCGCGGGTGACCTCCACCGGTGCGGTGAAAACGATTCGGTA
>JBKJKJ010000266.1:0-5460 GCA_046597455.1 Burkholderiales bacterium
GTCTTCGGGTTCGGCTGGGCGGTCGCCGGCGTCGCGGGCGCGTCGGTGATCGCCGAATACTCGGGCCTCCTCCTCGGCATCTTCTGTATGCGGCGGATGCTGCGTGCCCTGCCGGACGACGGCAGGCGCGGGCGGCTGCTCGATCGCGCGCGCCTGGTCCGCATGGTGTCGATCAACAGCCATCTGGTGCTGAGGACGCTGTGTGTGGTGTCGGTTCTCGCTTTCTTCATGGCCAAGAGCGCCGAGCTGGGCGATCTGACGCTCGCCGCCAACCAGGTGCTGCACCACTTTCTCGTCTTCACGTCGTTCGGGCTCGACGGTTTCGCCCACGCGGCTGAAGCAATTCTGGGCGAGGCGGTGGGCAGGCACGATCGCGCCGCTTTTCGGCGCGGGATGCGCGTGGTCTTTCTGTGGGCGGGTATCGTCGGCGCGCTCAATTCTGTGATCTACGCGGTTCTCGGCCACGAGATCATTGCGCTCATGACTGCGATTCCCGAAGTGCGTGCCGCGGCGGGCGACTATCTGCTGTGGCCGGTGCTGATGCCGTTGGTCTCGGTCTGGGCCTACACCTACGACGGCATTTATCTCGCCGCAACGCGCACCACCGTCATGCGCAACACCGTGATCGTGTCGTTCGTCGTCTTTCTGGCAATCCTCTACACCCTCCTGCCGCTCATCGGCAACGTTGCGCTGTGGATTGCGGTCGCGGCCTTTCTCGCCGGGCGCGGCGTGCTGCTGCACCTGCTTTTCCCCAGCGTGCTGCGAACGATCTGAAAGGCGTCGCAATGCTGAGCGCGAAGAGCGCAAGGGATGCTTACGCGAACGCGCCCTCAGGCCGTTCATCTTTCGACTTCGCCGCGCTACGCTCAAGACGAACGGGAATGGCGGTTGCACTCAGGACCACGGTCCGACCTTCATTGCTTCTGCCATCAGGTACGTGGGGGCGCGTCTGCATTCGATTAGTGAAGCGTAACATTAGAACCGGTAGCAAGTTACCGGTGAGCGACGGGCCCGCTTCGAGCGGGCGGCCGTTGCGAAAGTTACTCTCGAAATCACTGATACAGGCCACTGGTGGATCCGCCTGTCCTCGTTCGCCGCCTCGGTCACTGAGGCCGTTTCCGCGAGCCTGTAACGATTGACGGCGCCGTTCAATGCATGCAATCTCGGCGAGCACAAAGGAGGACTACGCATGTTCAGAATAACTTTCTTTCAAGCTGTCGCAGTCGTTGCCTCTTGCCTGGTGTCCCCCTTCGCATTGTCGCAAGCCGAATACCCGAACAAGCCGGTAAGAATCGTGGTGCCGTATCCGCCGGGTGGGGCGACCGACTCGGCCGTGCGCGTCTTCGCGGACGGGATGACCGGATTGCTCGGGCAGCAAATGATCGTCGATTACAAATCGGGGGCAGGCACCAATATCGGGGCCGCGTACGTAGCGACTTCCGCACCTGATGGCTACACACTGTTCGCAGCCAATTTCGCCTCCAACGCGGTGAATAAATGGCTGTACAAAAAACTGTCGTATGATCCCGAGAAAGACTTTTCACCTGTGGCCATGATGACGATTTCGCCTCAGTTTCTCGTGGTGCATCCCTCGGTGCCGGTGAAATCGGTCAAGGATCTCGTCCGTCTGGCGAAGGCGAACCCGGGGAAACTGACATACGGATCGCCGGGTTTCGGTTCACCCAATCACATCGCCGCTGAATTGTTCCGGATGGAAACGGGTATCAAGGCCGTGCACGTTCCATACAAGGGCTCGGCCATGTCCAGCCTCGCGCTGCTGGGCGGCGAAACCGACTATATATTTGACGCAACGGCCATGACCTACGTCCATGCAGGAAAGCTGAGAGTACTGGCTGTCGCTTACGGCAAACGCTGGCCCACCGAACCCGATGTGCCATCGATGGCCGAACTCGGCTATCCGGGCGTTGCGGTGGAGCCATTCTTTGCGCTGGTGGCGCCTGCCGGAACGCCGCTGGCAATCCGGCAGAAACTGAACGACGCGGCCCGCACCGTTGCGAAGCGGCCCGAAATCGCCCCGAAACTGTCTCCGATCGGTTTGATACCGGTCGCGTATACGCTGAAAGAGACTGCAGACTTCCTGCGCGAGCAAGGCTCCAAATGGGCGCCGGTGGTGAAGGCGTCAGGAGCGGTGGTGGATTAGCGGAGCGTAACGTTAGAACCGGTAGCAACTTACCGGTGAGCGACGGGCCCGCCCCCTAGCGGGGGGCCGTTGCGAACGTTACCCTCGAAATCACTGATACAGGCCAATAGCGGCCCTGCTGTTTCCTACGGTGATGCCCCGGTGCGATCACGTTGGTGTTACACGGGGTATCGCATGAAGGAACGAACCTGATGACGACGGCAGATGCTCTGGAACTGGACGCCGGCTTTACCAGCGGCTTCAACCGTTTTTGCAAATCCTTTCGCGCTTCAGCGGTGCCTGCCGCCGCGCTGACACGCTCGATCGATGCGATCACGGACACGCTGGGCTGCACGGTGCTCGGCGCACGCCAGCCGCTCGAGCGCCGGTTGCGCCGCGGGCTGTTCGGCGCCGCGAGCCGCAGCGATATCGCACGGCTGCTGGCGCCGGCAGCGCTGGCGGCGGCCAACACCGACGCCCAGGGCGCCGCAGCGCTTTACATGGGCACGCTGGCCCATGCGGCCGACTTCGACGACATCAGTCATCCGGCGTACTGCCACGCCACCGCGTTGCTGCTTCCTGCGTTGCTGGTGCGGGCAACCATCATCGGGGCGAGCGGGACCGATCTCATCCGCGCCCACATCGCCGGCCTGGAAACGCTGGGACAACTCGGCCGCAGGCTCAATACCGGTCATTACGAACGCGGCTGGCACACCACGGGTACTTTCGGCGCAATCGGCGCCACGGCGGCGCTGTGTTTCCTGGAAGGGTTCTCAGATGAGGCGACACAGTGCGCGCTCGGTATCGCCGCATCGCTTTCGAGCGGCGTGCGACAGAACTTCGGCACCATGACCAAGCCTTTACACGCGGGGCTTGCGGGGCGCTCCGCGATTCTCGCGACACGCCTGGCCGCCGCGGACTTCACCAGCGCCGAAGACGCGATCGAAGGCAAGTATGGCTTCATGAAAGTCTTTGGCGGCGCCGCGGACGAACACAATCGAAAGAACTGGGGCGAGCCGCTCGAGATCCTGACCGAAGCGGGCATTGGATTGAAGGCGTATCCGTGCTGCGCGGCAACCCATCCGGCGATCGACGCGGCGCGCGCGCTGCGGCGTGCAATCGAAGGGTTCAGGGTCGACGACATCGAGGCCGTACGGGTGGGCGCGTCGCGGTTCGCGATGGAGCCGCTGATTCACGACAACCCCAGGACGTCGCTCGAAGGCAAATTCAGCATGCGCTACTGTGTGGCCGCCGCGTTGCTGGATGGCAGCGTGAACGTGCGCAGTTTCCTGGAGGAAAACATCGCCCGCCCGGCAATCGCCGCGGTCATGAGCCGCATGCGCGTCGCAGTAGACGAGCGTGTCGCAGAGGATCATGAGTTCGCCGCGATCGTCGAGCTGAGCATGAAATCGGGCCGGACCGAATCGGTTCGTATCGACGTCGCGAGCGGTAAGCCGGGCAACTGGCTGAGCGCGGAGCTGTTGAAAGAAAAATTCTCCGACTGCGTCGGTGGCGTGGGCGACGCCGCCGGGCGAAGTGAGGCACTCTACGATTGCGCGCGGGCGCTGGGACGCGCGGGGCCGGTGGCAGCGCTGCAGGCTGCTTTGGCCAACTCGATCGAGAGCGCAACCGCTGCCGCGGGATGACGGACGCGGATCGTGCGAACCGACATGAGCGACATCAGCCGCCGTGCCGCGAGTGGCCGGTGTCGGAAAGCAGGCGTTCGATCGACGATCCTGTAACGCCCCATCTCAAGTATCCTGACATGCACCGACTAGCAGTCTGTTGAATTTATCTGCGGAGACGCATCAAAGCTACGTTTTCTACCGCACCCAAAACGCTAACTATTTGAATCGTTTGGATATGCTTTTTGCATATATGTGTTGTTGTCGCAAGATTCCGATAAATTCAACAAACTGCTAGCCGAAGGCAAGGGGAAAGCCGCGAGGCGTTGGCTGAAGGAAGCCGGAGTGCGGAGGTGCGAGCCGACGGACAGAAACTTCATAGAAGGCGCAGTTATGCGGCATAGGAATTTTCGCTTTTTTCAGCAACGACGAGATATCGCTTAAGGATGCTCTGATCAACCTCATCGTCATGCTGGCGTACGCCAGCATCCACGATTAACGTTGTGATCGAAATGGATTCTGGCCTTTGCCAGAAGGACGCTGACGGGTCCACCAGGGCTTGTTCAGAGGTGCCTTAGGTTTCACTTTCCTATTTCAAACCCGTCTGCTTCGGCACATTGTTCAGCGTGCCAAGCGGCAGCCTATGCTGAGTCGGCCGTTCGTCTTTCGACTTCGCATTGCTACGCTCAAGACGAACGGGTAAATGCACGGGCGCCGTCGAAGCCGCCTTGAGAGGGGTGTCGAACGGGAATCGGTGCAAACGGTTCTGCGTCCAGCTGCTTGGCGTCAGCGGATGCATTGCCGACGCTGTCATGGGCATCCTTCACCAGCGGCCCGCTCCACACCATCAATCGCCCTGCCGCCGCACTTCGACTTCGCGCGTCGTCGGCCGGGTGTGCCCGCCTTCCATTACCATCATCCGGTTCCGGTTCGGGTCGCCGCAAACGATGATGTGCAGGATGTCGGGGCTCGAGAGCAGGCGCACCGTGTCGTCCGGGGCGCCGAGATAGGCCTCGGGATAGACGCCGGCTTCGACCATCGCGCGAACCGTCGTTCGCATGATCGAGCCGTGCTCAAGGGTCCAGGCGAAGTCGCGCAGCGAAATGCGCGTGTGTTCGTAGAGGTGCTGCTTGACCGACTGCTTCGAATGCCCCGCAGCGGCGAGCGTCCTGGCCACCGATGGCGACATCAGCAGCGTGATCATCACGTGCTCCGCATCGGGTCCGCTCGCGGGAAAGTTGTAGAGTCGTGCTTTGCGGGTGATCTCACGGCTCAGCGTCTCCAGTACCGCGTCCGCCCCGCTGACCTCCGCGGTGCTCGCCGCCGCGGGGCAGGGTCCCCAGTTGTTGGTGACGCCGATCGTGACCGTGCTCGCGGCAGGCTCGAACCCGTGCTCGACGTGAAACGGCGCCCAGGGACTCTCGTCCTCGTTCTCGGCGAGCGCCATCGCCAGCGGATACCCGAACGTCCCCATGTAATTCGCCCCCGGGCGAAAGCCCGCGATATTCCTGACGACCAGTCCCAGCGCCCGGCCGATCACCGGATTGCTGCCTCGGCTGATGAGCTGCGCGCCGGACTCGAAGCCAAGTTGCTTAGCGATCGGGCCATTGACCAGCACGTATGGAAAAATCGCCGAGGAGCTGCCGATCATGTTGAGGCAGAATCGCTCGTCGCCGAGCGGTTCAACAGCGGCGA
>JBKJKJ010000320.1:0-23940 GCA_046597455.1 Burkholderiales bacterium
GCGCATGCAAGCCGACAACCGGCTCTCCGCAGGGCGCTGGTGGGATGAGGCGAACCCGCAAGCGCAGTTTTCGGTGGAGGAGGGCCTCGCCGAGACCCTCGGCATGCGCATGAACGACGTGCTGACTTTCGACGTCGCGGGAGTCCCGGTGCGTGCGCGCATCACGAGCCTGCGTAAGGTGGACTGGGACACGTTCAACGTGAACTTTTTCGTGGTCGCCCCACCCGGCGTCCTCGAACCACACCCCGCGACGTACGTGACGAGCTTTTATCTCGAGCCCGGGAATGCGGCACTGCTGGGCGCGCTGGTGCGCGAATTTCCCAACCTGCTCCTGATCGATGTCGCGCAGGTGATGACTCAGGTGCAGAAGATGATGGACCAGGTCGCTCGCGCGGTGCAGTTCATTTTTCTGTTTACCCTGCTCGCCGGCGTGACGGTTCTTTATGCTGCGATCGCGAGCACGCAGGACGAGCGGCTTTATCAGGCCGCCATCATGCGCACCCTCGGTGCCAGCCGCAGACAGCTGACGCGCGCCATACTCGCCGAGTTTGCCGTTCTGGGCGTGCTCGCCGGCGTGCTCGCCGCCGCGGGCGCCACAGCGCTGGCCTATGTGATCGCGACCCGAGTCCTCAACGTGCCGTATGCGTTCAGTCCGCTGGTATGGCTCGTCGGTGCGCTTGCCGGCGGCGCAGGCATTGCGCTGGCGGGATACGCGGGCACGCGCGGCGTGCTGAATGTGGCACCACTCAGAGTGATGCGCGAGATCGCCTGACCGGGACGTTCAGCAACCAGGCCGTTCGCCTGGATACGGCACTGCGAAAACCGGCGAGCTTCCCCAGTTACCCTCTTCTTCGGTCACGGGAAACGTCGGGTTGGGGTACCTACTTGGTATACTCGGCCCATGCTCGAAGTCACTCTTGCCGTGCTCGTTCTCGCAGCCGTCGCCATGCTCGCGGTGATGCTTTTTCGCGGGGGCGTCCAGGCGCGCGAGATCCGGGAGTTGACGGGCCGACTATCCGACGCGCTGGAGGCGAAGCACCGCGGCATGCTCGTGGACCTGCACAACGGCCTGACCCAGCAGGGCGACCGGTTGGGCGGCCATCTCACCGAGTCGAGCGAACGGCTGCGCGGCTCGGTTGCAGGGGAGCTCAAACAGACTCGCGACACGCTGCACGCGATGAGGTTGTCGCTCACCGAGAACATGAACGAGTATCGCGAAGCGATGATCGCGCGTCTGGGCGAGACCACCCGTACGCTCAGCGCCCGTATCGACGAGCGCCTGGGCGAGATTTCAGGCAAGGTGAACGAGCGGCTGGACGAAGGCTTCCGGAAAACCAATGAGACTTTCGTCAGCGTGATGTCGCGCCTGGCCACCATCGACGAAGCCCAGAAGAAGATCGAGAGCCTGACCGGCAGTGTCGTCAGCCTCCAGGAGCTCCTCGGTGACAAGCGCGCGCGCGGCGCTTTCGGGGAAGTGCAGCTCGAAGGCCTGGTCCGCAACGTGATGCCGGCGGGCACGTTCGAGATGCAGTGCACGCTGTCGAACGGGACCCGCGCCGATTGTGTGTTGCAGCTCCCACCCCCGACCGGCAAAGTCGCGGTCGACTCGAAGTTCCCGCTGGAGAACTACCACCGGATGTTCGCGCCCGACGCCGGCGAGCTCGAGCGCGCAGCCGCGCAAAAGCAGTTCAGGGTTGATCTGCGCCGTCACGTCGAAGCGATCAGCAGCAAATACATCATTGCCGGCGAAACGTCCGACGGTGCGGTGATGTTCGTGCCGGCCGAAGCGGTTTTTGCGGAGATCCATGCGCACCACGGCGAAGTGGTCGATTTCGCGATGGCGCGGCGCGTGTGGATCGTTTCGCCGACCACCCTCATGGCGGTGCTCAACACCGCGCGCGCAGTGTTGAAGGATGTCGAGACGCGGCGGCAGGTGCACGTCATCAAGGAATGCCTCGGGCGCCTTGCCCAGGAGTTCTCCCGTTTCGACGATCGCATGCGCGATCTCGCCCGCCACATCAGGCAGGCTCATGAAGACGTCGAGAAAGTGCAGGTTACGAGCAGCAAGATTTCGCAGCGCTTCGCGCAGATCGAAGGCGTCGAGCTGGTGGGTGAACCGGAGGCCGGCCCCGCCTTGCGGGTGGTCGAGCGGCGCGACGAGGGCAATGCGTGAAACCCTCCCGGACGCAGGACTGCGAAGATTGCAACAGAGGTGCGAAGTGGCGGCATGCAGGGACGTCGTGACAGGTATCGATGCGGGTTTGCGTGGTGGCCACGGTGTTTCACCGGGCCTCCGGTCTACAATTGCTGCGGTCTAACGTAAGCGCGTGGGATGGTTCAAGAGCTGGCGCCGCGCGCGCATCCTCCAACAGGCGACGCTGGACCCGGCATTGTGGCGCGCGACCCTCGATCGCTATCCGTTCACGCGCGTACTCGCGGATGACGAGATTGAGCGCCTTCGCGAGCTCACGATTCTTTTTTTGCACCAGAAAGGGATACATGGGGCAGCCGGCATGGCGATGCGCGACGACGTGCGCGTTGCGATCGCCGCACAAGCCTGCATCCTCATCCTCAATCTGGGCCTGGAGTTCTACCGGGGCTGGGTGGAAGTCATCGTCTACCCTGACGAATTCGTCGCCGAGTACGATTACGTCGACGAGGCCGGGGTTGCACACCGGGTGGCCGAGCCGATGACCGGAGAATCGTGGGAGCGCGGGCCGGTCATACTCTCCTGGGCCGACGCGCAGGAAGCCGGGCGCGGAAAGGCCTATAACGTCGTGATCCATGAATTCGCTCACAAGCTCGATATGCTCAACGGTGAGCCCAACGGCTGTCCGCCTCTGCATGCCGATATGAGCCGTGCTCACTGGTCGGGCGCATTTGGCAAGGCCTATGAGGATTTCTGCCGCAAGGTCGACAGCCGTGTCGAGCTCGAACTGGACGAATACGCCGCTGAAAGCCCCGCTGAGTTTTTCGCCGTGATGAGCGAAGTTTTTTTCGAGTCGCCCTTCGCGGCCCGTGAGTGCTACCCGGAGGTTTACGCCCAGCTCGCACAGTTTTACCGCCAGGATCCGGCCGCGCGGCTCGCTGCCCGGCGCGGCGGCGAGAGCGGGATCCGGACACACGCATGAAGCGCTTTTCGCTGCCATCGCGATACACGCTGCTCGCCGGATTCGCCCTGCTTCTTTCGCTCGTCGTCGGCGTCAGCGTGCTCGGCGTCATACGCGAAGATCGGATCAATGGGCAATTGCAGTCGATCGTCAGGGAGCAGGACGTCAAGGCCGGCCTCGTGTCGCGGATGTCGAGGATCACGGGGGAGCGCTCGCAGCTCCTGCAGCAGTTGCTTGCCGGCCCCGATTCGACTGCCCGCACGCGCGCTTCCGGGCGTTTCGAGGATCTCGGGCGCGAGTTCTCCGCCGTATTGGACACACTGGCTGCGGCGCCGCTGAGCGCCGAGGAGCGCACGGCGTTGCAAGCTCTCGATTCGGCCGCCCGACACGCCCGGGCGGTGCGGGATCCGATAGCTGCATTGTTGTCGAAAAGCGATGACGCCGGGGCGAAACAATTATTCGAGGCCCGGGATGCGCTTGCGCAGGAAGCGCTGCAGGCCGCGTTTCACGACATGCTGGCGAAGACCCGGGCTGCGAGCGTGAGCCTCGTCGAGCAGGTCCGCACCTCTATCCGCGATACGCTGCTTCTGATCGCCGCCATCGGGGCGCTCGTGCTCGTCGCGGCCGCATTCGTGGCGGCACTGGTCATGCGGCAGGTCAAGCGCACCGAGAATGCGCTGCAGCTGGAGAAGGAGCTCGCGCAGGTCACGCTGCATTCGATCGGCGACGGCGTCATCACGACGGACGACCAGGGCATCGTCGAATACCTGAATCCCGTGGCCGAGCAGTACACCGGCTGGACGACCGCGGAAGCACGCGGTCGAGCGCTCGCGGAAATCTACCGGGTCATCGACGAGCGCACGGGAAAGGATCTCGATGCCCTGGCGGGACAACCTGCAGCGGCGACCGACGACACCGGCGCGGCCATATCGGTGCGTCTGGTCGACCGCAACGGGCGCGAATGCCCGATCCGCTATTCGCACGCGCCGATCCGCAACCACGAAGGGCGTGCGCTGGGCATGATCGTCGTTTTTCACGATATCAGCCAGATACGGGCCATGGCGCAGCAGCTGCTGTGGCAGGCAAGTCACGACGCGCTGACCGGACTCGTGAACCGGCGGGAATTCGAGCGCCGCCTGACCGAGCTCATCGACACGGCTCGCGGGCAGGGCCGCGAGCACGCGCTCATGTTCATGGACCTCGACAATTTCAAGGCAGTGAACGACACCTGCGGACACACCGCAGGTGACGAACTGCTGCGGCAGCTCACGTCGATCATGCTGGCGCGAATGAGGGGGAGCGACACGCTCGCCCGCCTGGGTGGCGACGAGTTCGGCGCGCTCCTCGAAACCTGTCCATTCGACCAGGCGGTTCGCATCGCCAACGCGATGCGCGAGACGGTGCGCGAATTTCGCTTCGTGTGGGAGGACAAGACCTTCACCGTCGGCGTGAGCATCGGTCTGGTGCCCATCACCGCCGACAGCGGCAATCTCAATCGCGTATTGAGCCTGGCGGATGCATGCTGCTACGACGCGAAGAACAAGGGGCGCGATCGCGTCCAGGTTTACCGCCCCGAGGACGAGGAGATCACGAGCAAGCACGGCGAGCTGGCGGTCGTGTCCCAGATCAACCAGGCTTTTGAGATGGGACGCTTTCGCCTCTATCGCCAGCGCATCACTCCGCTCGTGCCGGGTGCCCAGAAGGAACCGAATTACGAGGTGCTGGTACGGATGATCGACACGTCCGGGAATCTCGTTCCGCCCACGGGGTTCATGCCGGCTGCCGAGCGATACAACCTGCTCACCTCGATCGAGCGCTGGGTGATCAGCTCGCTCATCGAGTACCTGCATAACCAGTGGACATCCGGCGCCATTCCGCGCGAGCCCGCCGAGCGCGGCTACTATTCCGTCAACCTTTCCGGGGCAAGCATCAACGACAAGAGCCTGCCGGATTTTCTGCGCAACCTGCTGCGCCGCTACCAGTTGCCCGCCGGCCTGCTCTGCTTCGAGGTCACCGAGACCACTGCGATCTCGAACCTGACTGCCGCAGCCGAGCTGATGCAGGAGCTCAAGGGCATGGGGTGTCGGTTCGCGCTGGACGATTTTGGAACGGGCATGTCGTCGTTCGCCTACCTGAAATACCTGCCGGTGGACGTGCTGAAGATCGCCGGCATGTTCGTGAAGGATATGGCGACCGATCCGATGGACTACGCGATCATCGATGCGATCAACAAGATCGGCCACATCCTGGGCATGCAAACCGTCGCTGAAGAGGTGGAGGACGCGCAGACGCTGGCGAAGATCACCGAGCTCAAGATCGATTGCGCCCAGGGCTACTTCATCGCGCCGCCGGAAGCCATATTGCACGGACCCACCGGGCAGCCGGTGGAGCTCAAATCGGCCTGATCGGGACCCGCATGCAGGCGACACAAAGCGTGGTGCTGGCCGCGGACGTCGGCGGCACCAATACCAAACTTGCACTGGCGCGCTGCGCGTCCGGGCGCAGAGCTATCGTCAAGCGCAGTGTGTACCCCAGCCGCCAGTTCGCGATGCTGGAGGATGTCATCGACGCGTTCCTGCGCGAACCTGAGGTGGCGCCGTATGTCTCGCAGGTCGCGACGGCGTGTCTTGCTGTTGCCGGTCCAGTGGAGAACGGCCGTGCGCGCCTGACCAATCTGCCCTGGCAAATCGACGAAGCGGAGCTGGGGCGCCGATTCCGCTTCGCACGCGTGAGCGTGATCAACGACTTCGCCGCGGCCGGACTGGGTATCGATGAGCTCGCCGAAGCCGATTTTCTGACGCTTCAGGCGGGCACGCTCGTTCCGGGCGCGGATCGAATCGTGATCGGCGCGGGTACTGGATTGGGTGTCGCATGGCTCGTCTGGTCGGGCGAGCGCTACGTCGTTCATCCGTCGGAAGGCGGACACGCGGATTTCGGACCCGTCGATGCGCTTCAGGATGAGCTCCTGGTCTACCTGCGCGGCCAGTTCGGCCGCGTGTCGTACGAACGCGTCCTGTGCGGATCGGGGCTCACGCAGATCTTTTCCTTCCTCAGAGAACGCGGTCCGGACGCACCGACGCCCGCCCTGCTCCAGGCGATGGGTCACGGCGACCCCGCCGCGGCGCTGACCGACTTCGCGCTCAGCGCGCGCGACGCGCTCGCGATGCGCACGCTGGACCTGTTCGCTGCCGCCTACGGCGCTTTCGCAGGTAACGTGGCGCTGATGGGGCTCGCCCACGGCGGAATTTATGTCGCGGGCGGTATCGCCCCCAGGATCGCGGACAAGCTCCAGGACACGACGTTCATGGGTGCGTTCACCGCGAAAGGCCGCTTTCAGGCGATGCTCGAGTCGATCTCCGTCAAAATCGTGATGAACGACCAGGTGGGGTTGCTGGGCGCGGTGGCTGAGGCCGCCCGCCTCGAGGGTGGCCCTGCCGCCGCGCCCCGGCTGCCCTGACACGAACGCAAAGCACCCCGAGGTTTCCGCACGGCGTGCGGCCCGGTAAACGAACAGAGGGAAACCCAAGGTTTCCCTCCGTAACCTCCCATCCTTCGGCTATCTACCGATAACTGTTGTGACCCCGATGCGGTCTTGGCGTCGTCGGTGAGCGGGCAGGGGTTCACTGCGTAACTTTCGGTCGTGTATGAAGCGGCTTTTACAACCGTTTTTGCTGGTCGTTACGGCGATCCTGATCGTGGCGTACGCGTATGTCGCCTGGCGGCTGGCATCGAGCGGGTGGGCACGCCTGGCTCTGGCCCTGCCGTTCCTGATGGTCTGGGCGCTTCCTCTGATTTACTGGTTCGGCGGCCGCGAAAGCAAAGGCGGCAGGCTCGATGACCTCGCGCACGTCGCGAGTTATCTATCCATGGCGTGGCTCAGCTTTCTCGTCGTGCTCGCGATCGTGCGCGACGTCCTGCTGCTCGTCACGACCTCGGCGCCGTTTGCTATGGTGCACGCGCCGCTGCTGCACGCGGGCGTTGGTTTCGTCTATGCGGGTTCCGTGATCGCGCTCGGGCTCGGCATGCTAGTGGCACTGCGCGGCCCGCGCGTGCGGCATGTCGATATCCCCGTGGAGTGGTTACCCGACGATCTCGTCGGTTTCCGCATCGTGCAGATCAGCGACTTGCACGTCGGTCTGACGATCCGTCGGCGTTACGTCGAGCGCGTGGTGCAGCTCGCAAATACGCTCGGACCGGATCTCGTCGCGCTCACCGGCGACATCGTCGACGGCGCAGTCGACGAACTTGCGCGCGACGTTGCGCCTTTAAAGGATCTTCCTGCGGAGTGTACTTTTTTCATCCTCGGAAACCACGATTGTTATTCCGGTGCCGAGCAGTGGATTGCCCATTTCAGATCGATGGGGATGCGTGTTCTCCTGAATACGAATGCCGTCATAGAAAAGGGGGGCACGCAGGTGCTGGTAGGCGGTGTCGTGGACCCCGCCGCGCGCGCGACGAGCCTCAGGCTGGAGCCGCGGGCGGACCTGGCCGCAGCCGGTAGCGGCCGGGCGGCGTATCGCGTGCTGCTGGCGCACAATCCGAAGCTGGCACCCTTGGGCGTGCGCGCGGGCTTCGATCTGCAGCTCTCGGGGCATACTCACGCCGGGCAGTTCTTTCCCTGGACGCTGGTGGTGCGGTGGATGCATGCGCCTCATGTCGCGGGCTTGTCCAGAGAAGGGCGTATGTGGGTTTACGTCAGCGCCGGAACCGGGTCATGGGGCCCGCCGGTCCGTTTCGGAACGCAGACCGAGCTCACGCTGCTGCGCCTGGTGAGGAGTACGTGATTACAACATCGAAAAAGCCTTACCTGAAGCGCGCCTGGCCGATCCGCCGTTTTATTTACGCGGTCGTGATCGCAACAGCGCTTCCGCTGTGTGTGTATATCGCGAGGGGGATTCTGCGCGAATCGCACGAGGCTGAGGACGACGCCCAGCACCTGGTCCTGGCGATAGCGAGCGCCGCCGCGGCCCAGGCACGGGAGCGCCTGCGCGAAACCGAGTTTTTCGCCAAGGCGCTCGCGAGCCGCCCGCTGGTGAGAGCGCTCGATCGTCTCAACTGCGATCCGCTGATCGGTGGGCTGCTTGCGCTGCTTCCGCAGTACGCGAATATTTCAGTGCTCGACCGCGAGGGGCGCTTCGTCTGCTCCGCCCTCCCGCTCGAATCGCGCGATCAGATGGCACCCCTGCACGCCGGTATCATGGGTGCGCTGGAGGGCCGCTTCGCCGTGAGCGATCCGCTCGTAGGTGTGATGCCGCCCAGGCTCATGGTGAGCGCAGGTTATCCGGTACGTGATGCTTCAGGCGCCGTCGCAGGAGTCGTGACGGCACCGATCGATCTCGCGGCGCTGCGGCCCATAGTCGATTCCGCTGCGCTGCCTGCAAACGCAAGGGTTCGTCTCATCGATGCCCATGGCGTCCTGCTCGCCAGCTCGATCCCCAATGATCCTGAACTGGGCAAGCGCCTTCGTGGCACCGGGATCGTCGAGCGGGTGCTGGCGGGCAGCACGGGGGCAGCGCGTTTGCGGGATGCCGACCAGGTGCAGCGCATCTACGCCTATACCGCGGTCGGGACGAATGGCTGGCACGCCTACGCGAGTATGCCGGCGCCGGATCTGCTGGACACTGCGCGGCGGCAGACTCGCTCCAGCGTGCTGCTCGCGGCCGGGATGCTCGCGATCGGCCTGCTCGGCGGCGCGCTGGTCGCGCGCGGCATCTCGCGGCCTGCGGCGTCTCTCGTACAGACGATGGCCGCCGTAGGCGCTGGCCACAATACCCATGCGCGGCCTGCCGGCCCTCTCGAGTTACGCGCCGTGGCCGAACACTTCAACCGGATGCTCGACGCGAGGTTGGAGGCCGAAGCGGCGCTGCGCGAGAGTGAGATGACGCGCAGACTCGCGGTGAGAGCGTCCCATACGGGGCTGTGGGACTGGGATGTCAAAAGCGGCGTCGTCCGCGTTTCGGCCGAATCGATGCGGCAACTCGGTCACGAAGAAAAAGAAGTCCTCTGCCAATACGATGAATGGGCGAACCGGCTGCATCCGACCGAGCGCGCGGTTGTGGTCAACGACTTGAGACGCGTGCTTGCCAGCGGCAGATCGGAGCAGGAATCCGAGTACCGGCTCCGGCGCAAGGACGGGTCTTACTGCTGGATCTACAGCCGCGCTGAAGTCATCCGCGATGCCGCCGGTGCGCCCCTGCGCATGCTCGGCAGTCACGTGGAGATCACTGCGCGCAAGGAGATGGAGCAGACGCTGCAGCGCACGGTGAGCGAGCTGCGCGAGCTGTCGATGCGACTCATGGAGGTCGAGGAAGCGGAGCGCCGCAATATCAGCCGCGAGCTGCACGATCGCACGGGGGCGAACGTCGCCGCGCTGCATATCACCCTCGGCCTCCTCGCCGACAGGCTGGCGGCCGGAGAGACCGCCGCCGCACTGCGTCTGTTGGACAATGCGCGCGTGGTGCTCACACAGACCTCGTCGGAGATCCGCAATATCATGGCTGAGCTGCGGCCTTCCGTCCTCGACGATTTCGGACTGTATCCGGCGCTGCTCTCGCATGCGAGAAGCGTTGCTTCACGGCTCGGCGTCGAGCTCAGGACATCCGGCGACGAAGGGCTGCCGCGGCTGCCCACAGCCGTGGAGACCGCGCTGTATCGCATCGCCCAGGAGGCCCTGACGAACGTCGCGAAGCACGCGCACGCCACGATGATCGAGCTCGAGCTGCACCACGGGCAGGACGCGCTGGTGCTCTGCATTCGCGACGACGGCACGGGCTTCGATGCCGGGTCGGTGCCCGTGAGCGGCCATCATGGCATGCGAACCATGCGCGAGCGTGCGGATGCGATCGGGGCGAAGCTCCGGGTTGTGTCGGCGCCCGGCGCGGGCACGCAGCTGACCGTGGAGCTGGAGCTGACATGACCGGGATCAGGGTCGTTGTGGCGGATGATCACGCGCTCATGCGGCAGGGTTTGCGCGCGCTGCTCGCTGACCTTCCGGATATGGCTATCGTCGGAGAAGCGCGCAACGGACGCGAAGCGCTGAAATGCGCCGCGGAGCTCGCTCCGCATGTGATCATCATGGATCTGAGCATGCCGGAGCTGAACGGGCTCGACGCGACCCGCACGATCACGGCTAAATGGCCTTCGATTCGCATCGTCATTCTGTCGATGCACGCCGATTCGGAATATCTGTTTCGCGCTTTCGAAGCGGGCGCAACTGCTTATCTCCTGAAGGAGTCGGCGGTGAGCGAAGTCATTGCGGCGGTGCGTGCCGTGTATGCCGGCCGGCGCTACATTGGCGCGGGAATTTCGCCCGAGCGCGTTTCCGGAAACGTGCTCGGGAGCCGCAGGAGCCCTGTGGACAGCCTTAGCGCCCGCGAGCGCCAGGTTCTGCAACTCGTGGTCGAAGGTCATTCGAGTGCCGAAATCGCCGGGGCCATCCACCTCTCTCCTAAAACGGTCGAGTCCTATCGCAGCCGCCTGATGAAGAAAATCGGCGTCAACGATCTGCCGGCCCTGGTCAAGTTTGCGGTCCAGCACGGCCTGACGCCTCCGCGCTAACGCGGCACGACGAGGGCGCACCTCTTATTCCCCGTCCGGCACCATCCATCCGCTAGCCCCTGCGGTACCCCATTTCCCCGGCAGACCGGTATAGGGCAGGCCCGTAGGCTCCCCCATGACATCCTGTATCGGTCCGCTCAAAGCGCAATCGCCATCGTGCTCATCATCGAAAACAACGCAGTCCTTCGACGTGCCCTGCGCGCGCTTCTGGAGCGTCGGTTCGTGCAAGCACGGGTGAGCGAGGCCGGCGACGCGGCGGCCGCCATGACGCGGTGCGCGTCGCATCCTCCCGGTGTCGTGCTCCTCGATATCGGCTTCCCCGGGGTCACGGGTTTCGAGTTGCTGCCGCGACTGAGGGACCTGCTGCCGGCGGCGGTCATCATCGTGGTTTCGCATGGTGCCGGCCCCATCTATGCGGAACGCGCCCTCGCTGCCGGCGCCGATAGCTACATCGACAAAGACCAGATTTTCGAAGAACTCGTCCCGGCGATCGAGCGTGCATGGTCGCGGCGCGTCCCGCTGGACTCGAACCCACGGAGCCTCTCGTGAAACGCCGCGTCCCGCCTGCAGACGCCGCTGCGGCTATCGCGGCGACGCGCAAAAGCGCCGACGATGCGCTCGATCAGACGTCGTTGAAGGGCGAACGAGAGGACGCGGAGAACGCGCCGCTGCAGAAGGGCGCGCTCGGTGGTCTGCTGCAAGCGCTCGCGTATGTGGCCAGCGAAGCGGAGACCGCCGAAACCGCTTTGGCCGAAGGGTTGCGGCTTACCTGCCTGCACAGTGCGTGGCCGCTCGGCCACGTGGTGGCATTCGGCGGCCAGCCGCACCAGTACATCGCGGCCACCTCGTTGTGGTATTCGGAAGACGAGGCTCGTTACGCCGAGTTCATGCGACGCACGGCGTGCTTCGATTACTCGACGGCGCGGCGCGGTTTTATCGGGCGCGTGATCCGGGAGCGCGCCCCGATTTGGATTTCCGACCTGGCAAGCCCCGAGCTTGCCGAAAGCACCGGCGGCCCTCGCATCACCGCGCTGCTGGAGGCGGGCATACGGTGCGTCTTTGCATTCCCTGTAATCGTCTCCGGCGAGATCGTCGCCATCCTCGAATTTTTCGGACGCAGTCCGGGGCCCCTCGATATCCCGCTGCTGGAAAGCGTGGGACGGGTTTCGCGATCCTATGCGCGGATGATCGAGCGCCAGCGCGACGCAACCGCGAAAGCACGACTCGCGGCCATTGTCGAGGGGGCCAACGACGCGATCATCGGCCGCTCGCTCGACGGCATCATCACGTCGTGGAATCCCGCAGCCGAGCGGCTGCTGGGTTATAGCGCGGAAGAAGCGGTCGGCAAGCCGATGGCCATGACGCTCGCGCCCAACCGGCACTACGTGGTGGACGAAAACAACGCCCGCCTGCGCCTCGGGGAGCCGGTTGCCCCCCGGGAATCGCTGAGGATCTGCAAGGACGGGAGCGTGATTCACGTCTCCGCGAATGTTTCAGGCGTGCGCGATGCTGCGGGCGCGGTGATTGGTGCGGCCGTCATCCTGCGCGATATCTCGGAGATCGTGCGCCACCGCGAATACCTCGAGCGCAGAATGCGTCTGAACGGATTGTTGGAGGCGCTCGCCCGGGCGGCGAACGAGGCTGCCACACCGCACGCCGCGCTCCACGCGTGCCTGCACCTCATCTGTCAGCACGGGCGGTGGGATCTCGGGCACCTCCTGACGTTCACTGAAGGCTCGGCGCGCCCGGTTTCGTTGGTGTTGCACGTGACGCCGCCGCAGGAAGGGGCCGCGCCGGGCGGCGTTGCGCCATCCGGTATTTCCGCCTCTCCGGCCGTGCCTTTCATCTCACGCCTGCTGCAGGTGCAGGAGGCCATCTGGCTGGAAGATCTGGAAGACGCGCAAAGTGCGCCCGAAACTGGGGAGCTGCGCGCCGGCGGCATGCACTGCGCTTTCGGCTTCCCAGTGGTATCCGGCGGCAGGACGCTCGCGGTGCTGGAGTTTTTCGCCCGGGAGCGCCGAGCGTGCGATGACCTGTTGCTCGAGAATGTCCAGAGCGTCGCAGGTCAACTGGCCCGCGTGATCGAACGGCACCAGTTCGTGAGCGACATCGCCCGCAGCGAACAGCACCTGCGGGCGATACTCGACAACGAGCCCGCTTGCGTCAAGGTGGTCGACGCACAGGGCATGCTCATCAGCATCAATCGATCGGGGCTGATGTTCCTCGAGGCGAGCAGCGTGGAGGACATTCAGAAGCGCGGCCTGATCAATGTGGTGGTACCGGAGCACCGGGTCCGCTTCAGCGACGCGCTCCGGCGCACCCTCAAGGGGGAAAATTGCGACCTCGAATTCGAGATTGTCGGTCTGCATGGCACCCGTCGCTGGGTGGCGTCGCACACCACGCCGTTCATGCCGGAAGAAGGCGTAGCGGTTCGGATGCTGGCGGTCACGCGCGACATCACGGACCGCAAACACGCCGAAGCGCGCGCGCATCATCTCGCGCATTACGATGCCCTGACGGGCCTTCCGAACCGCAGCCTCTTTCGTGACCGGGTCGGTGTCGCGATCGGGCACGCGAAGCGGCGGGGCGAGTCGGTGGGCGTGTTGATCATCGATCTCGACCGGTTCCGCAAGTTCAACGAGAGCCTCGGTTATGACGGTGGGGACGCCCTGTTGCGCGAGGTCTCGGCCCGCGTCGCCGCGACCCTGGGTGAAGTCGATACGCTCGCGTGCCTGGGCGCCGACCAGTTTGCGATCCTGGTGGAAGGGACCCATGGGCCCGAGTATCTGAACGGGGTGGCGGAGAACGCCCAAAGCGCGCTTTGCGCGCCCCTCCTGATCAGGGGGCGGGATATCTTCGTCACCGCGAGCATTGGCATCGCGTCGTATCCGGCAAGCGCCGCGGACGCCCATACGCTGATCGAGGCCGCGGAGCGGGCGATGAACCGTGTCAAGCAGGAGGGCGGGGCGGGGCATCAGTTCAGCGATGGCTTGCGGCCGTCGGAAACGGCTGCGGAATTCAGTGTCGAAGCGGGGCTGCGCAACGCGCTACGGGATGGCGCGCTGCGCCTGCATTACCAGCCGAAGCTCGATTTCAGAACCGGCGTCATCACCGGCGCCGAGGCGCTGCTGCGATGGACGCATCCGGACCTGGGTGCCGTGAGCCCCGCGCGGTTCATCCCTGTAGCCGAAGAGACCGGGCTCATCGTACCCATCGGCGCATGGGTTCTGCGTACGGCATGCGCGCAGGCTGCGGTCTGGCATCGCGCAGGCCATGCGATCAACATCGCGGTGAATCTGTCACCCCGTCAGTTTCGCCAGAACGATCTGGCGTCTGTCGTGGCTCGCGCACTCGCCGATTCGGGCTTGCCGGCAGAATGTCTGGAGCTCGAGATCACCGAAGGCACGGCGATGACCAACCCCGCCAAGGCCGCGCAAATACTGAACGAGCTGCACGCCATAGGCGTGAAGTTGTCAGTGGACGATTTCGGAACCGGGTACTCGAGCCTGAGCTATCTGCGCCAGTTTCCGCTCGACTGCCTGAAGATCGACCGCTCGTTCGTCGACGACATCTGTTCATCGGCAAGTGACGAAG
The DNA here is from genome assembly GCA_046597455.1 of Burkholderiales bacterium. Classification (GTDB taxonomy): domain Bacteria; phylum Pseudomonadota; class Gammaproteobacteria; order Burkholderiales; family SG8-41; genus JAQGMV01. The sequence continues at coordinate 14,262 of JBKJKJ010000320.1, forward strand.
CAATCGTGCGGGCCACCATTGCGCTCGCACACAGCCTGCAGCTCAAAGTGGTCGCAGAAGGCGTGGAGACCGAGCGACAGCACGCGCAACTCGCGTCGATGGGCTGCGACCAGGGGCAGGGCTTTCTCTACAGTGCTGCGGTAACCGTCGCCAAGTTCGAAGCCTTGCTGGAACAACCCGCCCGCGCGGACCGCTCACCGGTGCGTATCGTCAGACCCTGAAACGGGCATCGCCGACGCGGTTTCGAAATCAGCAAGCTCACCGGCGGTATTGATGTTGCTGAAAGCACCGGCCTCGTCATCGAAAGCCACCTCCGCAACCGCCAGTGCCGCGTACCACGCATCGATCTTGCGGCCCCCGCTTTCCAGGAACGCGGTGAGCCCGGGAAGCACGCTTCTGCGGCACAGGCAGAAGACGGGATGGGGTTGATCGCCCGTGCGCGCCACCGCAAGTTGCGCACCGTGCTGTTCCAGAGCGGCATGCAGGCGCGCCACCAGATCGTTGGGCAGGAAGGGGGAGTCGCACGGCGCTGTGGCGACCAGCTCGTGACGGGCTTCGCGCAGGCCGCGATGCAAGCCCGCGAGCGGGCCGGCGAATCCGCCGATGGCATCCGGAATCACGCGATGACCGTAAGCGGCGTAGGTGTCGACGTTCTGGTTCGCATTGATCAGCACTTCGTCGACCTGGGGTGCGAAGCGCTCGATCACCCACAGCACCATGGGTTTTCCGCGCAGGACCTTCAGGCCTTTGTCGACGCCGCCCATGCGTCGGCCCTGGCCGCCTGCGAGCACGACGCCGCTCACCTGTGCACCGATCGTCGAAAACGGCGGCACGGCCTTACGCGAGCATCGTGGGGCTCACGCTTTTGACGAAGCGCTCGCGCCCCGTGAACAGCAGATAGTGCTTGTTGACGGCACGGCCGATCATCGTCATGCCCACCTGCGACGCGATCCGGTGGCCCATTTGCGTGAGGCCCGAGCGCGAGACCAGAAACGGCACGCCCATCTGCGCCGTCTTGATCACCATCTCAGAGGTCAGCCGGCCCGTCGTGTAAAAAATCTTGTCGGCGCCATCGATCCCGTCGAGCCACATCTGCCCCGCGATCGCGTCGACCGCATTGTGGCGGCCCACGTCCTCGACGAAATAAAGGATGTCCGATCCATTGGCAAGCGCACAGCCGTGCACGGCGCCTGCGCTTTTGTAGATCGTCTCGTGCCTGCGCACCGCATCGAGCAGGTCGTAGAGCGTCTCCTCGCTCAACTGCACGTCGTTGCGCAGGCGTATGGTGTCGACCTCGTCCATCAGGCTTCCGAACACCGTGCCCTGTCCGCAGCCGGTGGTGACCGTGCGCTTTTCCATTTTTTCATCGAGACCCGCGATGGGGGTTCGAGTCGTCACCGCCACCGCGTCGGTTTCCCAGTCGACCTGGACTTCGGCGATCTCGTCGAGGGACCTGACGAGCCGCTGGTTGCGCAGGTAGCCCAGCGCGAGCGCCTCTGGCGCCTGACCCAGTGTCATGAGCGTGACGATCTCGCGCTTGTCGACGTACAGGGTCAGCGGATGTTCGCCGGCGATCGCCGTCGGCAATACCTCGCCGCGCTCGTTGAGGGCTTCGACTTCAAAAGTGAGCGGTCGGGTGGCGCTGGATAACCGGGGTCGGAGAGTCGAGGCCATTGCCTGCCTATCCCCCGATGTAAGACATTTCAATTTTCTTCACTTCCACCGTTTGCGACGTGCGGATCTCCGAGTACCGATCGCTGCGGCGCGTCCAGATCGACCGTATCTCGCGTTCGAGGTCGAGATCGGTGGCGCCTTCGCGCATGAGCGTGCGAAGGTCGTGGCCGGCGGTCGCGAAGAGACAGGTGTAGAGCTTGCCTTCGGTGGAAATTCGCGCCCGGGTACAGTCCTGACAGAAAGCCTGAGTAACCGACGCGATGACGCCGATCTCGCCCGAACCGTCGCGATAGCGCCAGCGCTCCGCGACTTCGCCGCGATAGTTCGCATCTGCCGGCTCCAGCGGCATTTCGGCATCGATCATCTGCACGATTTCACGCGCGGTCACCACATCGTCGAGCCGCCAGCCGTTGGTCGCACCTACATCCATGTATTCGATGAAGCGCAGGATGTGGCCCCGATCGCGAAAGAATCGCGCCATCGGAACGATGCCCGCCTCGTTGGTGCCGCGCTTGACCACCATGTTGACCTTGATCGGGCTCAGCCCGGCTGCGGCCGCGGCGTCTATGCCTTCGATCACTCGCGCGACGGGGAAATCGACGTCGTTCATGCGCATGAAGGTGGGATCGTCCAGCGCATCGAGGCTCACCGTGACGCGCTTCAGTCCGGCCGCTTTAAGCGCCTGCGCCTTCTTCGCCAGGATCGAGCCGTTCGTGGTCAACGTCAGATCGAGGCCGGGTAGCGCGCTCAACATCGCAACGAGCTGCTCGAGGTTACGGCGTACCAGCGGCTCGCCACCGGTGAGCCGTATTTTTTCGATACCCAGGCCCTGGAAAATTCGGGCGAGCCGGGTGATTTCCTCGAAGCTGAGCAGCGCATTGCGCTCCAGGAATGCGTAATCCTTACCGAACACTTCCTTCGGCATGCAGTAAACGCAGCGAAAGTTGCACCGGTCGGTCACCGAGATGCGAAGGTCGCGCAGGGGCCGCCCCAGCGCGTCGCGAAGGGCAGGCGTTTGTGTGCGGCCAGTGGCGGCGGCGGGGGCGTCAGCGGGGGCCGCTGTAAGTGTGGAGCGGGTCACGGAACGGGTATTATCGCAGCCGCGGCGCATGCGGCGCAACAAATGACCACTTTTAAATCAGGACTTTGGCGCGAGTTCCAAGGTTGAATGTGCAATGCGGCTGGCGCACAATGGCCCGATGAGCGAATGCCCTACACCGACCCGATCGTATCCCGTCGCCGTGATCATGGAGCGCACCGAATTGGCGAACCGGTGGGCGAGCGAACAGTGGGAGGCCAAAGGCATCGTGCAGGACTCGAGTGAGCCGGGGACAGCGCCCACGATCATCGTGCGAAGCGCGGGCATTACCCAGTTTCTCTTTCCGGGACATAAGCTCGACTTGAGGCGTGACGAGGCTGAAGGTTATTACCTGAACCTGACTTCTCCGCAGCCCAGGGTGTTCGTGCTGTGGCGGTTCAGTGATGAAGTGGCGCAGCCGCAAAGGATCACCGTGAGCTACGCAGAAGGCACGCGCTGGGCCGACAGTGGGGAGCAGGTAGACGGGGTGCAGGTGCCGCCAGACCTGCTGGCGTGGATGGCCGAATTCGTCGAAGCGAACTACCGGCCCGAGGCGAGAAAACCCAAGCGCTATGCCAGCACCCGGGATGCCGGGCGGATGGGACGTAGAGACTGACGGGACACATGACTTGAACGTCGAACGCAAAACCGAAGAGGAAGGCTTTCTCAGCCGCTGGTCGCGCAGGAAGACGGACGCGCGCGAGCAGCCGCCGGAGGCGGCAAAGCCTGCGGCCCCGCAGGCCGAGTCCGCGGATGCGGCGCCGCTGCTCCAACCGCTCGACGAGCTCACGTTCGACTCCGACTTCCGCGGTTTTTTCCATCCGAAAGTCGACGAAGACCTGCGCCGTTCCGCACTGCGCAAGCTTTTCAGCGACCCCCACTTCAACGTCATGGACGGTCTCGACGTCTATATCGACGATTACTCGAAGTCGGAGCCCATACCGGCGGCCATGCTGGCAAGCCTGAAGCAGGCGCAGCGCATTTTGCGCTGGGCAGAGGGCAAGGACGATGAGGAGGAGACCACGCCCCATGATGCACAGGGCGCGGAGGCAGGGAACGAGCAGACCGCAGGTCCCGCCCTCGAAGGCATGCAGGCCGAGCCCGCCGAGCCCGAGGCGCCGATCGCCGACGCGTCACAGCGAAAGCCGATTGTGAGCCGCCCTGAATAACACGAATTCCTTTGGCGGCCGCGTCCTGCGCCCGCCGCTTCGACACCGCTGCAATTAAGATGCTTCCATGACCACCGGCCGCTGCAAGATTCTCCTCTGTAACTGCAATCGAACCATGTCGATCGATGCGAAATCGATCGCCAGCGCGCTGCAGCTCGACGCCGTCCCCGCGGTGGCGAGCGAGCTTTGTCGCAGGCACGTCTCGACCTTCGAGAGCGCGATCAAGCGTGGCGACGACACCCTCGTCGCGTGCACGCAGGAAGCCCCGCTCTTTACCGAGGTGCACGGTACGCTCGAGGCGACGGGCGAGCTGCGCTTCATCAACATACGCGAGAACGCAGGCTGGTCCCAGGACGGCGCGAGCGCGGCGCCAAAAATGGCGGCGCTCCTCGCGCTGGCTGACCTGCCGCCACCTGACCCGGTTCCCGTGGTGTCCTATCGCTCCGCCGGGCAATTGCTGATCATCGGGCCGGCTTGCGCGGCGCTCGATTGGGCGCAGCGCGTGGCGGGCGAGCTCAGCGTCAGCGTGCTGGTGACGGAGACCGCAGCGGCCGACGAGCTTCCTTTGGAGCGTGCGTATCCGGTGTACTCGGGGCGCGATGTGAAAGTCCGCGGACATCTTGGCGCTTTCGACGTGACCTGGACGCAGGCCAATCCGATCGATCTGGATGTATGCACCCGCTGCGGCGCCTGTGTGAAGGCGTGCCCGGAACAGGCGATCGACTTTACCTTTCAGGTCGATCTCGATCGCTGTGCGGCGCACCGCAGCTGCGTGGCGGCGTGCGGTGAGGTGAAAGCGATCGATTTCGAGCGCACGACGACTGCGCGAGAGGACCGCTACGACATGGTTCTCGATCTTTCGTCCGATCCGATCCTGCGCACGAGTCAGCCGCCCCAAGGCTACCTCGCACCCGGACGCGATCCGCTGGAGCAGGCGTTGGCGGCATCGCGGCTCGCACAACTTGTCGGCGAGTTCGAAAAGCCGCGGTATTACGCCTACGAGGAGCGCATTTGCGCGCACAGCCGATCCGGAATCGTCGGCTGCACCCAGTGCGTCGACGTGTGCTCGACATCCGCGATCACCAGCGACGTGGCAAACAACCGCGTGCTGGTCGATTCGCATCTGTGCATGGGCTGTGGCGGCTGCGCCAGCGTGTGTCCGACGGGGGCCATGACTTACGCATACCCCAGGGTCGCGGACCTCGGCACGCGTATCCGTGCGGCCCTCGGCGCTTATCGCCGGGCAGGCGGCGAGCCTGCGTGCCTGCTTTTCCACAACACGACGGAAGGTCGTGAGCTCATCGGTCGACTTGCGCGCCGCGGACGGGGTCTGCCTGCGCACGTGATCCCGCTCGAAGTGATGCACGTGGCGGCGCTGGGCCCTGACCTGCTGCTCGGCGCGCTCGCCGTCGGTGCGTCCCAGGTCGTCGTCCTTTGCGCCGGCAGCGAAGCGCCGGAATATCGCGCAGCGCTCGCGCGCGAGCTCGATTTTGCGGACGCGGTTCTGGGAGGACTCGGTTACGACGGCGTACGGTTCAAGCTGCTCGAAGCGACGGACGTGCAGACGCTGGACGGCGCGCTGTGGGCGCTCGACCGCTGCACGGCGCTACCGGTGGCGACGTTCAATCTCTCCAATGAAAAACGTCGCACGCTGGACTTCGCCATCGACCATCTTGCGCGCAGTGCGCCGGTGCCGGCGGAAATCATTGCGCTCAAGGCTGGCGCGCCGTTCGGACAGGTCGTCGTGGATCGCGACAAGTGCACCCTGTGCCTCGCCTGCGTGGGCGCGTGTCCGGCGAGCGCGCTCATCGACGGAAAGGACGCACCGCAACTCAAATTCATCGAGCGCAATTGCGTGCAGTGCGGCCTGTGCGCAAAAACGTGTCCGGAGGATGCGATTACGCTCGAGCCGCGCCTGCTTCTCGGCGCTCAAGCCAAAACGGCTGTGATACTCAATGAGGCCGAGCCGTTCAACTGCGTGCGTTGCGCGAAGCCGTTCGGCACGCGGCAGATGATCGACAGCATGCTAGGACGGTTGAGCAGTCACGCCATGTTCGGCACGCCGGTTGCTTTACGGCGCCTGCAAATGTGCGCCGATTGCCGTGTGCTGGACCTGATGGAACCGACCGACGGCGCCACCATATTCGAGTATCCGGCGGTTGGCGGGAAGGACTGATCTCGTGAACGACCGCATCGACAAGCCCGAGTTATGCGAGGAAGACCGCGCGCGTGCCGATTGCTATGCGCTGATCTCGAGGCTCTTTTACGCGCCTTCGGACGTGGAGTTGCTCAAGCGGCTCGCGGGGGTGCCGCAGATCGCCGAGGATGCTTCGGGCCTTCAGATTCAAGCCGACGACCCGCCGCCGCAATCGGGGGCGTACGCCCGCGCGCTTCGCGATTTGCAGGCCGCGTGCCAGGGGATCGATGCGCGGGCGCTGCGCCAGGAGTACGACGATCTCTTCGTGGGGGCCGGCAAAGCGCCCGTGACGCCCTATACGTCGGGTTATGCCGTTCCGCAGGCCCCTGACCGGCATCTGCTGGCATTGCGCGAGCATCTCGTGGCGTGGGGGCTCGCGCGCCACGACTCCGTTTTCGAGATCGAAGACCACGTTTCAGCCGTTTGCGATGTGATGCGCTGGCTGATCGAACGCGGGCGGCCGCTCGACGAGCAGCAGGTGTTCTTCGACGACTTCGTCTATACGGGACTGGGGACTTTCTGCAATGCAATAGAAGCGCGTGCCACGACGTCGTTCTATCGCGCGGTGGCTGCGCTCGCGCGTGCTTTCCTGACCGTCGAGCGCGAGGCATTCGACATGCAGGGCGGGAATAACTGATTCATTGCACCTGTAACCCTCATCATCAAGCTGTTGCCTCACTCCACTTTCGAGCGTAGATTCGTTGCCTGTAGAGCTCATACTCATATGATGTCGCACGAGGAGGAACTTGCAGTGAACAAACCTCAGTCCAGGATTACGCGCCGCAGCTTTCTTCTTGCCGCGACCGCCGGCACCGCTGCCACGGCAGCCGCAATCGTTGCCAAGACCACGCCGGACCCGGCCCCTTCTGCGGACGCGAGCAAGAAATCGACAGCGGGCTATCAGCTGACCGAGCACATTCGCAACTATTACCGTACCGCCAGAATCTGAGGAGGGCAGCCATGCTGACCCGCAAGTCGACGGGCGTCGCCGCGGCGCAAAGCCGCCTCATACGTCCGGTATCCAGCATGCTCGGGCGCACGGTGGATCGCCGCTCGTTCCTGAAAACCTCGGGGATCACGCTCGGAACCGGCGCACTCGCGAGTCAGTTACCTTTCAGCATCGTCGGCGAGGCGAAGGCTGCTGATCAACCCGCTGCCTCGCCGCTCGAAACCAAGCGTACCGTTTGCACCCATTGCTCCGTCGGCTGCGCGATCGATGCCGTCGTGCAGAACGGCGTGTGGATCAGGCAGGAGCCGGTTTTCGATTCGCCGATCAACCTCGGCGCGCACTGCGCGAAAGGCGCTTCGATACGCGAGCACGGCATGACCCACGACTCGCATCGGCTCAAGTATCCGATGAAGCTGGTTGGCGGCAAATGGCAGCGCATCTCGTGGGACGTCGCGCTGGGCGAAATCAGCCAGAAGCTGCTGCAGCTGAGGAAGGAGTCGGGGCCTGACTCGGTATTCTGGATCGGCTCGTCCAAGCACAACAACGAGCAGGCTTACCTGTTCCGCAAGTTCGTGTCGATGTTCGGCACCAACAACATGGATCACCAGGCGCGCATCTGCCACTCCACCACGGTCGCGGGTGTCGCCAACACCTGGGGCTATGGCGCGATGACCAACTCGTATAACGACGAGCAGAACTCCAAGTGCATTCTGTTTTTCGGCAGCAACGCGGCCGAAGCGCACCCGGTCTCGATGCTGCATACCCTGCACGCGAAGGAGCGGGGCGCCAAAATAATCGTCGTCGATCCGCGGTTCACGCGCACGGCGGCGAAAGCCGACAAGTTCTACCGCATACGCTCCGGGACCGATGTCGCATTTCTCATGGGCATGCTGCACCATATCTTCAAGAACGGCTGGGAGGACAAGCAATACATCCAGGCGCGCGTCTACGGAATGGACAAAGTGCGCGCCGAAGCCGCCAAGTGGACGCCCGAGGAAGTCGAGCGCGTCACGGGCATGAAAGAAGCCGAGGTGCGTGACGTCGCCGAATCGATGGCGAAGAACCGTCCGAGCACCATCGTCTGGGCGATGGGTCAGACCCAGCACACCAACGGCAACGCGATCGTGCGCGCATCGTGCATCCTGCAGCTCGCGCTGGGCAACGTGGGCGTGTCCGGCGGCGGTACCAACATCTATCGCGGCCATGACAACGTGCAGGGCGCCACTGACGTGGGTCCCAATCCCGATTCACTGCCAGGCTATTACGGCGTTGCCACGGGCTCGTGGAAGCATTTCGCCGCGGTGTGGGGCGTCGATTACGAGTGGCTGAAAAAACAGTTCGCCTCCCAGACGATGATGGAAAAGCCCGGCATCACGGTCTCGCGCTGGATCGACGCGGTGCTCGAGAAGAACGAGAACATCGACCAGGATTCGAACCTGCGCGGCGTTGTCTACTGGGGTCATGCGCCGAACAGCCAGAATCGCGGCAAGGAAATGCTCGAGGCGATGAAGAAGCTCGATTTCCTGCTTGTCGTGGATCCGTATCCGTCTGCGACCGCGGCGATGGCGGCGCTCGCGCGCAAAGACGGCGTGTATCTGCTGCCTGCCGCAACGCAGCTCGAGTGCGAAGGATCGGTCACGGCGTCGAACCGCTCGCTGCAGTGGCGCGAACGCGTGGTCGAGCCGATGTTCGAGTCGCGAACCGATCACATGGTCATGTACCAGCTCGCGCAGAAGTTCGGCTACGAGAAAGAGTTCGTCGCCAAGATCAAGCTGCAGAAAGGCAAAGGCGGCATGGATGAGCCGTCGATGGAAGACACTTTGCGCGAAATCAACCGCGGCATGTGGACCATCGGCTACACCGGGCAATCACCCGAACGCCTCCAGGCGCACATGCGCAATATGCACGTCTTCGACGTGAAGACGCTGCGCGCCAAAGGCGGGATCGACAAGAAAACGGGATACGTGCTCGACGGCGATTATTACGGATTGCCATGGCCGTGCTACGGCACGCCGGAATTGAAGCACCCTGGGTCGCCCAACCTCTACCAGACCGATCGCCACATCATGGAAGGCGGCGGCAACTTCCGCGCGAACTTCGGCGTGGAGCGCGACGGCGTGAGCCTGCTCGCGGAGGACGGATCGCATTCGAGCGGCGCCGACATCACAACCGGCTATCCGGAATTCGATCACGTGCTCCTGAAAAAGCTCGGATGGTGGGATGAGCTCACCGAGCCGGAAAAGGCTGCGGCGGAAGGCAAGAACTGGAAGACCGACCTGTCCGGAGGCATCCAGCGCGTGGTCATGAAGAACCACGGATGTCATCCGTTCGGCAACGCAAAAGCGCGTGCGGACGTGTGGAACTTCCCTGATCCGATTCCGCTGCATCGCGAGGCGTTGTACAGCCCGCGTCCCGACTTGATCGACAAGTACCCGACGCACGAGGATCAGAAGGTTCGCTGGCGCGTGCCGGTGCTCTTCAAGACGGTGCAGCAGGCGAACAAGAACGCCGTGCAGCAGTATCCGCTCATCATGACGAGCGGGCGCCTCGTCGAATACGAAGGCGGGGGCGACGAGACGCGCTCGAATCCGTGGCTGGCCGAGCTGCAGCAG
>JBKJKJ010000368.1:0-7237 GCA_046597455.1 Burkholderiales bacterium
AAGCTGATGGGCCTCGGCTACCCCGGCGGACCGGCCATCGCCAGTCTTGCCGCACGCGGGCGACCCGGGCGCTACAAGCTGCCGCGCCCGATGCTGAACAGCGGCGACCTGAACTTCAGCTTCAGCGGCCTGAAGACCGCCGTGCTCACCGAAGTGCGCGCCCGGCCGTTCGAGGAGAATGACGAGCAGGGACGCGCCGATCTCTCGGCGGAAGTCCAGGCGGCGATCGTCGAGGTGCTCGTTGCGAAATCCCTGGCTGCCCTCGAACGCACCGAGCTGACCCGGCTGGTCGTCGCGGGCGGCGTCGGCGCGAACCGCCTGCTGCGCGAGCGTCTCACGGCCCGCGCCGAACGCTCAGGCTACACGGTCTACTATCCTGCGCTCGAATTCTGCACCGATAACGGCGCCATGATCGCGTTCGCCGGCGCGAAGCGCTTGGAGCGCAGCGAACACAAGGACGTGCTCAGGTTCGGAGTGCGCCCCAGATGGCCCCTCGATGAGCTTGCGCCACCGGCAACGGCGTGCGGGACTGCCTGACGGTTTCGAAAGCCCGGCCTCAAGCCGGCCTCATCGCCAAACGCTAGACACTTTTCTTGCTGCCGAGCCGCCCTTCCGTTCCCGCAAGGAGGTTGCGAATGTTGGTCTTGTGGCGCCAGATCAGCAGTGCCGAAATTGCACCCACCGCGACCACGTACGGATGCGCGTAGTTGTAGAGGATGAGCGTGAAGAAAGGCGCGAACAGCGCCGACACGAGTGCGGCAAGCGACGAGATGCGGAAAAATCCGGCCACGACGAGCCACGTCGCCACAGTTCCGACTGCGACATAGGGATTCAGTGCGACCAGCACGCCGAGCGCAGTCGACACACCCTTGCCGCCTGCGAACCGGAAGAACACCGGATACATGTGCCCGATGACGACCGACACACCCGCAATCGCCATCGCGAACTCGACGGACTCGGCCGGCGCGAAATGCGCCGCGATCGCTACGGCCAGCCAACCTTTCCCGCTGTCGCCCAGCAATGTGAGCGCGGCCGCGGGTTTCTTGCCGGTGCGCAGCACATTGGTCGCGCCGGGATTCCCGGAACCATAGGTGCGCGGATCCGGCAAGCCGAAAGCGCGGCTCGCAATGACGGCGAACGAAATCGATCCGATCAGGTATGCAATCAGCGTCAGCGTTAAAGTCGTCACGGTTCTTTTCACATACAATGATGTTCGAATTTTAACGCGATTCGCTGCGTTCCCCTTTTTGTCAGGACTCGCCCCGAATCCGGGTTCTGAATCTTCAATCCCGACTCCTGGAATTCGATGGACACCATTTTCATCAGCGATTTCCGGCTCGAAATCCTGATCGGCGTGTACGAGTGGGAACGTCGCGTGCCGCAGACGGTGCAACTCGATCTGGAGTTCGCCCTGCCGCCGCGGGTCAAGCGATCCGACAAGATCGCCGACACCATCGACTACGCCAAAGTCGTCGCGCGCATCGAGCAAAGCCTCGCCGAAAACCGCTTTCTCCTCGTCGAAGCCCTCGCAGAGCACATCGCCCAGCTCGTGCTGACCGAGTTCGGCACGCCGTGGCTGCGCGTGAGCGTCACCAAACTCGGCGCCCTCAAAGGCGTGAAGCGCCTGGGCGTGACCATCGAGCGCACGCGTGAGGAGCCCGCCACCGCGCCGCGGTAGATAACCCGAGGAAAGAGACTTCGGTCAACGCCGTGCGCGCCCGCTTCAGCCTCGCGGATGGTGCTTGGCGTGCAGCTGCTTCAGGCGCTCGCGCGCCACGTGGGTATAAATCTGCGTCGTCGAAATATCGGAATGGCCGAGCAGCAATTGCACCACCCGCAGATCCGCACCGTGGTTGAGCAGATGCGTTGCGAACGCGTGGCGCAGCGTATGCGGTGAGATCGGTTTGGCGAGTGCCGCGCGCGCAGCATAGCGCTTGATGACGTACCAGAAAGCCTGCCGCGTCATCGACTCGCCGCGCGAGGTCACGAACAGGTCGTCGCTCGCTTTTCCCGCGAGTGTCACCGGGCGGCCTTCGTTCAGGTAGCGTGTGAGCCACGCCAGCGACTCTTCGCCCAGCGGCACGAGGCGCTCTTTGGAGCCTTTGCCCATCACCCGCACGACACCCATGTCGCGGCTCACCTGGGCCACTGTGAGCGTGACGAGCTCCGAGACACGCAGCCCGCTCGCGTAAAGCATCTCGAGCATGGCCTTGTCGCGCAGGCCGAGGGGCGTATCGACGTCGGGCGCATCGAGCAGGCTCTCGACGTCGCTTTCGGTGAGCGTCTTCGGCAGCCCGCGCGGCAGCTTCGGCGAGTCGATCCTCAGCGTCGGATCCACGGCAACTTTGCCGTTACGCACGAGATAGCGAAAGAAGCGCTTCAGGCTCGAAAGCAGGCGCGAGGCACTCGATGCGCGCACCTTGCGGGCGAACAGGTGGCCCAGATACGCCTGGATGTCGCCATGGCCGGCCCCGGTGAGGTCGCTGCCGGTGGCGCTTTCGAGCCACACGCCGAACTGGCGCAGGTCTCGCCGGTAGCTCTCGAGCGTATTGCGGGCGAGCCCATCCTCGAGCCACAGGGCGTCGCAGAACTCGTCGAGGAGGGGGTCGTTGGATCTCAAGATGACGGTTCGAAGTGTAAGGGTGCCATGAAGCGATAGTACCGCCGGGCACACTGCGCGGATAGCCAGGCGGCGCGCAGACCCGCGAAGCCGAGCGGCTATAATGACGGCGCGCACGAACCGGACTTCAGATCCGCAATCCGGCGAAGCAGGCACTATCGGCACTCTTTCGCAATGCACGAGGCAGGCAGGAATGAGCGACACGGCGGCACAACATTCATCGGGTGCAGGCGCGGCGGAAGAGCACGCGCTCGCGCAACTCATCGTGGAGGCGCTCAACCTGGAAGTCGCTGCCGCTGACATCGATCCCGAGGCCCCGCTCTATCACGACGGGCTGGGGCTGGACTCCATCGACATCCTGGAAGTGGCGCTGGTCATCTCGAAAACCTATGGCGTCAAAATCAGCGCCGGCGACGAAAACAATTCGACGATATTCGCATCGCTGCGCACGCTCAGCGGCTATATCCAGGCGCACCGGACACGGTAGATGCAGCGCTGGGCCGGCTTATGGTGGAAGGCGCTCCTGGTTCCCGCTTGCGTGGGCTATCAGCTGCTGATCCATTCGGCGATGATGGACGGCCAGCCGAATTACGTGCGCTTCGCATTGTCTGTCCTGCCCTTGCTCGGCCTCGGCGTCTGGATCGCACGGTGCGCGCAACACAAGCGTCGCTGGACGTTGTTCCTGCTTGCAGCCGCAGTCGCGATTTTCTTCATCGAACACGAGGCGCGCCTGGGCCTCGCGGCAGCGTACGGCATCCCGCACACCGCGATTTATGTCGCCTTGCTGTGGTCGTTCGGACGCACCCTCGCACCCGGACGCGAGCCACTGATCACCCGTTTCGCACGCAGCGTTCACGGCAGCCTGCCGCCCGTCATGGAGGCCTATACGCGACGCCTGACGCGGGCGTGGTGCGTGTTCTTCGCCGCGCAGGTCGTCATTTCAGCTGCACTTTTCACGCTGGCCCCGCTCGAGGTGTGGTCGGTGTTCGTCAACGTGCTGAATTTTCCGCTCCTCGCGCTCATGTTCGGCATCGAGTACGTCTATCGCATCACGCGTCACCGGGATTTCCCGCACGCCTCGATCATGAAAGGTGTGCAGGTGTTCAACGAGCACAAACCCCTCCCGGACCGCGCGCCGTCGGCCCACGGCTCGTGACATCGGACCCGCACGTGGCCGGCTCATGAGCCGCCAGCCCGCTTTAGTCGCTGCGGTCACGAAGGTGTCTCGTTCCCGTGTATCGTCGCTACCGGTCGCGCATGCCGGACACTGACCTGCCCCTCATACGCGAGTTCGGCGCGGACGCCGTGTTCGCCTATAGCCGCGGCACGCCGATCCGGCCTGCGAGCTTCCTGCACGACGTGTCGCAATTGGCAGCGCAGCTGCCGGCTGCCGGCCATGTCGTCAACCTGTGCGCTGATCGCTATCGCTTCACCGTGGGCTTCGCCGCCGCGCTCGTGCGGGGTCAGATCACGCTGCTGCCGCCCAACCATACGCCCGCGCTACTCGGTCACCTGCTGGAAAGCTATCCCGACGCATACGGCCTTGCCGACACGGATCACGCCTGCACCCCGCTCGAGACCTTCGCGTTCCCCGAGCTCGACTGCGGCGCGCCGGACGCGTTCGACGTGCCCGCGTTTCCAGCTGCGCGAATGGCCGCGATCGTGCTGACCTCGGGCTCCACCGGGCACCCGGCGCCGCATCCAAAGACCTGGGGCGGCCTGGTCAGAGGCGCGCGTGCGGAACGCGCGAGGCTGGGACTCGCCGGACGCGCAGGCGCAGCCATCGTCGGGACGGTACCGCCTCAACACATGTATGGATTCGAATCCACCGTCCTCCTCGCGCTGCAGGGCGGTCTTGCGATGCACGCCGGGCGCCCTTTCTATCCAGCCGACGTATGCACCGCGCTCGCGCGCACGCCGCGTCCCCGCGGCCTGGTGACCACGCCGGTTCATCTGCGCGCGCTGCTTTCCGAGGACATCGAGCTGCCGCCGCTGGATTTTCTGGTCTGCGCGACTGCGCCCTTGTCACCTCAGCTCGCCGCTGCAGCAGAGTCACGTTTCGCGGTGCGTTTGCACGAAGTCTACGGGTGCACCGAAGCGGGACAGGTCGCGACCCGATGCACCGTACAGTCGCCCGAGTGGCAGACGCTGGAGGGTGTTGAATTGCGCCAGGACGAAGAAGGAACGTGGGTCAAAGGCGGTCACGTCGATACTGAAGTGCTGCTGAGCGACGTCATCGAGCTGCGCGGCCCCGACCGCTTTTTGCTCCACGGCAGAAACGCCGACATGGTGAACATCGCGGGCAAGCGCACGTCACTCGCCAATCTGAACTATCACCTCAATTCCATCGAGGGGGTGCGCGACGGTGTCTTCATCATGCCCGAGGAGAACGGCGAGACCGTGACGCGGCTGATGGCGCTGGCGGTGGCGCCCGGCCTCACGAGCGCGGCGCTGATGCGGGCCTTGAGGCAGCGTATCGACGCGGCTTTTCTTCCCCGGCCGTTGCGTCTGGTCGCGTCGCTTCCGCGCAACAGCACCGGCAAGCTGCCGCGCCAGGCGCTCGACGCACTGGTCGCCGGGCTCCCGGTGGAAGACGTGTGACGATGACACGCCTCGAACACACATTTGCCTGCGAGCACCCGTGCGCAGCGGGTCACTTCCCCGGCAACCCGATCATCCCCGGCGCCGTGCTGCTGAGCACGACCTTGAGCGCCATCGAACAGGCGCTCGGCGTGAGTCTGACGCCAGGCAGGCTCAAGGCCGCGAAGTTCTACTCACCCACGCGCCCGGGCGATACGGTCGTAATCGAATTCACGGGCAACCTTCCCGGTGACATCAGGTTCGAGTGCGCGGTACACGATCAAAAAGTTCTGGCAGGCCGGATCGAATGCAGCGCACGCCCGATAAATCGGTAGCGCGCCGATCCGCACCCGAATGGGCCGTCCGGCCCGAGCGCGGCAATACGCTCGCACTGCGTTTCATCGTATGGGTCGCGCTCACCCTGGGACGGCGCGCGGCGCGAGGGCTGCTCTACCCTGCGTGCGCGTACTTCGTGATTTTTTCGCACAAGGCCCGCGCCGCCTCCAGGGATTATCTGCGCAGGGCGCTTGCACGCGAGCCTCGCGCTGCCGATCTGCATGCCCACTTCCATACGTTCGCCTCGACCATACTCGATCGTGTTTTCCTGCTCAAAGGCCGCTACGCCCAGTTTGACGTGCGCATGCACGGAGAGGAACTGGTGAAGGAAATGGTCGCGAGCGGACAGGGCTGCTTTCTGCTCGGCGCCCACATGGGCAGCTTCGAAGTGATCCGCGCGCTCGGCGACGACGTGCGCGGGTTGCGCGTGAGCCTGGTGATGTACGAAGAGAACGCGCGCAAGCTCAATGCCGTGCTCGATGCGATCAAGCCCGATCGCGCCCCGCAAGTGATCGCGCTGGGCAAAGTGGACGCAATGCTGAAGGTCGAGCAGGCACTCGATCGAGGCGATTTCGTCGGCATGCTGGGCGACCGCACGATCGCCGGAGAAGGCACGGTCACGTGCTCGTTTCTCGGTGCGCCGGCTCAGTTTCCACTGGGACCGATACGCCTTGCGGCGATGCTCGAGCGGCCGATCGTGCTGATGTTCGGCGTCTATCGCGGTGGCAATCGTTACGACATACATTTCGAACGGCTCGGCGAATCCGAGCGCACGAGCGGCGCACAGCGCAACGCGCACCTGGAGCAAACGGTGCAGCGCTATGTCGCAAGACTGGAGCACTATTGTCGCAGCGCACCCTACAACTGGTTCAACTTCTATGACTACTGGCATCAGAGTCGGTAGCCTGCTGCGCGGCCTCGCGCTGGTGTGGATCGCCAGCCTGTACTCGATTCCCGCGCCGGCAGCGGAACCGGTAGCCGACACCCCCTGGGGCATCGAATCGCTCATGCAGGAACTGGCCCGAGTAAAACTCGTCAAGAGCCGGTTCGTCGAGCGCAAGCACCTGCGCATCCTCAGCACACCGCTCGAATTTTCAGGCACGCTGCTTTATGCCGCGCCCGCGCATCTGGAAAAGCACACCTTGCTGCCCAAGCCCCAGAGCCTGATTCTCGATCAGAACCAGCTGGTCGTGGAGGACACGACGAAAAAACAGCGCCGCATTCTGCAGCTGCAGGAGTACCCGCTCATCTGGGCGCTCGTGGAAAGCATACGCGCAACGCTTGCCGGCGACCTGCCGGCACTGAACCGCTTTTATCGCGTGGATCTCGAAGGCCGCGAGTATCAGTGGCGCCTGGTGCTCAGGCCGACCGACGCGAACCTGGGCGCACTGCTGACGGTGATACGCATCAGCGGACAGGGGCGTCGCGTGCGCGGAATCGAGATCGTCGAAGCTGAAGGGAATCGGTCCGTCATGACGATCACCGAAGAGCCGCAGTGAAAGCCGGTCGATGAAATCCCGCTGCGCGCCGGCGGCAGTCTGGCTGGTCTTCGTCGTCGCGTGCGCGATACTCCTCAGCCGCACGCAGTTCAGCACCGATCTTTCGGCTTTCCTGCCGCGCTCGGCGTCTGCGGCGCAACAGATTCTGGTGGAACAGCTGCGCGACGGTGCGGTGTCCCGGCTCATCCTGATCGGCCTCGAA